>JAHDHO010000027.1 GCA_020631275.1 Polaribacter sp. | reverse complement strand
ATGCCAACAAACTACCATCTACACCACCTGTAGAAGTTGGTTTTACTTCGTAAATCGATAAATTATTTGTTGCAGCACACAATTCGCATTGGTTACCGCTTCTACTTTCTAGCTCTTGTTGTAAACTCATTATTTATTTTTTATACCGCAAAAGTACATTTTAAAATTAGTTTTACTAATTACTACTGTGCTTTTAAGATTAAAAGGTTTTTACTGTTTTTAATTTCTGTTTGATTAAGCATCATTTTTACATACTCGCCATTTAAGTATTTTTGAGCTTGATCTTTATAATGCTTACTAAATACTCGACCAGATTGACCTGTTGGCACAATGGCTAAACTGTTTTCTACATCAGAAAAATCGACAACTCTTCTTGTAGATGGGCCTGCTTTTACTTTGTAATATCCTGTAGAATCGATATCGTAAATTTGATTGTTAATCACTTGGTCTCCACCATTAGTTATAAACGGACCAACGTTAAAATATTTTCTTAGTAAAGCTACTTCACCAACGGCATGTTTGTGTTCTACAGAAATTACTCTTTCCCATTTCCAACCAGCAACATTAGCACCTAATTGATTTTCTAAAAACTGAAATGCTTTTTGAAATGATTTGGTAACAATCTCTTGCTTAGTTTCAATTTTGTTAACAGTATTTACGTTATCCCACCAAACTGAATTTTCTCTTTTTGCTTGAACAGGCAACACTTTTTCTACAAAAGGTGTGTTTATAAATTGAAAATATCCTTTCTGCATTTCGTCTGCAAAGGTGTTTTTTTGAAACTCGTAAATAAATCTATTATAAATTGTTGGTGCAACTTCTTCTTTATCAAAATTACCTTGCCATTCTTTTAAAATAGTAACGGCTGTTTTTTCACTTGCAGAAAAATTACTTTGATCTAATGCCGCAATTAAATCTCTAGAAATTTCTGGTATTACTGGCGATGTCACATCCATAAGCATTGTTGCTACATCTTCTTTAGACCAATCATTTTTAGGAGTTAACAGGTTTTCTATTCTTCTTGCTCTATCTTCTACTAAATAATAACCGGGATATAGTTTATGCTGAATAGAATCTGGTTGATTATTTGCTGAATACACATAATTACTTTTTGGGTTTACTGCTTGCGGATTCTCATCGAAATCTATGTAATTTAAAATCTCGTCTGTACCCGAAGATCCGTTTAAAAAAGTTTTAGTGTATAAAGAATCTCTGTAATTATACAATTTACCAGAAGCAAACCATGCAATGTTATTTTTTGCGTCTCCGTACATCATATTTAAACCTGGCGCATGCAATTTACTTGCACCTTCTTTAAAATCAGATAAAGATTTTGCATGAGAAATTTCATAAGCTACATCCATAATTTGGTTTTCTAACTTGGTATAAATCCATTGCATTGCTATTGGCTTTTTTGTTTGCAAAGGATCTATAATTCCGTTCATTAACGGCCCGTGTTTGCTAACTTTTATTGTATACAAAGAATCTTTAGCGTCTTTAACTTTTAATCTTTTTTCAATTTTCTTATAATCTAAAATTCCATCTTTGTAAAAATATTGATTTTCATTTTTCGGGTTATTTTGCTCTTCATAGAAATCGACATCATCATTCTCGAACATGGTTAATCCGTAAGCATAGTCTTTATTATGTCCTAAAAGCGGAAAAGGAACCAATGCTAAATGAAAACCATACATTTCATAATCTGGAGTTTTAATATGCGCTTGATACCAAACGGAAGGTTGCGAATAACCAATGTGAGGATCGTTCGCAAAAATTACTTTTCCGTTTTTGGTTTTATCTGCGCCAATAACCCAAGAGTTACTGCCTATAAATGGCGAAATTGGTAAAACTGCAGTAAGATTTTGCATTTCCTTTGAAAAAGCACCAGTTATTTCTGCGTTCTTTTCATTTGGAATTAGAGTTAAGTTTTTATTTTCTACTGCGAGTAATTCATTAAAATATGTGTCACCTAATTTTTCTTTAATTTCATTAAGCATCGGATCTGTTTTATGTGCTATAGCAAAGCTAAAAGCCATATAACCAAAAACATTATACATATCTTTTAGCTTATATTTTTCTTTTTTTACGCCAACCAATCTGAACTCTATAGGTGTTGTTCCGTTTTCTATATATTGATTTACCCCATCTAAATAAGCCATTGCCATTTTATAAGCTTCAGAATTCTTATTTAAATTTTGTATTGTTTTTTCTGCTGCTTCTTCGATGCCTAAACCAGAAAATAATTTGTCTGTACGTATTAACTTTTCTCCGAAAATTTCAGCCAACCTTCCTGCGGCAATTCTTCTAATCAGTTCCATTTGCCACAACCTATCTTGCGCATGCACATAACCTAAAGCCACATATGCATCTTTTTGGTTTTCTGCTGTGATGTGAGGTACTCCTATTTCATCAAAATAAACCGCTACATCTTTTGTAGTGTTTTCAATTTCTATTTCACCATTATAATCTGGCTTTAAACTATTAAAATAAAACATAGCAGCTACTACCAAACCTACAACTACTATAAATAAAATAGCAACAATTTTTTTAATAAATTTCAAGGAAATGTGTTTCATAAATCCAAAGATAATAGATTTAAATTGTATTTTTGAAACTGATTATTAAATCATACTTCATGAAAAAAATTCAAATGGTAGACCTTCAAGGTCAATATGCAAAAATAAAAGACTCTGTTAATAATTCTATTGAACAAGTTCTAAATACATCGGCATATATTAATGGACCTTTGGTTCATGAATTTCAAGCAGATTTAGAAAAATATTTAGGCGTTAAACATGTAATACCGTGTGCAAATGGTACAGATGCATTGCAAATAGCAATGATGGGCTTAGGTTTAGAACAAGGTGATGAAGTAATTACTGCAGATTTTACATTTGCTGCAACTGTAGAAGTAATTGCGCTATTAAAATTAACACCTGTTTTAGTTGATGTAGATCAAGATACTTTTAACATTAATATAGAGGCTTTAAAAAAAGCAATTACTCCTAAAACAAAAGCAATTGTGCCGGTTCATTTATTTGGCCAAGTAGCCAATATGGATGCCGTAATGGAAATTGCAAGAGAACATAATTTGTTTGTTATAGAAGATAATGCACAAGCAATTGGTGCAAATTATACTTTTAAAGATGGATCAAAAAAGAAAGCTGGTACTATTGGTAATGTTGGTACAACTTCGTTTTTTCCGTCAAAAAATTTAGGTTGTTACGGAGATGGTGGTGCTATTTTCACAAATGATGATGCACTTGCACATACAATTAGAGGAATTGTAAATCACGGAATGTACACGCGTTATTATCATGATGTTGTGGGCGTAAATTCTAGATTAGATTCTATACAAGCTGGAGTTTTAAAAGCAAAATTACCTCTTTTAGATAGTTATTGTAATGCTAGAAGAAATGCTGCTAGGTTTTACAACAAAGCATTTGCTAGCAACCCAAATATTATAACACCAACTACAAAATCGAATGCAACCAATAGTTGTGGTGAAATTTGTGATGTTTGTGATTGTCATGTTTTTCATCAATACACATTGCAAATTACAAATGGCAAAAGAGATGAATTACACAAGCACTTGCTAGACAACGGAATTCCGAATGCAATCTATTACCCTGTTGCTTTACACGCACAAAAAGCATATAAAGACGATAGATATAATGAAACGGATTTTCCTGTTACTAACAAGTTAATTCAAACGGTAATTTCTTTACCAATGCACACAGAATTAGATACAGAGCAATTAGAATTTATTACAAATACAATAAATAACTTTATCAAATAACAACTTTCTATGAAAAAGATATTGGTTACAGGTGGTTTAGGTTTTATTGGTTCGCATACAGTTGTAGAACTTCAAGAAAAAGGTTTTGAAGTAGTTATTATAGATGATTTATCGAATACAACAATAAGTGTTTTAGATAGTATTTCTGATATTACAGGTACAAAACCAGAGTTTCATCAAATTGATTTACGTATTAAAAGTGATGTAAATAATTTCTTTAAAAACAATAAAGTTGATGGGATTATTCACTTTGCCGCCTTTAAAGCCGTTGGCGAAAGCGTACAGAATCCTTTAGATTACTACGAAAATAATATTGGTAGTTTGGTTTACATTTTACAAGAAATGCGAGATAGAAACATCGATAATTTTATCTTTTCTTCTTCTTGCACTGTGTATGGACAGGCAGATGAATTACCAATTACTGAAAATGCACCTGTAAAAAAAGCAGAATCTACTTACGGAAACACCAAGCAAATAGGAGAAGAAATTATACAAGAAACATGCAAAGCGCATGGTTTAAATGCAATTGCTTTGCGTTATTTTAATCCTATTGGTGCGCACGAAAGTATTAAAATTGGTGAGCTGCCTATTGGCGTTCCTCAAAATTTAATTCCGTATGTTACACAAACCGCAGCAGGCATCAGAAAAGAATTATCTGTTTTTGGTGATGATTATGCTACTGCAGATGGTACAGCGGTTAGAGATTATATTCATGTAGTTGACTTAGCCAAAGCACATATTGCTGCATTACAGCGTTTGTTAGAAAAAAATAACAAAGAAAAATTCGAGTATTTTAATGTTGGAACCGGTACAGGTAGTTCTGTTTTAGAAGTAATAAAAGCTTTTGAAAAGGCATCTAAAAAACCACTAAATTATAAAATTGTTGGCAGACGAGAAGGTGATATTACAGCAGCTTATGCAGATACAACTATTGCCAATAAAGAATTAAACTGGCAAACAGAAAAATCTTTAGAAGAAGCTTTAGCGTCTGCTTGGAAATGGCAACAACAACAAAATAAATAGGTTTTATAAAATCTATTTCAAGAAGAAATCACTATAAATTGACGCATTTTATGTTAATTTATAGTGATTTTTTGTGTTTTTCATCAAAAATCAACCAAAAAGACTTTTTATATGATAATTATATTCCGCAAGTATTAACATATTTACAATTGTAATCTCCTTCTATTTTCAGATTCTTATTTCTCGTACACATCTTGGGGTTTTAACACTTTTAAATTGATATGGCTTTTTTATCGCTTTAACTTTGTGGCTTATTAATTACAATGATACTAGAAAACATGAAACTGATTAAAATTAAAAGAAAAACACGTCTAGAAAAGCGTTACACACCAAAAATGGGTAAGCTTCACACAAACGTAACTTACATTAAAAAAACAATTTTAAACGTAATACCTATTAAAACGATACATAAATATAGAGAAACCTATTACGGTCAAATAAAAGATTGTAACGAATGTGTTTTAGCTAAATAACTTATAAAATCTCAAAACAATTGTTTTGAGATTTTTTTTATTTATATTTTAACAACAAAACAGTAAATCTTCACTTTCTATTTTAGTAACTTTAAAGCCATAAAATCAACTAAAATGAAAAAAATATGTATTGCTTTTATAGCAATTGCAAGCTTTATTGCTTGTAACAATTCATCCAAAGAAACAACAACAGAACTTAGTGTTAATTACAAAAAAATAGAGCTAGACAATGGTTTAGATGTTATTTTTCATGTAGATAAATCAGATCCTGTTGTTGCAGTAGAACTAATGGTTCATGTTGGTTCTGCAAGAGAAAAAGAAGGTAGAACAGGTTTTGCTCATTTATTTGAACACTTACTATTTCTAGAATCAGAAAACTTAGGAAAAGGTGGTTTAGATAAAATGAGTGCAAGAATTGGTGGTTCTGGTGCTAATGGCTCTACTTCTAGAGACAGAACAAACTACTTACAAACAGTGCCAAAAGATGCTTTAGAAAAAATGATTTGGGCAGAGGCAGACAAACTTGGGTATTTTATAAATACGGTTACAGAACCTGTTTTAGCAAAAGAAAAACAAGTTGTAAAAAACGAAAAAAGACAAAGTGTAGATAACCGACCATACGGACACAACCAATACGTAATCGGTAAAAATTTGTACCCAAAAAATCATCCTTACAATTGGCAAGTAATTGGTTCTTTAGAAGATTTACAAAATGCAACTTTACAAGATGTAAAAGATTTTTACAAGAAATGGTATGTGCCAAATAATGCTACTTTAGTACTTTCTGGAGATATTAATATTGAAGAAGCAACAAAATGGGTTCATAAATATTTTGATGAAATTCCTAAAGGAGAAGAAATTCCGGCTTTAGAGAAAAAACCAGGTGAAGTTAAAGAAACAAAGTTTTTATATTATGAAGACAATTTTGCTAGAGTACCACAATTAACAATGGTTTGGCCAAGTGTAGAAATGTATCACGAAGATTCGTATGCTTTAGAAGTTTTAACTCAGTATTTATCAGACGGAAAATCTGCACCACTTAACACTGTTTTAGTAGACGATTTAAAATTAACATCTAACACAGTGATGTATAATTATGCATCTGAATTGGCTGGTGAAACTCAATTAATTGTTAGAGCTTTTAACGGTAAAAATTTAGATGAAGTAAAAGCAGGTATCGAAAAGGGGTTTGCAAAGTTTGAATCTGAAGGTATTTCTGATAAAGATTTACAAAGAATAAAAGCAGGACAAGAAACTCAATTTTATTTAGGTTTATCGAGTGTTTTAGGGAAAGGATCTAACTTAGCTTCTAATAATACATATTTAGGAAATCCTGGTTTTGCTACGGAAGATATTAAAAAAACGCTAGCAGTTACTAAAGACGATGTAATGCGTGTTTACAATACGTATATTAAAGATAAAAATTACATTGCTACTAGTTTTGTTCCTAAAAACAGCGCAGAACTTGCTCTTAAAGGTTCTACTTTGGCAAATGTTGTCGAAGAAAAAATTGTTAATGGCGCAGAAGAAACTTTTGACCCTAAAATTGCAGCTACTTATAAGAAAACTCTATCTTCTTTCGATAGAAGTACAGAACCAGAATATGGTAAAGCACCCTCATTAGCAGTGCCAAAAGTTTACGAAGCAGGTTTAGAAAATGGTTTAAAAATTTACGGGATCGAAAATAACGAAGTACCGTTAGTGCGTTTTAACTTGACTATTGATGGTGGACAGTTATTAGAATCTTTAGATAAATTAGGTGTTGCTAATTTAACTGCAGACTTGTTAAATAAAGGAACTAAAAACAAAAGCGTACAACAATTAGAAGAAGCTATTCAAGAATTAGGTGCTTCTATCTACATTTACGCAACTAAAGAAAACATTACTTTAAGCGGAACAACTTTAGCTAAAAACTATACCAAAACTTTGGCTTTAGCGCAAGAAATGTTGTTAGAACCAAGATTTGATGAAACAGAATTTGCATTACTTAAAAAAGCGACTATTTCTAATTTAAGACAACAAGAAGCAAGTCCAAACTCGGTTGCAAGAAATGCATACAATACTTTAATTTATGGTGAAGACAACATCCGATCTAAAAACACATTAGGTACAATTTCATCAGTAGAAAATATCTCTATTGAAGATTTAAAAGAATACTATAACAATTACATTTCTCCTTCTGTTGCAAAAATGTTGATTGTTGGTGACATTACAGAAGAAACTGTTGTAAATTCTCTGGCTACTTTAAACACAAACTGGCACTCAAAAGCTGTTACGATTCCGGAATATAAAACACCAAATGCACCTAACAAACCTGTTGTTTATTTTTATGATATACCAAATGCAAAACAATCTGTTTTACAATTTGGTGCACCAGCATTAGCAGCTACAGATAAAGATTATTACGCTGCTTCTGTTATGAATTATATTCTTGGTGGTGGTGGTTTTGCGTCTCGTTTAACGCAAGAATTAAGAGAAGGAAAAGGTTATACTTACGGTATTCGTTCTGGTTTTTCAGGAACAAAAGCAAAAGGAACTTTTACAATTTCTAGTGGTGTAAGATCTAATGTTACTTTAGAATCTGCACAAGCAGTTAAGAAAATTTTAGAAGAGTATCCTAAAACATTTTCTGATAAAGATTTAGAAACAACCAAAGGTTTCTTAATTAAAAGTAATGCCAGAGCTTTTGAAACTGCCGGTGCTAAATTAAGAATGTTATCTAATATTGCAAATTATGGTTTAAAGGCAGATTATGTAAAAGACAGAGAAAACACTGTAAACAACATGACAAAAGAACGAATTGCAGAGTTAGCAAATACATACGTAAATCCTAATAAAATGATTTGGTTGGTTGTTGGTGATGCAGAAACACAATTAGAAAGAATGAAAGAATTAGGTTATGGAGAACCTATTTTATTAAACGAAAGACAAAAGAAGATTAAGAATTAAAAATCTTGATTTATAAGCATAAAAAATCCCAATTTCAATATTTTGAAATTGGGATTTTAACTTTTAAAATGTTTTTATTTATTCTGTAAAACTTGCTCCACTTGCAGTAACACTTCTATCTATTTTACGCATTAAACCTTGTAAAACTTTACCTGGTCCTACTTCTATAAATTCTGTTCCTCCATCAGCAATCATTGCTTGTACACACTGTGTCCATTTTACTGGCGCAGTCAATTGGGCAATTAAATTCTCTTTAATTTCTTCTGGATTTGTAACTGCTTTTGCAACTACATTTTGATATACAGCACACGTTGGTTCACTAAAAGTAGTGGCTTTAATTGCTGCTTCCAACTCTTCTCTTGCAGGTTCCATCATTGGTGAGTGAAATGCACCTCCAACTGGTAGTATCAATGCTCTTCTTGCTCCTTTTTCTGTTAAAACTTCACAGGCTTTTTCTACCGCTTCAATTTCTCCAGAAATCACTAGTTGCCCTGGGCAATTGTAATTTGCAGCTACTACAACACCATCTATGGCTGCACAAGTTTCTTCTACAACCTCATCTGCCAAACCTAAAACTGCTGCCATTGTAGACGGAGCAATTTCACAAGCTTTTTGCATTGCCAAAGCTCTTTTAGAAACCAATGTCAATCCGTCTTCAAAAGATAAAACTCCGTTAGCAACCAAAGCAGATAATTCACCTAACGAATGGCCGGCAACCATTTCTGGTTTAAAAGAATCTCCTAAAACTTTTGCTAAAATTACCGAATGTAAAAAAATAGCAGGCTGCGTAACCTTTGTTTCTTTTAATTGCTCTGCAGTTCCTTCGAACATAATATCGGTAATCGAGAACCCTAATATGTCATTTGCTTTTTCGAAATATTCTTGTGCTAATGCAGATTTTTCGTACAAATCTAACCCCATTCCTGTAAATTGAGCTCCTTGTCCGGGAAAAATATATGCTTTCATTTTTATTCTTTTTTTGTTGTTTGTGGGGCAAAAATAACCTTTTTATTAGAGACTATAAAACCGTGATTTTATAAGGTTAAAACTTGGAGGGATTTGAAAGTAATTCTATTTTTGTTTAATCTATTTATTTTGTTGTGAAACAAAACTAATATTTACTACCTTCGTTCATATGAAAGAAAAAGACAAACAATTAGCCGATACTATTTATCTTGTACTTGCTGCATTATTTATCGCTTCTTTGGTTGCTTCTAATTTAATTTTTCAAAAGTTTTTTTATTGGGAACCTTTTGGAATATACAGATTCGAAATCTCTGTAGGTATTTTACCGTATCCCATTACTTTTTTAATCACAGATATTTTATCGGAAATTTATGGTAAAAAAAAGGCGAACCAAGTAGTAATTGCTGGTATTTTTGCCTCGTTTTTTTCGATGTTGATTATTTTAATAGCAGATTTTTCGCCTGCAATAGTTAATTCTCCTGTAGATGATAAAACATTTCATCAAGTTTTTGGCTTGTCTCCTTTAGCTGTATTTGCTTCGATGCTAGCTTATCTATTTGCTCAATTTATAGATATCAGAATATTTCATTTTTGGAAAAAACTTACGCACGGAAAACATCTTTGGTTGCGTAACAACTTTTCTACTTTTGCCTCGCAATTTATAGACACGTTTACAGTGCTATTTTTATTATCTTCTTTTGAAATTTTACCTTGGTCTATATTTACTGACTTACTAATTAGTGGCTTTTTATTCAAAATTATTGTGGCTGCATTAGATACTCCGCTCTTGTATGGCATTGTATATTTATTTCGTAAAAGATTCAATTTAAAAATTGGAGAAGAAATTTTGTAATTGAATTAGCATAGCTGCGTCTAAAAAAACACAAACAATCTATAAAATGAAAAAATTAGCATTCTTACTTTTATTCACATTTGGCTTTTCGCAATTACAAGCACAAACTTCTATTTTCAATAACTTATTAGAAACACATGTTTCTAAAAAAGGTTTGGTAGATTATAAAAGCTTAAAAACAGACGAAGCAAAATTAGCTACGTATATTACTTATTTAGAAGATACAAAACCAAATTCTTCTTGGTCTGTTGCAAAACAAAAAGCTTTTTGGATAAATGCCTATAACGCTTACACTTTAAAAATAATTTTAGACAATTACCCTTTAAAAAGTATTACAGATATCAAAGAAAAAGGTAAAACTGCTTGGAAAATTCCTTTTGCAAAAGTTGGTGGTAAGACATATACTTTAGACCATATAGAACATGAAATTTTACGTAAAAACTTATTTGACCCAAGAATTCATGTAGGTGTAAATTGTGCATCAGGCTCGTGTCCAAAATTAGCTAATATGGCTTTCACTGAAGAAAATATTGATAGTGCTCTAGAAAAATTAATGAAAGAATTTGTAAATGATAGCTCTAGAAACAAACTATCTGAGAAAAAAGTAAAAATTTCTTCAATCTTTAATTGGTTTAAAGACGATTTTACAAAAGAGGGTACTGTTATCGATTATTTAAATAAATATTCGGATATCAAAATTAATAAAAAGGCAAAAATCAGTTACTTAAATTACGATTGGAGCTTGAACGAAAAATAGCCTTTCGAAAATGCTATTTTTGTTTCAAAACTATTTGTATCTTTCAATTTCAATTCTAAAAAACAAAGAATGTCAAAAACATATTACGACGCATCAGACTTAAGAAAATTTGGTAAAATAACAGAATGGAGCGAAGAATTAGGAAACAAATTTTTTGATTATTACGGTAAAGTTTTTGAAGAGGGTGCTTTAACTGCTCGCGAAAAATCTTTAATAGCCTTAGCCGTTGCCCATACAGAACAATGCCCGTACTGTATAGATGCTTATACCAAAGATGGTTTACAACGCGGTATTACAAAACCAGAAATGATGGAAGCAATTCATGTGGGTGCTGCCATTAAAAGTGGTGCTACTTTAGTACACGGTGTACAAATGATGAATAAAGTGAACAAATTAGAAATGTAAGCAGCCTAAAGTTTTTGCTTTTTGCAAAAATTTAGAGGTCATTTATTCCGCTTTTAGCGGACTCTATAATTTGAAAAACCAAAACAGAAATTTCTTCGTAAATATTGCGAACAATTTTTAATTTTAAAAAGAAGCTAAATAAGCAAACAGTTTACAGCATTAGTTTACACAACTAAAAAACTGCTAACTGAACATCAAAAATATATGGCTACAAAATCATTAAAAGCAAGAAACAACGATATTGCAAATACGTCTCGTCAAATGGAAATTCTTTCTAGCGGCATATTTGCAAATGGTGAATTACCAACTTTTGCTGCAAAAATTAAAGAAACAAATCAGTTTCCTTTACGCCCTAAAAAGTTAGAAATTTTACAAATAAACTTAGGTTATATGTGTAACCAAGTTTGCGAACATTGCCATGTAGATGCGGGTCCAGATCGTAAAGAAATCATGACGATTGAAACCATGCAACAGTGTTTAGAAATAATTAAAAAAACAGAAGCTCATACGCTAGATTTAACTGGTGGTGCTCCAGAAATGAATCCTAATTTTAGGTGGTTTGTAGAAGAGGCTGCAAAAGCCGGAATTAAAGATTTTATTGTACGTTCTAACTTAACCATTATTAGAGCTAATAAAAAGTACTACGATTTACCAGAGTTTTTTAAAAAACATAATGTACATGTTGTTTCTTCGATGCCTCACTGGACGCGTGGTAAAACAGACAAACAACGTGGAGATGGTGTTTTCGATAAATCAATTAAAGCTTTACAAGAATTAAATGCTGTGGGTTATGGTATGCCTGGTTCTAATTTAAAATTAGATTTGGTTTACAATCCGTCGGGAGCCTTTTTACCTGGAGACCAAATGGCTTTAGAAAACGATTTTAAGAAAGCTCTAAAAGCAGATTTTGATATCGATTTTCATAGTTTATTTGCCATTACAAATTTACCAATTAGCCGTTTTTTAGATTATTTAATTGCTTCGGATAATTACGAAGATTACATGCATTCTTTATTAGATGCTTACAATCCTGCTGCCGTAGAAAATGTAATGTGTACAAACACTATTTCTATAAGTTGGGATGGATGGTTGTATGATTGTGATTTTAACCAAATGCTAAATTTAAAAGTAGCAAGTAAAGTAAAGCACGTTTCTGATTATAATGAAGAGTTGCTTCAAAACAGAAATATTATTATCAATCAGCATTGTTATGGTTGTACCGCTGGTGCAGGAAGTAGTTGCCAAGGAGTTGTAGCTTAATCTATGAATCAAAAAACCGCCTTATTAATTTTTGCAAATTCAGCAGCTAAAGAAGTAGAGAGAAAAGAGTTTCTTTCTACAGAAATTTTTAGTGCTTTAAACAAACAAACTTTAAAAAAGGCTAAGAAATCGAAACTTCCTTATTTTGTTGTTTCAGAAAAAGAACAGATAGGTATTTCTTTTGGTGAACGTTTTACCAATGCTATCGATTCTATTTTTAAAAAAGGATTTGATAACGTTATTACCATTGGTAATGATACGCCGCATTTAAAAACCAAGCATTTATTAGAAGCGAATACATCTTTAGATAATAAGCAACTTGTTATAGGGCCTTCTAAAGATGGTGGATTTTATTTAATGGGAATTACAAAGGCTCATTTTAACAAAGAAATCTTTTTAAAACTACCCTGGCAAACCCATAAATTACAAGCATCTATAGATACTATTTCAAGCCTTAAAAAAGAACAAATCTCTTTTTTAGAGTTGTTAACAGATCTTGATAATCTAGAGGATGTTAAAACGATATTAGAAAGTTTTAAAACACTTTCTTTAGATGTTTTTAAACTTTTAAAGAAAACGATTATTGCAATTAAACCTATTGTTTTTAGCAATTTTTCTTTTCATCAAACTTCTTCGTTTACTAAAAACTACAACAAGGGTTCTCCCCTATTTTTTGCGTACTTATAATTTTCGTATTGTTTAACAATACAAATCAACCTTATTTTACACAAAAATTCACTCGATGAAATACATTACTATGTGTTTACTTATGCTAGTTACTAGCATTGGGTTTGCACAACAAAAAATTACAGGGACTATTATAGATAAAAGTTCTGGCGAAGTATTGCCATACGTAAGCATTAAAGCGACAAATACCAACGGAACAACCTCCGATTTAAATGGTAATTATACCATAACTATTTCTAAAAATACCCAATTTTTAACATTTAGCTATTTAGGTTACCAAACTAAAAAAGTAGCCATCAATAATAACACTGCAATAGATATCGCTTTAGAAGAACTTGCAACTAGTTTAAATGAAGTTGTTGTAACTGCTTTAGGTGTAAACAGGCAAACCAAAGAATTAGGTTATGTGGTTCAAGAAATCAAATCTAAGGATATTAACGAAGTAAAAACACCTAACTTTTTAGACAATTTATCTGGTAAATTAGCAGGTGTTACGGTATCACAAGGTGCAACAGGGGTTGGTTCTTCTTCTAAAATTACCATTCGTGGTGAGGCTTCTTTTTCTAACAACAATCCGTTATTTGTAGTAGACGGAACGCCAATTAACAACAATACTGTTTTTAATTTTACCAATGAAGCCGCTGCCGGATTCCAGGAAATAGATTTCGGAAATGGTGCTATGGAAGTAAATGCGGATGACATTGCATCTGTAACCGTTTTAAAAGGGCCAAGTGCCGCAGCATTGTATGGTACAAGAGCATCTAACGGAGTTATTGTGATCAAGACAAAAGATGGTAGCAAAAAGAAAGGTTTGGGCGTAAGCATTAACTCTTCTATTACTTTTGATAATGCTTTTCGTTTGCCAGATTTTCAGAATGAATATGGTCAAGGAAATGCTGGCAACTTCGAATATGTAGACGGCTTAGGTGGCGGTACTAACGATTTAATCACCTACTCTTGGGGCCCTCGATTAGATGCTGGTAATTTTATAGCTCAGTTCGATTCGCCTGTAACTTTACAAGACGGAACTGTTGTGCGAGGTGGAGATACATCGCTTTATTCTAGCGAAAATATCACGCCAACGTTATTTAAATCGAACCCAGATAATTTAAAAGATTTTTATCAAACAGGGGTTACCACCGTAAATAATGTTGCTATAACCAATACTTTTGATACAGGTTCTTACAGATTATCACTAACCGATTTAGATAGCGAATCTATTATCCCTGGTGTAAATTTAGAACGAAAAACGGCAGCGTTAAAAATGACCTTTCGTCCAACAGAAAAAACAAAAATTACGAGTAGTGTAAATTATGTAAATTCTAGCAGCGATAATAGACCAGCTAATGGTTACGGTAGTGAAAACGTAAATTATTCTTTAGTAGCTTGGGGACCTCGTTCTCTAGACATCAACAGTTTAAAAAATTATTGGCAACCAGGTTTAGAAGGCGTGCAACAATATTCATTTAACTATACCTATTTCGATAATCCGTATTTTATTTTAAAAGAAAATACCAATTCTTTTAACAGAGATCGTGTTTTTGGTAATGTCGCCATCAACCATAATTTTACAGAGAACTTAAGTGTTTCTTTGCGCTCTGGAATGGATTATTCATCAGAAAAAAGACAATTTAAACGTAATTTTAGTTCTAATCGTTTTAAAAATGGAGCGTATGCAGAACATGATGTTTTTTATAGAGAAATTAATACCGATTTTTTAATAAACTATAAAAACACCTTTGGTAATTTTACTTTTGATGCTTCTTTTGGTGGTAACAGATTAGACCAAACGGCATCAACAAAACAATCGCAAACAACCAATTTGGCACAACCTGGTATTTTTAGTTTAAACAATGCCGCTTCTCCGATAGAAGTGTTTCAGTTTGATTCTAAAAAGAGAATTAATTCATTATACGGAATTGCAAAATTTGGTTATAAGAACTTTTTATACTTAGATATTACGGGTAGAAATGATTGGTCTAGCGCATTGGCAACTCCTTTTTCTGTAGATGGTACTTCTTTCTTTTATCCTTCTGTATCTTCTAGTTTTATACTTTCGAATTATACCGAATTACCAGAAAGTATTTCGTTTGCAAAACTAAGAGCTAGTGTTGCACAGGTTGGTAACGATACCAATCCGTACCAAACTTCTGGTGCTTTTGTGTCGCAGACTACTTTTAATGGGCAACCTACTTTTAGCAATCAAGATTTTATACCAAACGCAAACTTAAAACCAGAATTAACTACGTCTTATGAAATTGGTGCAGACATCCGTTTTTTTAGAGATCGTTTAAATTTTGATTTTACATATTACAACGCAACTACAAAAGACCAAATTATTTCTTTACCTATTGCAATTTCTTCAGGTTATAATCAACAAGTAATCAATGGCGGAAAAGTAAACACCAAAGGAATCGAAATTATCTTAGGAGGAACCCCAATTAAAACAGCCAATTTTAAATGGAATACTACTTTTAATTTTGCAACAAACAAATCTACCATTAAAGATTTACCGCAAGACGAAGGTAGACTAACATTGGCGTATAGTAGAATTTATAATAGTGCCAACCAAACCGTTTGGTTTCAAGTAGAAGAAGGCGGACAAGTGGGTGATTTATACGGTACGGGTTATCAGAAAAATGAAAATGGTGAGTTTTTAATTGATGATAATGGGCGATACATAGCCAATAACGAGTTGATAAAGCTAGGTAACTACAATCCTGATTTTACTTTGGGCTGGAACAATAGTTTTGCATATAAAAACTGGAATGCCAATTTCTTATTTGATTGGAGACAAGGTGGCGAAATTGTATCTAGAACTAGCGCTTTGGGTAATGTTGGTGGCCAATTGGCAGAAACTTCTTTTAGACCAGATGCAGGTATTGTGGCGCAAGGTGTTAATGTAAATACTGGCCAACCAAACACTGTTGCTGTTTCTGCAGAAAGTTATTACAGACAATATTATGATAGAAATCATGAAGAAAACAATGTATACGATGCTTCTTATTTAAAACTTCGTCAGTTTTCTATTGGTTATACTTTAAATTTAGCAGAAGGCTTTTTAGGTTTAAAAGACACTTCTACCATGAACTTTTCTTTTATCGGTAACAACATATTTGTTATTACAGAAAATCCGCATTTCGATCCAGAACAATTGGCAGTTCAAGGCAATGGTTTTGTAAGCGGTGTAGAAGACATGAGTTATGCTACAAGTAGAAGTTTCGGTTTTAAAGTAGGATTTAATTTTTAAGAAAGCACCATGAAAAAACACATATACATCCTTGCAATTTTTGCGATAATCTTTGCAAGTTGCACCACAGATTTTGAAGAAATAAATACCAATCCAAACGCACCAGTTGCGGTACAGCCAAACCTCTTGTTAAGACAAGTACTATATAATTTTGGCGAAAACATGAGTTACGAAGGTTTTGTTGCGGGAGATTTACTGGCACAACACCGTACAGCTTTAGATTTTAATTTGTTTGATAGACACGATTTAAAAAGTCCGCAATTAGGTGGTAATCCTTGGAGTATTTTTTACACCAATTTACGCGACAACGAAATCATTTTAAAGCAAGCCAAAGAAACACCTGCCTTTGCTGTTTACGAAGGACCTGCTTTAATTTTAAAAGCATATATGGCTGCAGGATTGACAGATTTATTTGGCGATGTTCCTTATTTTGAGGCTTTCAACGGAATCGAAGGAACGGTAACACCTGCTTACGATTTACAGGAAGACATTTATCAGAATGAAAACGGAATTTTAGACAATCTTGATAAAGGAATTGCCGCAATAAATAATTACACAGGTTCGATACCTTTAGAAGGCGATATTATATACAATGGTAATTTAAACCGTTGGATTCAGTTTGCAAACTCTTTAAAGATAAAATACCTCATCCGTATTTCTGCAAAAGTTGATGTTGCTGCGCAGTTACAAACTTTGTTCGATAACGGTAATTACATTCAATCAAATTCAGAAAATGCTGTTTTCGACTTTACAAACTCAGAACCAAACAATTTTAGATTGGCACAATTAAGAGTTGGAGATTTTAACAACTTTGTACTTTCTGAAACGATGGAAGAGATTCTTACGGACTTAGACGATACAAGAATCAATACTTTTTTTAGACCCTTTGCAAATGCTACGGGTAATGAGTATAAAGGTTTAATAAATGGTATTGATGCATCTTCTACATCGGTTGCTCTGTCAGATTATTCTTTGGCTGGTACTGCTTTTAGAGAAGATACATCTAGTTTAGACGCTAATTTTATGACTGCTTGGGAAACCAGTTTTTTATTAGCAGAAGCTGCTGCAAAAGGATTGATCAATGCAGATGCAGAAACGTTGTACAATACAGGTGTAACGCAAGCTTTTGAGTTTTGGAACACCGATTTACCTGCAACTTATTTATCAGCAAATGCAAATTACAATGCTGTTGGTACTTCTCCATTAAACCAAATAATCACCCAAAAATGGATTGCATCCTTAATAAATGGTTATGAAGGTTGGATAGAATACAGACGTACTGGTTTTCCGGCATTAAAAGATGTTTCTGCAAGTTTAAATGCAGGTTTAATTCCGGTTAGAATGCCATATCCTGCAGAAGCAGCAAGTTTAAATTCAGAAAATTATAACAAAGCAGCAGCGGCTACAAACGGTAATAGTTTAGATGCTAAAGTTTGGTGGAACGAATAAAGTATGGATGTAATAAATTGGCAATGGTTATTGGTCATTAGTTCGAGTCTTATCTTGTTCTTTTTATCGCCGTATGCAAAAACAACTTCGCAATTTTTTAAAGCTGTTCATAAAAAGAAAGCGCCAAATACAGTAGTATTAACAGGTAGTTTAATTATTTCATGGATTTTTGCAAAAAGCATTACCAATGCAGCCAACTTAGGTTTGGCTTTTGGTTTGGTGGGTGGTGTTGCATACGCAGGCTATTACCTTTCTTTTGCCATTGCTGGTATTATTATATATCAATTAAGAACTGTTGGTGGCTATACAAGTATTCATCAATTTCTAATTTCAAAATTTGGTAAAAAAGCCATGGCCATCTTTTCGATTTTAATTGCTTTTCGCCTTTTTAATGAAGTATGGAGCAACACCATGGTTATTGGTAGCTATTTTGGCGCACAAGGTAGCACACCTTATTTTACTGCAATTATTGTATTTACTGTGTTAACTCTTGCCTACGCATTAAAAGGAGGTTTAAGCAGTTCTATCTTTACAGACGTTATTCAAATGGTGCTTTTCTCGGTTTTATTGCTAATTATTTTAGGTACAATTTTTACTACGGATGATTTTTCATCCAAAGAAATTATAAGTTCTGGTACCTGGAGTTTCGAATTGGGTTTAAACCTCTTTTTTGCGGCCTTATTACAATCGTTTAGTTATCCGTTTCACGATCCGGTTTTGACTGATAGAGGTTTTATTTCATCACCAAAAGTAACGCGTAAAAGTTTTTTATGGGCCAGTATTTTAGGTGCAATTTGTATTGTCTTATTCAGTTTAATTGGGGTGTATGCACAAACAAAAGGAATGTCTGGGCAAGCAGCTGTAGAAGTAGGTAAAGCCTTGGGTATTGTTTTGTTATTAGTAATCAATTTTATAATGATTACCTCTGCAGCCTCAACTTTAGACTCCACATTTTCTTCTTTCTCTAAACTTTTAGCCATCGATTTAAATTTAGGAAAGTCGGTTTCTTTTGGAAGAATAACTATGATTACTGTAGCCGTTTTAGGTACGATTCCTGTTTTTTTAAATGCAGAAATCTTATCTGCAACTACCATATCGGGTACAATGGTTATTGGTTTGACACCTATTTTTATTTGTTGGAAAACTCAAGTACCTAAAATTAGTTACTACCTAAGTGTATGTTGTGGCTTGCTCTTTGGATTCTTACTAGTATTTAACATTTTTCCAGAAGCACTCATATTTACAACAGGAAAATACGCCGATTTACTTTGGGTAAATCTTTGGGGAATTTTAAGTTGTGTTCTTTTATACTTTATACCTTCATGGATCAAAAAATAGAAAATTTAGGCAAACTATCTGGTAAAACACTCCTTTTTGGTGGTGTTTATAGCAATTTGCAAGCTTTAGAAGCCTTAAAACAAATTGCCGAAAAAGAAGGCATTTCACCAGAAAATTGCATTTGTACAGGCGATATTGTAGGCTATTGTGCACAACCAGAAGAAACAGTGCAATTATTTAAAATATGGGGCGCAAAAAGTATTGTGGGCAACGTAGAAATGCAGTTACGTGAAAATGCCGCAGATTGTGGTTGCGATTTTAGAGAAGGCTCTAGGTGCGATGGTTTTTCGCAACTTTGGTATCCGTATGCACAAAGTAAATTATCTAGCACCTCTTTAGATTTTTTACAAACATTACCCAACACAATTCAGTTTGAATATGCTTCAAAAAAAGTTACTGTAGTACATGGTTCTTATTTCAATGTATCAGAATTTATATTCAAATCTACCAATTGGTCTAAAAAAGCACCAAATTTTGCTGCTACCAATAGCAATGTAATTGTTGCGGGCCATTGTGGTTTACCATTTCAAGATCAACAAGATGACAAGCTATGGTTAAATCCTGGTGTAATTGGTATGCCCGCAAATGATGGCAACCCAAGTGTTTGGTATGCCATTATAAACGATGCTAAAGAAAATTTTAACTTTACACATCACACCTTAAATTATAATTATAAATTAACAAGCAAATTAATGCAAAACGGTTTGCTTCCAGAAGAATACGCTAGAACTATTGTTACGGGTATTTGGGATAATACAGAAATATTACCTGCGATAGAAACAGGTTTACAAGGATTCGGAATTCAATTATAACATAAAAAAAAAGAAAAATGAGCTATTTAGAAACCACACACAATGTATACAAAGAAGCGGCATTAACACCAGATGTTGGTTTGTGTTGTACTACCAACCCTATTTGGGAACTTCCTGGTTTAAAAATACCAAGAATTATGCAAGAAATGAACTACGGTTGTGGTTCTACAGTGCATGCCAGAGACTTAACCAACAATCCAAAAATGTTGTACGTTGGTGTTGGTGGTGGTATGGAGTTGCTACAGTTTGCATATTTTAACAGAAACAAAGGTGGTGTTATTGGTTTAGATGTTGTTGATGAAATGTTAGAAGCTTCTCGTAAAAATTTTAAAGAGGCAGAAGCTCAAAACGATTGGTTTCGAAGTGATTTTGTAGATTTACGTAAAGGGGATGCCATGGCTTTGCCTGTAGAAGATAATTCTATAGATGTTGCTGCACAAAACTGTTTGTTCAATATTTTTAAATCAGATGATTTAAAGAAAGCCATTGCAGAAATGTACCGAGTATTAAAACCGCATGGTAAATTGGTAATGAGCGACCCAACTTGCGAGCAAGAAATGAATGACGAGTTACGTAATGATGAACGTTTACGTGCTTTATGTTTAAGCGGAAGTTTGTCTATTGCAAATTATGTAAAAGCCTTAACAGATGCTGGCTTTGGAACAATAGAAATTAGAGCGAGAAAGCCATATCGAATTTTAGACCCTAAAAACTATCCAACAGATGAGCTAATTTATATAGAATCGATAGAAGTTGCCGCAATTAAAGACCCAATGCCAGCAGATGGTCCTTGTATTTTTACGGGTAAGGCAGCTATTTATTATGGTGACGAAGACTTTTTTGACGATGGTGCTGGCCATACCTTATTAAAAAATCAACCACTGGCAATTTGCGATAAAACTGCTGCTGCATTAAAAGCTTTGGGTAGAGATGATATTTTCTTTTCAGAATCTACCTATCACTACGATGGCGGTGGCTGTTGTTAATAGAAGCTTTTAACCGTTAGCTTTTAGCTTTTGGCTACTATTTTTTAAAAGCATTAAAATGATATAAAACCTCAAATAATGAAAAAACTTTGTATTCTATTTTTAGTAATCAGTTCCACTGCATTTGCACAAAAAAAACTAGACAAACTATTGAATAAATGGAACACTAGAAATGTACCTTACATGTCTGTAGAAACCTTAGCATTGCCAAAAACCAATGCTATTTTGTTAGATGCTAGAGAAAAAACAGAATTTGAGGTAAGCCACTTAAAAAAAGCCATTTATGTTGGATACGATAAATTTCAACTAGAAGAAACACTTACAAAATTACCCAAAGATAAAGACGCTAAAATTGTAGTATATTGTTCTTTAGGCATCCGTTCAGAAACCATTGCGCACAAATTAATTAAAGAAGGGTATACCAATGTTTACAATTTATATGGTGGTATTTTCGAATGGAAAAACAACAATTTTAAGGTAGTAGATACCTTAGGCAACCCCACAGAAAAAGTACATGCTTTCAGCAAAAATTGGGGCAAGTGGCTGCATAAAGGAATAAAAGTTTACGAATAAATGAATAAAGGCATAAAAAAGATGACTAAAAATCATAAAAACCTATTGCTTGTTTTTACTAGAAACCCAGAATTAGGCAAAGCAAAAACACGTTTGGCTAAAACGGTTGGGGACCAAAAAGCTTTAGAAATTTACAAGTTTCTATTAGATAGAACTAGAACCATTGCAAGCCAAGTAAACGCAGACAAAGCGGTGTATTATTCCGTTAAAATTAGAGAAAACGATCTTTGGGATGCTAGCATTTTTCAAAAACACCAACAAATTGGCGAAGATTTAGGTATTCGAATGCAAAATGCTTTTCATCACGGTTTTAAAGTGGGCTATGACAAAGTTTTAATTATTGGCAGCGATCTGTACGATTTAACACCAGAAACGGTAGACCATGCTTTTCATCAATTAGACACTAATGATGCAGTTATTGGGCCTGCAGAAGATGGTGGTTATTATTTGTTAGGGATGAATCGTTTGCATGAAAACGTGTTTCAAAATAAAGATTGGGGTACAGAAACGGTTAGAGCAGCAACATTAAAAGATTTACAAGATAAAAAAGTACATTTGTTACACGAATTAAATGATGTAGATGTATATGAAGATATAGCACACCATCCTGCTTTTCAACATTTATTATAAAAACAGACCAAACTAAAATTATGAAACAACAACAATTACAAGAAACCATCGATTTTTTAAAAGCAAAAGGTATTACCAAGCCTACTATAGGTATTGTTTTAGGTACAGGTTTGGGTAAGTTGGTTGATGAAATTACCATCGAAAAAGAAATTTCGTATGCAGAGATCCCTAACTTTCCGGTTGCTACTGTAGAGTTTCACTCGGGTAAGTTAATTTATGGTGATTTGTCTGGTAAAAAAGTAATCGTAATGGCGGGTCGTTTTCATTTATACGAAGGTTATACGCCATGGGAAGTAACTTACGGAATTAGAACTATGCACGGTTTGGGCATTCAGAATTTATTAATTTCTAATGCAGCAGGCGCTATTAACCTAGACTATAAAAAAGGCGATTTAATGTTGATAGAAGACCACATAAATTTACAAGGTAGTTCTCCATTAGCTTTTAACGGTGCAAATGCCTTTGGTACTATTTTTGCCGATATGCTAGAACCTTATTCTACAAAAATTAATACCCAAATTAAAAACATTGCACAAGCACAAACTATACAGTTACATCTGGGTATGTATGCGAGTGTACTTGGCCCGCAATTAGAAACGAGGGCAGAATACAGAATGTTACAAATTTTAGAAGCCGATGCCGTTGGTATGAGTACCGTACCAGAAGTAATTGTTGCCAAACAATTAAACTTGCCATGTGCAGCTATTTCTGTATTAACAGACGAGTGTGACCCTAAGAATTTACAACCTGTAGATATTGCAGAAATTATTGCTATTGCTGGTAAAGCAGAACCTAAAATGATTGCACTTTTTAAAGAAGTGGTTAAAGAATTGTAATGTACTATAAAATATGTAAAAAACCCCAAACAAATGTTTGGGGTTTTTCTTTGTTCTCTTTTAATAAGTGCTATTCTTGTAATTCTTGCATTATTTCTGCAAACAGTTGGTACGATTTAATGCGGTCTTCTATATCATAAATATTGGTTACCGCAATCAATTCATCTGCTTGGGTTTCTTCTAAAAACATTTTTACTTGTGCTTTTACAGTGGCTTTGCTTCCTATAAAAGAATGTTTTAACATTTGATGTACTTGCGGATGTTCTAAAATTTCTTGATGTTCTTCTGTA
>JAHDHO010000216.1 GCA_020631275.1 Polaribacter sp. | reverse complement strand
GGTATGGAATATGCAATGTCTACTTTAATTACAGGAAAAAGAAGTTTTGGTAGTCTTTTTGGTGTTACTTCTCATGAAATGGCACACACTTGGTTTCAGTTTTTATTAGCTACTAATGAAAGTAAACACCCATGGATGGATGAAGGTTTTACGTCTTACATTTCTAATAAAGCGTCTTATGAAATCTTAAAAAGAGGCGACAAAAATCCGAATGCAGGTCCTTACAGAGGTTACAACTATTTAGTAAAAAATAATATAGAAGAGCCATTAACTACGCATGCAGATAGATACAATACAAACGCAGCTTACAGTACAGGTAGTTATGGTAAAGGTAGCATGTTTTTATCGCAATTAGAATATGTAATTGGTGCAGAAAATGTAGCAAAAGGATTAAAAAAATACTTTACAGATTTCAGTTTTAAACATCCAACACCAAATGATGTAAAACGTTCTATGGAAAAAGTATCTGGTATTCATTTAGATTGGTATTTAAATGAGTGGACACAAACGATACACACAATAGATTATGGTGTAAAATCTGTAAACAACAAAACAATTACTTTAGAAAGAATTGGTAAAATGCCAATGCCTATTGATTTAGAAGTTACTTACGTTGATGGTTCTGTAGAAAACTTTAATATACCACTAAGAATTATGAGAGGTAATAAGCCAACAACAGCAACTGTTATTACAGATTGGGGTTGGGCAATGCCAACATATACTTTTAACGCATCTAAAGCAGTTAAATCTGTAACAATAGATAAAAGTAAATTAATGGCAGATGTTAATGCAGAAAATAACTTTTACGAAGTAAAATAATACTTCTACAAAAAAGAAAAAAGCCTCATCATAATTTAAGATGAGGCTTTTTTGTTGTTATTTAGTTGATAAAATCTTCAATTCTATCATTAGGTATAAAGCCTTTAAGCATTAAAAATACACCGCAAATTATCAATATAATTCCCATAATTTTTTTCACTCTAAAAATTACTTGTGGTGTCATTTTAGATTTTAATTGTTTCGCCAAAAAAATCTTACCTAAATCGGTTACAAAATAACCAATTAAAACTGTGCCAAAATACCAAAATATAGCATTTTGATCCATTTTTAAAGTGGGTCCAATTACAAGAACAGTACCCAACCAAAAAGCTAAAACACCAACGTTTATAAAGTTTAGAAAGAATCCTTTAAAAAATAATTTTAAATAATTGTTTTTAATGGGAACATCTACAATTTTAGCAGATTCTAATGCTTCTTTTTTGTTCTCTTTCTCTAAATAGGTAATTAACCCATAAATTATAAGTACCAAACCACCAAGAAAGAACAACCGCGGATCGTCTTTAATTTTTTCTAATAAAGATCTACTACCATAATAAGCAATTAAAATAAAAGATAAATCGCCTAAAATGACACCTAAATCAAAAACAATTGCAGCTCTAGCTCCTTTTAAAATACTAGTTTGTATTAACATAAAAAAAACAGGTCCTATCATGAAAGCCATGAAAAAACCTATTAAAAAAGCATTTTTAAAGTCGTAAATATCCATATTGGCAAAAATACGGAAATTTAAACATCATCAAAGTCAATTGTAATTTTTGGTGTTGTTGGATATGCTTGACAAGCTAAAACCAAACCTTCTTCAATTTCACTATCTGTAAGTATCGAGTTTTTAACCATTACGGCTTTACCTTCTGTAACTTTACACATGCAAGAACTACAAACACCACCTTGACAAGAGTAAGGTGCGTCTAAATTATTACGTAAACTTGCCGCTAAAAGATCATCTGTTTGTTGCATAGAAAAAGTAGTTTCTTCATCATCTAAAAGAACTTTAACTTCTGTAACACCTTCTTTAACTTCTGCAGCAGCTTCTTTATCAATAGAAGTTGTAAATAATTCGAAATGAATATTTTCTTTACTAATTTTATTTGCAGCTAAAGTTTTAGAAACTTCTTCTATCATTTGTTCTGGTCCGCATAAAAAAGCAGCATCAAACGTAGTTTCTTTGTACATGTTTTTAACAAAATACTTAGTTACGTTTTCGTCAATTCTACCACGCAAACCATTTTTAACGTTTTCTCTACTATAAATAAAATGCAGCTTTAAACGTTCTGAATACGTATCTTTTAGAGCATTTAATTCGTCAAAAAAGATAGTATCTGCTATAGATTTATTACCATAAACTAAAGTGAAATTAGAAGTGTTTTCTTCTTCTAAAACCGATTTTACCATCGATAAAATTGGCGTAATACCAGAACCTGCAGCAAAACCAATGTAGTTTTTATTTGCTTCTGTGTTTAAAAGAAAACGACCTTCTGGTTCAGAAACTTCAATTTCATCACCAGCTTTTAATTCAGAAGTTGCAAATTTAGAAAAAACACCATTTTCTACTGCTTTAATTGCAACTCTAATTTCTCCGCTTTTAGGTGTAGAGCAAATAGAATATGCTCTTCTAACTTCTTCGCCATTTATTACTTTTTGTAACGTAATATATTGCCCTGCAACAAAATTAAAATTGTCTTTTAAATGTTGAGGTATCTCTAATAAAACAGAAACCGCATTTGCGGTTTCTTGTTTTACTTCTTGTATGTTTACTTTGTAAAATGTTGCCATTTAAATATGTTTTATACCAAATTATTTGCAATTAAATATTCGGCAATTTGAACTGTGTTGGTAGCAGCACCTTTTCTAAGGT
>JAHDHO010000215.1 GCA_020631275.1 Polaribacter sp. | reverse complement strand
AACAACTTTTTGCATTACTCTTTTAATTTTAGTTAACTCGTTCATTAAGTTAATCTTATTATGTAAACGACCTGCAGTATCTATAATTACAACGTCTGCATCTTGTTTAACAGCAGATGTTAATGTATCAAAAGCTACTGAAGCTGGATCTGACCCCATTTCTTGCCTTATAATTGGCACATCTGTTCTATCTGCCCAAACTTGTAATTGATCTATTGCTGCAGCTCTAAAAGTATCTGCTGCGCCTAGTACAACTTTTAAACCTTGTTTTTTAAATTGAGATGCCAATTTACCAATTGTAGTAGTTTTACCAACACCATTTACACCTACAACCATTAATACATAAGGCATTTTATTGCCATTTGCATCTTTTGGAATTGCTGGTATTTTAAATTCTGTTTCGTTACCAAGATTTGTTTCTGATAATAAACCAGCAATTTCTTCTCGTAGAATTTTATTTAATTCTTCTGTACCAACATATTTATCTTTAGCAACTCTAGATTCTATTCGTTCTATAATTTTTAACGTAGTGTTTACACCAACATCAGAAGCAACTAATACCTCTTCTAAATTATCTAAAACATCATCATCTACTTTAGATTTACCGGCTACAGCTTTAGATAGTTTATCAAAAAAATTAGTTTTTGTTTTTTCTAATCCTTTATCTAATGTTTCTTTTTTTTCTTTTGAAAATATTTTTTTAAAAAAACTCATTTTTATATTTTAATCTATACAAAAAATACGTTAAAAAACGTGCCATTTGTTGGGTTTGGTCAAATTGTCACTTAAAAAGCCTTTTGCGTTAGCGATAGAGGCTTTGTTGGAGCTCCTTGAAAAGAGCGACTGCCGAAAGCGCGACCTTTTAAGGAACGCCCAAAAATACGGAATATTAGGGCACAAAAAAAACTACTTTCTAAAATTAGAAAGTAGTTTAGATATATTTATATAGTAAATATTATTTTTTTGCTAAAAAGTCGTTTACTTTAGAAGGATCCATGATCTTTTCTACAAACATGTAAGCTCCTGTTTTTGGAGATTTAACCATCTTTATAGCTTTACTTAATCTTTTTGATGAAGTTTGTAACGATGCTACTGTTTTTTTTGCCATTGTCTAATGTTTTTTATCTATGTGCTCTATTCTGAGTTCTAGATATGTTTAAATTACTTAATTTCTTTGTGAACAGTCATTTTATTTAAAATAGAGTTAAATTTCTTAATCTCCATTCTATCAGGACTGTTTTTCTTGTTCTTAGTTGTAATGTATCTAGAAGTACCTGGTTTACCAGTTGCTTTGTGCTCTGTACATTCTAAAATTACTTGAACTCTGTTACCTTTTTTTGCCATCTCTGTATAATTTTAATCTGCTTAAACTTATTTAGTTAAAAAACCGTTAGCTCTTGCTTCTTTTATAACTGCAGAAATTCCTTTCTTGTTAATATTTTTTAAAGCAGATGCAGATACTTTTAAAGTAATCCATTTATCTTCTTCTGGAATGTAAAAACGCTTTGTCATTAGATTAGCGTCAAACTTTCTCTTAGTTCTATTTAAAGCGTGAGAAACATTGTTCCCAACCATTGCTTTTTTTCCTGTTAATTCACAAACTCTAGACATCTTTTCGACAGTTTTATTAGTGTTATCTCTAAACGAGGTGCAAATTTACAAATAAATCTAGTTTTGAGCAAAATAATTTTACAAAATTTTAAAGAATTTCTTTCTGAAGAATTTCTAGTGCTTTACTTACTGTTCTATTAATAACCTTTTCTCTTGGTTGCCCAAAATCGAACTCTTTTACAAACTCTTCATTATCAGATACAAAAGCAACAAATACAACTCCAACACTTTTATCTGTCTTGTCTCGCAAAGGACCTGCATTACCTGTAACGGCAATTGCATAATCTGTTTTTAATTTATTTTTTACGCCTTTAGCCATTGCCAAAGCAACCTGTTTACTTACTACAGAATGTTCTTTTATAGTTTCTGCAGAAACATCTAACAAATGTATTTTAGCTTCTGCCGAGTATGCAACAATACTTCCTTTATAATATGAAGACGAACCAGGAACCGCTACCAAAGTAGCTGCAATTTTACCTCCAGTTAAACTTTCTGCAGTGGCTAATGTTTTTTTATTTTTGGTTAGCAGCTCTCCTACTCGCTTTTCTAAAGAATTATCATCGTCTAGACCAGTGATAAATTCTGGAATTAATCTATAAACTTGATCTACTTTAGATGTTAATTCTTTTTCTAAAAGTTCTCTATCGGAACCTTTTGCCGTTAAACGTAAACGAACTTTACCAAAAGAAGGTAAATATGCCAACTTTATAAAACTTGGTAAATTGTCTTCAAAATGCTCTAGGGTTTCTGCGATAGTACTTTCTCCGGCTCCATAAGTCATAATTGTTTTATGAATTATGAAAGGTAATTTAAATTGATTTTGAATTCTTGGTAAAACTTCATTTGTAATCAATCCTTTCATCTCATAAGGAACACCTGGTAGGGATACAAAAACTGTTTCATTTTCGTAAAACCACATTCCGGGTGCTGTACCAAATGTATTCATTAACAGAGTTGCTTTAGAAGGTAACTGCGCTTGTGTTTTTTGAATTTCTTTAAATGGGTGGTTTATTTTTTTAAAGAGTGCTTTTATGTGTGCAATTACTTCTGGATACTCTATAACCTCATTATCGTTAAAGTAAGTT
>JAHDHO010000026.1:2970-23839 GCA_020631275.1 Polaribacter sp. | reverse complement strand
TTAATTGTAAGAAAATCTTCTAATAAAGTATAAACCTCCCTAAAATAAATTTTAGAGAGGTTTAAACTCAAATTCAAAAAAATAAAATCTTAAATTCCTAAAGCTTGTCCACCACCAACTTGAATAGTTTCTGCTGTTAAGAAAGCTGAATCTTTACCTGCTAAGAATGATACGACTCCAGCAACATCTTCTGGTTGTCCTAATCTACCTAACATAATATTATTTGCCCAAGAAGCAAAAACTTCTGGTTTTGTTGATTTAATTTGTGCATGAAAAGGAGTATCTATAGTTCCTGGAGAAACTGCATTTACTCTAATACCATATTCTGCTAAATCTTTTGCTAAAGCTCTTGTAATTGCGTGCACACCAGCTTTAGAAGTACCATAAATACCTGCTCCTGGTCCACCAGCATTCCAACCTGCATTAGAAGTATAGTTAATTATAGATGCATATTCACTTTTCTTTAAGAAAGGTATAGCGGCTCTAGAAGCATAAAAAGTAGAATCTAGGTTTAAAGCCATTACAAACTTATAAAACTCTGTAGTCATTTCTTCGAAACGAGATCTACCACCTAAACCACCTGCATTATTTACAAGTACATCAATTTTACCATACTTTTCTCCTATTGCTACAATATTAGATGTTACTGCGTTTTCATCAGTTACATCAAAACCATAATATTCTGCATTTATACCTGCATCAGATAATTCTTTTAATCTTTGCGCACCAGCTTCATCATCAATTCCGTTTAAAATAACAGTAAAGCCATCTTGCCCTAATCTTTTTGCTACTTCGAAACCAATTCCTCCTGTAGCACCTGTGATTACCGCTACTTTTCCTTCTATTTTACTCATTTTATAATTGTTTAATTTTTGTTATTGTTTATTTAAATTTTAGAAACATTCTTCTCTACAGGTTCTATCTTTTTTATAAAGAAGAAAATTGATAATACACCTAGAATCACAGAAACACAAATTGCTATAAATGCTGGCGTATATGAGTTGGTTGTAATTTGACCAACAAACCAGTTCATAATCATTGGTGATACTGCTGCAACTGTACCTGCTAAACCAGCTAATGTACCTACAGATGATCCTCTTAATAAATCACTAGAAATTGTTTGAATATTACCTATTGCAAATTGAAATCCAAATAATGCTAAGCCTGCAAAATAAATGAACATCATAAAATCACCTTCTTTAACTAAAGTAATAATACTTACAAATGCTATTAAAATTAATAATCCTCCTAAAGAAATTGTTATTTTTCTAGCTGTATCAACTGTGTATTTTTTTATTAATTCTCCTGTAAAAAGTCCGCCGATAATACTACCTGCTGCTGCCATTAAATATGATATCCACATGGTATTTGCAATTTGTTCTATACTTAAATCGAATTTATCGTTTAAATAAATTGGCATCCAACCTGCAAAAAACCACCAAATTGGTTCTATAAAAAATCTACAAAGTAATACTCCCCAAGATTGTTTGAAACTTAGAATTTTTCCAACGGATAAACTTTTTTCTGTTTTTGTATTAACATCTTTTACATTATCTATTCTATCAGAAACAATTAAATCTCTTTCTTCTTGTGTAACCCAAGGATGTTTTTCTGGAGTTGATTTATTTAAAAACAACCACGGAATTACCCACAACATACCTACTGCTCCTAAAATTATATAAGTAGTTTTCCAGCCAAATCTTGTGTAAAGAAAAACAATTACAAAAGGTGCAATAACATTACCTATAGATGCACCTGCATTAAAAATTCCTTGTGCAGTTGCTCTTTCTTTTATAGGAAACCATTCTCCGTTACTTTTAACGGCACCTGGCCAATTACCAGCTTCACCTAGACCTAAAAGACCTCTAAAAATTGATAATGTAATTATACCTCTAGCAAAGGCATGAAAAGCAGAAGCTACAGACCAAACTATAATAGAGACTGTAAAACCAAGACGTGTACCTATTTTATCGTATAACTTACCAGAAGCAAATTTACCTACTGCATAACACGCCATAAAGATATTTAACATTATTGCATAATCCTCTTTATCCATGCCTAGGTCTTCACCCATTTCTGGCCATAAAAGAGCAAACGCAGTTCTATCTATATAATTAATAACAGTTGCTATAAAAATAAGTGTAATAATCCACCATCGTAAGCCTTTTATTTTCATTGTATTATAATTTGGTTATTCTATATTGTAACAATACACATAGAGTTCTTTAAAATGATCCTTCATTTTTTGTTTTGCTAATTGCGGATCTTCATTTTTAATAGCATCAAATATTGCTTGGTGATCTACTATACCTTTTTGAGATAAATCTGAATCACAAACATGATATTTTTCGAATTTTGTAATAATTTCTGGTGTAATAATTAACATAAAAGTATTCATGGTACTATTACCGCTTGCTTTAGCAATCGCTAAATGAAAAAGTAGATCTTCTTGAACTGCATCTTCGCCATTTAACACTTTTTGCTTATATGCTAATAAAGCTTCTTCCATTTTTTGAAGGTCTTCTTCAGTTCTTCTTAATGCTGCTAACTTTACAGTTTTTAATTCTAATAAAATTCTAGTTTCTACTAAAGATTTAAAATCTGGCTCATCTAAACGAATTATGTCTTCTATCATACCATTCATCGCTGTAACGCCAATATTTGCTACAAACGTACCGCTTTGAGGTCTCGATTTTAATAAACCATAGAATTCTAATTTCTGAATAGCTTCTCTTACATTATTTCTACTTACTTCAAACTTTTCTGAAAGCATTCTCTCTGAAGGTAACTTATCTCCAGGTTCTAAATTCTTATAATTTATAAGGTCTCTAATACCTTTAATTATAAAATTTTCTACTTTTTTATTTTCGTTTTTTGTAAGTACTTCTAACTTCATATTCTAGATTTTAATTAAAAACTGGTTAACCAGTTTAGCAGTATAAATATATAAAAACTTAATTTACTAACAAATATATTAACTTACATATGCATGAACGAATTTACATCAACACTTCCACCATTATTACACTAATTACTTTTGATTAAAGAATCCACCTTAAAAAGGTGAATTCTTTAAATATTTTAAACTTTAATTTTTCTTAATTTCTACTAAATCAAATCTTGTTTCTACATCACCTGCTGCCATAAAAAACCTAAGATTTTCTGTAGTTGCACCTGTTGTAAAAGTATACGAAATTGGCTCGTACGTAGAAGAATTTGCACTTAAAGGCACGTTCTCGTTTATAAATGCTGTATTATCATCTTTATCTTCAATTAATAATTTACCAGCGTGTGTACCAGAAGATTTACTTACGTACCAAAATGAAACCACATAACTAGTATTAGCTGAAACTAAAATTGTTTGATCTAAAAATTTAGAAGTAGAATTTGCACTTATTTTTGCACCCGTTGTTCCATCTGCAGGGGTTGGAGAACCTGAACCTGAATATGGACTTGATGCATTACCACCACCCCAAACAGATCTATCACTACATTCGAAACTTGGACACTCAAAAACAGGAACTAGAACATCAACCACATCTACATCTAAAGTAATTTCATCTGTTAAATCGTTACCATCTTTAGAGATTAACTTCACTGAATAAGTACCTTCTCCGGCTGCATAAGTATACTCAGGATTTGCTTCTGTAGAAGTTCCTCCATCACCAAAGCTCCATGTAAAATCTGATGCACTAGCAGATAAATTTGTAAATAAAATTGTTTTAAAATCTGCTGTAGAAGCTACGTAAGAAAAGTTAGCAGAAGGAGGGGTTAAATCTGGAATAGAACCCGTTTCTGGTAATTCATTTTCTTCACAAGATATAAAAGCCATTGATGATACTAACATAATGAGTAAACTCATTACATTAGTAAATTTGTATTTTTTATTGTTTAATCTAATCATGATTATTTCTTTTTAAATTTTAAAATTAATATCCAGGATTTTGAGATAGAAGACCGTTACTAAGACCAATTTCTACTTGCGGAATTGGTAATAATAAATCTGTACCTGTAAAACCTAATCCATAAGCATTAGAAAAAGAACTTAAGACATTTTGAGCTTCACCCATTCTTACTAAATCAAAAAATCTATGATTCTCGAATGCTAATTCTACTCTTCTTTCGTCTAATAATTCTTCTTTTGTAATAGAAGTTACTGGCGTTGTTAAACCTGCTCTATCTCTAACCGCTTGAAAAGATGCTATTGCTGCTGCATCTGTTGTAGATGCGCCTCCAGCCATAATAGCTTCTACATGCATTAATAATACATCTGCGTATCTTAATACAATCCAATCGTTTCCGGCAGATGTAGGGTCTTCTGAAGTCACAGGAATTCCTAAACTATCATCTCCGTTTGGTAAATATTTTACTACTTGATATTGTCCTGCCTGACCAGAATCTTCTCTGTAAGACAATGCTGTTCTATTTCCTCCTAAAGCATCTAAAGCTGCCTTTGCATCTAGAGTAACGTAATTTACACCACTTGTTCTACCTACGGCGTTTAACCATTCTGCAGAAAAGTTTTGACTGTCATCGTTTGAACCTGGTAAGAAACCTATAGAGAAAATAGTTTCTTTATTCCCTTCATTATAAAATACATCTTTAAAATCTGATTCTAAACCAAATCCTCTTGATGGATTCATGATAGATTCTAATAAGCTTTGTGCTTCACCATATCTACCTAAAGTTAAATATACTTTAGCTAACAATCCTTCTGCACCCGCTTTAGATGCTCTATCTTTAAAAGTATCATCTAAATTTGCTACGGCAGATTCTAAATCACTTACAATTAAATCGTAAATACTACTTTGCGCAACTCTAGTAAAAGAAGTTTCTAAATCTAAAGGTGCAATTACTTTATCGATTAATGGAATGTCTCCAAATAAACGAACTAAATTAAAATAAGCATAACCTCTTACAAATTTAGCTTCTGCTTCAAACTGTGCACTAGATGCACCAGCAGCTTCTAGGTTTTCTAACACTAAATTAGCTCTATAAATTACATTATAATAACTTCTATAATAATCTGCTACAATACCGTTTGTAGATTCTATTGTGTAAAACTCAAACTGAGCTGCATCTCCTTCTTGACTCTTAGTTCTTGTATTGTCACTTCTCATTTCTGTAACATAGAATTCTACTTGAATCCCATGATTTAAACCAGAACCTGTGTCTTTTAAGGCATTAAAACCTTGTATACCATCATACATATTTATTACAGCTGCTTCTACTTCTGCTTCTGTAGTAAAGTATGCGTCTGCACTAATACCTGTTTTTAAATCTGGTGTTAAAAATGTGTCTTCACATGAAGAAACAAATACAACTACTATAAGTACAATTAAAAATTTAATTTGTTTCATAATATTATCTTTTTTAAAATTCATTGTTTCTTAAAACTCTACATTTAAACCTACAGTAACAGTACTAAACACTGGCGAACCTGCTCTTTGGTAACCATAAGTTGTTGCACTTGTAGTGTTTATAGACTCTGGGTTAAAACCAGTATAATTGCTTGCAGTTAAGTACATAAGATTTTGGCCAGAAAGGTAAACTCTCATTTTAGACATTTTAATTTTATCTAAAATACTTCTGTTAAAAGTATAACCAATGTTTACGTTTCTTAAAGCTATATAAGAAGCATCTTGAATAATATCATTTGTAAAAATCTTTTGCTTTATAAATCCTTGGTTTGGTGTAGTAGAGATAAAGTCTTGACCACTGTTAAAGTGATTTAAGATATATTGGTCTCCCATGTTTCTAATTTCTGCACCATGACTTCCTTGAAACATAAAACTAAAATCTACAGCACCTACTTTAAACTCATTAGATAAACTCCATACAAAATCTGGGTATGGATTACCTAAAATTGTTTTATCATCATCATCAATTAAACCATCTCCGTTTAAATCTTTTACGTAAACATCTTGCGCTTCTGCACCAATTGGGTGAAAAGGATTGCTTAAGAATTCTCTAGGAATATCTCTTTCTACTACCCATCCATAAAAAGATGAGATTGGATTTCCTTCTAAATTAATCCATTCTGCAGCTCTTTTACCATCTACATTCTGAATTTGACCGTTAGAATCTGCAAAATCATTTAAAGTATTTTTATTTTTAGATCCAAGGAAAGTAGAAGACCATTTAAAGTTTTCTTTAGAAATATTTCTAGTTCTTAACTCTACTTCGATACCACTATTTTCTACTTCACCTAAGTTAACTAATGCATTCGTAAAACCTGTTGTTGATGAAATAGGGTTGTATAATAATAACTGATCTGATGTTCTTGAATAATAATCTACAGAACCTGTAAGAAAGTTATTAAATAAACTAAAATCTACACCAGGGTTAAATTCTATTTGTCTTTCCCACTTTAAATCAGGGTTCGCAATGTTTAGAGGGTTTACAACTAAAGATGCATTTCCTTGAGAAACACCAGTTGTAGTATCGTCTAAGATAGCTAAATAAGGATAGTTATCTACTAAACGGTTACCTGTTCTAAAATCGTTATTACCTGTTACACCGTAACTTACTCTTAATTTTAATCTATTTACGATTTCATTATCTTGTAAAAACTCCTCGTTATGTAAATTCCAACCACCAGATAATGCTACAAAATTACCGTACTTATTATTTGGCCCGAAAACAGAACTACCATCTCTTCTAAAACTAGCTGATGCTAAATATCTATCATCAAAAACATAATTTACTCTTGTAAAGAAAGATAATAATGTGTTTTCATATTCATATTGATTTCTATCTGTTATACTTGCAGCTGCATTAATATAAGGTCTAGTATCATCTTCAAAAACAGAACCTTGTACACTTTCAAAATCTAATTTTGTTTTTTCTGCAGTAATACCAGCTACAGCTCCTACGCTATGTTTACCAATATCTTTATTATAAGATAAAATATTATCTGCAACAATATGATAAGATTTAATCATAGTACTATCTAATCTAGATGCACTAGCACCGTTTCTATTAGATAAAACACCTTGATATCTAGACTGTCTTGTTCTTGAATAATCTCCAGAAATAGCTGTTCTAAAGCTTAAATCACTATTAATTTTATATTTAGCATATAAACTACCAAATAATTTTAATTTAAAATCTCTTCTATCTCTTTCTAAAATTTTAGCTGCCGGATTCGTATTAGAGGTATTACTAATATCTGTACCACTTCCAGTACTTGGTGCCCCTGCAACCAAATCATAATCATCAAACATACGTTGTATTGCATAATCACCTACTTTAGCGTCTGCATACTTACCATTATCTCTAAATCTGTTAACAAATTGTATATTGTTTTCGTCTAAATAAACTGGCAACCAAGATGGTTGTCTTAAAATATCGTGAGTAGAACCATCGAATCTTCTTCTTTCATTATAAGAAGGATTAAAACGAGCACCAATAGTTAATTTTTTAGTTACATCGTATTCAATTTTACCATTAAAGTTATATTTCTTAAAATCATCTGTTAAAAGAACCCCTTCATCATGTAGGTAATTTAAAGCAACACTAAATTTTAATTTGTCGTTTCCACCACGAACACTAAATGCATGGTTTGTTATAGAACCACCATCAAAAATAACATCTTGCCAATTTGTTTGGTTACCTAACAATAACTTGTATTTAGTTTTATCTGTTAAACCATAAGTATAGTTTAATTCTTCTTGAGCATTTCCTGTTACAGAACTATAGTAAGCATCACTTTGTCTAGCTGTTTTGTAACCAGTAAAAGTACTGTAAGAGTATTTTGTTTTACCAGATTTACCACTTTTTGTAGTAATCATTATAACACCGTTACCACCTCTAGAACCATAAATTGCACCAGAAGCTGCATCTTTTAATACTTCAAAAGATTCTACATCATTCATATCCATAGATCCTAAGAAATCTGAATCTACAACAATACCATCTACTACAACCAAAGGACCTGAGTTACCCGTAATAGAACCAGTACCTCTAATTCTAATTGTTGGTGCAGAACCCGCTTCTCCTTCTGTTGCCTGAATATTTACACCAGAAACTTGCCCAACTAAAGCATCATCTACCCTAGAAACCGCAATCTGATCTAATTTTTCGTTTTTTACTTTAGAAATAGCACCTGTTAAATGACTTTTTCTTTGAGTACCATAACCTACAACTACAATTTCATCTAATGTACTTGCATCTTCTACTAATTGTACATTAATTGTTTTTTGATCTGTAAAAGTTACTTTCTTTGTAACAAACCCTAAATAAGAGAATTGAATTACATCTCCGCTTTTCACTTTAACTTGATAGTTTCCATCAAAATCGGTACTTGTTCCTGTTGTCGTCCCGAGAACAATAATGTTGGCACCAAGAATTGGCTCGCCATCTGTTTTGGACGTAACATTTCCTTTTACTGTAACACTCTGTTGCGCATAGTTAACCGCACTTAGTAAAAGCATTGCAATAAATACTAACTTAATTTTTAAGTTCATAGTTAATTGTATTTGAATTAATTTGTTTAATTAAATATTTCTTTTAGAAATTTTGATAATAAATTTTAAAGACAAACACTGCTATATTTAATCATTAAAACTTGAAAACTATTACTGAATTTCCAAAAGAAATATTCATGGTTTACCAAACTGGTTTACCAAATTGGTTTACCAAATATACCCTATTTTTTGAATTAAACAAAATTTTGTTAAAAATTTCACAAAAACCTCAATATTTAGGGCTGTTTTTTATCTATTTAGGATTCTTTGTCACTAAAATATGAAGGACCATCACCTGTTAAGAAATCTTCTCTTACCGGACTAAACGTATCAATTAATTGCCCTTCTTCTAAACAAACTGCACTATGTAATAAATTTGGTTCAATGTAAACACCATCTCCTGCTTCTACTATCTGCTTTACTCCATCAATTTCAAATTCGAACTTTCCTGATACACAATATGTAGCTTGCGTATGAAAATGTTGATGCGGTGCTCCTAAAGCTCCTTTTTCAAATTTTACACTTACCATCATGATTTGGTTGTCGTAACCTAAAAACTTTCTAGAAACTCCACCACCAAGTTTTTCCCATTCCATGTCTTTTGCTACAATGTACTTTTCGCTAAATCTTTTCATTTTTAATTATGTTTTTTTGTTTTATTTTATTTGAAATAATAAGAACCTAACCATTCATAATTCTTATTGCTAATTTTTAAATTATGCTTTGTTTCTTTTGAATTGTTAGTATTCGCAGTGATAAACAATTTAACATTACCATTTAAATTAGTAATCTCAATTGCTGTATAATCTTCTGAATCTAAAATTGTTTTAATTGATTTGATGCTGCTATTTGAGTTTACTGCAGATTCTGAAACTGGACTGTAACTTCCGTGAGATTCTATTACAGACACAAACGTTCTGTTTTTTGAATTTATAGTTCTTAAAATTAAAGCAGGATCACGACGTAAATTAAAATCTGGATCGTTGGCTCCAATTCTAGCAAATAATACTTCATCTTTAACTGAAGTTTCTGTAGTTAACGAGTAAAACTTGTTATTGTTAAACCATGAAAACTTAGTATTGCCTTCTGATGCTTTTCCTGAACCTTCTACATATAAATGCTGAAAGCCATTTTTAGAACCTAAAGGTTTTAATGTTTTAGGTGAATTGTATTCAAAGTTTGTTTGTAATACTTGTCCGAAATAGTAAAAAGGAAAATCGTATTGGTTCGCTGTAGCGGAAGTCACTTTCATTATATCAAGCATGTATGGGTTTTCGAAATCTTCGTCTTTAATTATAGCCATTGTACGCAACATTGTGGTTCCTGGATATGCATTTTTTTCGATAGCACTTACTACTTGCACGTTTTCATTTTCCGAAGAAAAATAATTTAAATCAGAATGATGTAAACTTCCTATATCATATTTTCCAGTAAAATGAGAGGTTTCATTTTGAGTTACCGTATTATGTGCAATGGTTTGTTTTGCCCAAGTTTTGTTTTCTTTTAAGTAATTACCACCGCCTTTTTGTTCGATATTTACAAAACGAGATAATCCATAATCTTGAATGACTTCTTCTCCGTTTTCATATAAAGAATACGATAATTTATCATAGTGTCCATGACTAGAACCTTGTGCTGCGTATTTAAAAACGAGTTCTAAATTTTCATTTCTTAAAATACCAACACCACCTTGTTTTCCTTCTGGACCATCAGATAAATTGATAGATTTTTTAGTGAATGGTTTTTCTTTTCCGTTTTTAATACCAAGAGCAACTGCCAAACCAGAATCGTCTAACAACACTTTGTCTTGTTCTTTTGCTATTGATAATAAACCAGGATCTTGCTCTCCAAAATGGTAAGATACATCTACAGCAGTTACTAGTGCATTTGTGTAATACGACATTCCTTTTTGACCATCATTCAATGGAAAGAAATCGCCATCAGCATCAGATAAATTTAGTAATGCATTTATAGATTTTAAAAGTACGCCTTCTTTGTATTCAAAAATTTTAAGTTCTGGTTTTACATTGTGTAATGCTTCAGCAAAAACTAAAAACGGATACATCGCATAACGTTGGTAATATGGACCTTCATTATAATAACCATCTGGTGAAAAAGGTTCTTCGATGTTTGCTAAAAAACCTGCTTTTCCGTCTTTGTTTAAAAAACCACCATCATCGTCTTTTTTGTTAGCATCTAATTTTAAATCTTTAATTCCGTATAAGGCACGATTGATTAATTCATCATCATTCATAACCAAACCAATCATTCCAACTGCTGCATTTCCCCAAGTACTATGGTTATGTACACGTTGGTAAAATTGTGGACTATCTATAGAAATATGATCTGCAAACGGCCTGAATAAATTAGTTTCTAATTTGTTACGTTCTTCTTCGGTTAAATAATTATAGATACAATCGTAAGCCTGACTTACATATACCAACCAGTTAGAATCGTTAAGGCATTGCCAAAATAATTTTCCTCTAGCATAAGATCTTGTTTTTGGATGTAATGGTAAGGTTTTATACAACGCTTCATACTCCATCAACATGTCTTTTACATATTTGGCATATTTTTCGTCATCTAAAATTTGATATAATAAACCCGCTTTTTGAAGAATAAACCAATTTTTTTTATGCCTTACATGTGTGTAACCACCAGAGTAATCTTTAGGAATTGGCACATCGATTCCTGCTTTAATTTCGGCATCAACTTCTTTTTTTACTGCTTCTAAAGATTTATCGAAAATTGGAATAGTTCCTAATTGTGCTCTAATATCTTTTACGCCTTGAGCGGTTAAAATAAGCTTAGGATGTTGTTGAGTTGTTTTAGCGTCTGAAGTATTTTCAGCAATCGTATTATTTTCATTTTTACATGAAAACATTACGGCTACTAATACAAATAGTACAATTTTAAATGTTGTAGTTTTTACTTTTTTCATCTTTAGTTTTTTGGTGCTGTTGCTGCTCCTACGGTTGCAGATTTAAACCAAACCTCAGCATAACTTCCGTTTTCATATTGTTTAGCGATATCACCTTCGTAGATTTTAGAACCTGTTTTAACATTTGCTTGATTATATGCGCCTTGTTTAAAGTAATTAATCTCGCCAGCGTATGCATTTTCACGTTCTTCACTTACTTTTCTTCGCGACGCATAATTGTCTATAATTTGTTGCGGAATAGATGCTTTTGTAGGAAAATCTGTTTTGATTAAGCTTTTAGTAAATGTTACCGTTTTATGTCCTTCACTTGTAAAAGTTAAATACATAATACCTTTATACACATTAACTTCGTAGCTAAATTCTTCATCTAAAGCAATACCATCTAAAGGTTCATTTGGTGCAGTTGTTGCATCTTTACCAACTTTAGAAAAATCATTTCCCCAAACCGCTGTCGAATAATCCCAACGACCAGCATTGTCGCCTTTGGTATTGATTTCATAATTCCAAAATACAGAACCTTTTGTATGACTTGGGAATTTCTTGTAATAGATTTTTAAAGGTTCGTTTTCATGACCTGCTCCACTATGTATTTGACCAACAACCACAGAAAAAGCAGACGATTTTGTTGCGTCACCAGTTGTAGACACATGTTTTACTTTTAAAGTTCCTGTTAGTTTTCCGCCTTCTTCTGGAATCCAATGTCTTTTTTCACCTAATTCTGTTCTTGTATTGCTAGACGTTTTTGAAGTAATACCAGAATTTGGTGTTTTATAAACTACCCAATCTGTTTCGTTTTCAGTTTCAACATAGAAAAAATCATCTTTTTGAAAACCAACTAAATCTTCAGATTTTGTTCCGTCACCTAAAAGGATTTTCCATTTATCCATAAACGGAATAACATCGCTTGGTGCTTTTTTAATGGTATCAGTAATTGAAACAGCAATAGATTCTTGTTTCTTTTTTGATTCATTTTTACAAGCAACAATACTCAAAATTGCTACTATTATAAGAGGTAGTTTTTTCATGGGAAATATATAAGATTACAGCTGATGTCTTCTTCGCTTTTGCAAGAATTTGTTAATACATTAAAGTTTGCTTTAAGTTTTCTTCTGTTTTAATTTTACCAGAATTAACTAAAGTATTGTTAGATTCTACATTGTTTTTTGCTCCCCAAAGAATTGAAACAAACTTTACTTTATTGTTTTTAAATGTATTGTTATTGATGTTTACATTTACAATTCCTCTGTGATTTAGCAACATTCCGTTTTTCTCTTTTGCTCCAGAATTTGTAAACGTACTATTAGTCACTAACAGGTTTCCACCAATTGTAGACTCATCATAACCACCACGATAATAATCGATCACGTTTTGCTTTACGTTTATGAATGTGCAATTATCAACAGTTAAATACTCGGTATTATAATCTCCTCTATCGTTAGTTTCTTCAGATAATTCTAAACCGTTTTCACAGTCTGAAATTGAAGTATTTTTAAAGATAATTTCTTCGGAAAAAGATTGTTTATACACTTTTAAAGCATAATTGAAATTGCTGATTTCTGAATCTAAAACTTCCAATCCAAAATGGTTAGACATGTTCTTTTTTAAACTCGCAAATGCTTGTTGAGAACCTGTTCCTTTTAATTTAATATTCTTCACTGTTAGTTTTCCGTAAGGATGTAATTCGATTGCTGGCGTATTTGCTGCTCCAGCATATACAATTTCAGCATTTCCTTTAGATTGAATCGTGATTGTTTTGTTTACGAGTAATGATTCTGAAATATTATAAACGCCATCATTTAAACTTAAAATATCGCCACTTTCTGCTGCTTGAAGTTTGCTAACCAATTCCGAAGCATTTGCAACTGCATGTGTTGTAGCTTCTTTTGCTTCTACTTCGTTTGAAAACCAATCTGCACCATACTTAGATTTATCTAACAAATCTAAATTTATGTCTCCAGCTTTTGAAATTGCTCCGATTGTATTCGATTTTTCTCTAGAATTTCCTAACAAATCATTTGTAATGGTTTCAAAATCATAGCCTTTATACACTTCTACATCATCGAAACCTGAAGTTGGAACAGATAAATTTGAACCAATATTTGTTAAGGTTAAATCTTTAGTAATTAATCCATGGTCATTTTCAACTTCTACTCCGTTATTATCGATAACGTTACTAGCAAAGGTTACGCCATCGGCTTTATCATGTTCGATAATTGGGTTTGCATCACCTTCAGAATTATAAATAATGTTATTTACGACTTCGGTTCTTAATGGTCTTGCAGATCTAATTTCCGACTTTGGTAAAACATCTGCTTGCGCAATATTTGTTCCTACACCAAATTGCCATGGCGAACTAGAATCTACAAACGTATTGTAAGCTACTACAACATCTGTAACTTGGTTGTAACGGTTTAATGGTGACTTCGGAATTCCGTTCATTATAGCAATCGGACTTCTAAAATTCTTACCTTTTATTTTGTAAAATAAGTTGTTAATTACCCAATGACCGGTGTTTATAATTCTAATTCCGCCATATTGATCGTTTACGCCATCGCCAATAAAATAATTTCCGTCTACAGTAACGTAATTTCCGTGACGTGTAACCACAGAACCTTCACTTTTATAAAATACATTGTTTTTAATAATGTTGAAATTGGTTTTACTTGAAATAATTTCAACTTCACCATTACATTCTTCAAATAAATTATTTGCAATTAACGTGTTGCTAGGACTCATTGATGTAAAACTACTTCCTAACTGAATGGTTTCTCCTCTTGCACCACCTTTTCTTGGTCTTGGACCAAAGTGATTATTGATAATTTTATGGAAGTTTCTAATACTTTGGTTTCCTTTTAAATCTACTCTTAACGTTGGACCTCCGTTTGTTTTACCAGCAAGATAAGAGTTGCTGAATTCGTTGTGTTTACCGTAAAGTTGCACCCAAAGATTATCTTGGTCGCGCTCTAAATTGTTATAATCTAAAATAACACAATTGGTTACTTTAGAGTGATTTGCAACTTCCTTTTCGCTTGTTCTAAACGCAATAACATTTGTTTTTGGTGAATGTCCATTTCTAAAAAACAATCCGCTTACTTCTATGTAATTTCCACTAATTTCTAAACTAGAAGCACCTTCAATAAAAACTTCTCCAGGCGTTTCTGCTTTTAATTTAATTGGATCACTTTCGGTTCCTTCTCCAATAAGTTTGATTTCTACATCTTTGTAAGTTCCGTTAGCCATTACAATTTCATCTCCCGCTTTTAATTCTTTTATAGCATCTAAAAGTTCTGATGAATCGTTAACTAAAATACTATTGACTGATGTTTCATTGCAAGAAATGAATAAAAATAAAGTAGTGATTACTAAAATTAAATTCTTCATAAAATTTTTAAAATGTAGTTAATGTTTCGTTGTCAAATTGACAATTTAGCCTGTAATTTCTGCTAAAATCACAATTGGTTTACCAAATTGGTAAACCAAATATAGGTTTTATATTTCAATTTTTGAAATATTTTATAATATTAAGAAATCAGTAAAAAAATATCATTTGTGAATTTATCATAAATTTAAGTCAATTTTAAAACGAATTTCACTTAAAACAGTTTAAAAAAATGAATGCTTTTCATTTTAAAAATTTTCACTTTTTAAACCAATATGGGCTCTCTTATTATTTTTCTTTAGTAATTCTGATTTCTCACTTGGAATAAACAATACTTGATTTTCCCATTTAGGATTCTTATAAATTAGATTTACCTTCTTAGCATTTTTACTAACTTTTACAAATCCGCTAGTATAAATTAAACAATTAGAAACAAGGTTTTTACTTCCTTTTAAATCTAACGGAACTTTAATTTTATAACTTTTTTCGAATACCGAATTAGATATTTCTACTTTGTGTATTCCGTTTGTCTTTAAAAATTGTCCTTTTTCTTTATTATTCACCTTACTAAACACACAGTTATTAACAACCAAATTTCCTCCAGGAATTTCTGGTGTTGGTATTTTTCTAATATAATTTACCGCTTCTCCTTCAATATTCTTAAAAATAGTATTTTGTAAAATAATGTTATTCGCATTAATTTTACCAATGATATCTTTATCGTAAGATAAATTTAAACCTCTGTAATTATCTTCGAATTTCGAATTCTTAAAACTTAAAGTATCTGCTAATGTACCGTTGTATGCTTTAAAAACACTACCACCATTTTTGTTATTAAAATTTTTAAAAGTTACATTATTTACATATACATTATACAAACCGCCTTCTTGTTTGTTAGGAGATACTATTGCGTATTTAGGTGATTTTACTTCTCCGTTTAAAGTAACATTAGACAACTTTAATGTTGCACCTTCATTTACTCTAAAAATATAATCTAATTGCTTTTCTACATCATCACTTACAGAGATTACAGAAACTCCTTTTTGTGCGCCCGTAATTGTAATATTGTTAGTTATTTTAATTTTTTTCTTTAATAAAAACTCTCCTGCTTCTAATTTTAAAACCGCTCCTTTAGTGGCGTTTTTTATAGCTTCTTCTAGAGTTGAAACTCCGGGTTTTACTAATATTTCTTGCATTTTCACCTTTGGTGCAACTATTTTTGGTTTCCAGCCTGGTCCTGCTCTTAAACTCAAAGCAATCGGCAATCTGTTTGAACCTAAATTAAAAGCGCCTACATTTAATACTGATCTTAATTTTCTGGTAATGTCTTTTACAGGACTTAAATTATTCTTAGTTGCTTTAAGTAAATCTTGATTTTCTTTTGTCGGAATTGGATAATTTTTTAATTCTTTCCAATTGATTTTAGTCTTTATAAATCCTACAATGTCTGCATCAGTTGCATCAATATAATTTGTATTAAAACTAATACCAGAAACAGCATCTAAAAACTGTACATTATTTGCTGCTTTATTGTTAAAAATTAGATTATTAGAAAAATTAACATTTTCTGGAGCTAAGGTTTTCTCATCATCTTTACCTGCACCAAAAACTATCGGACCCGAATTTATAATTGTATTATTTTGAATGTCTACATTTTTAACTTGATGGTATCTATTTAAAGGTGAATTTAAAACTCCATTCATTAATACAATAGAACCTCTATAACCTTCTCCTTGCAAACCAATTAGTAAATTATTTTTGATTATATGTCCAGAGTTTATTACTCTAATACCTCCTGTTTTACTAACACTGTTACCTAAAAAAACATTTCGTTCTACCAAAGCATTATTACCATGTCTTAATGTTAAGGTTCCTTTACTACCAAAAAACAAATTATCCCTAAAAATATTATCGCCAGATTTATTAGAGATGATTTCTATTTCTCCGTTACAGCTTGCAAACACATTTCTTTCTACTAAAGTTTTAGAAGATTTCATAGAGTTTGTGCTAGTCCCAATTCTAATAGTTTCTCCGCCGTTTTCACCAAGTTCTTCTCTAAAACCAAATAAATTATTATCAATTCTGTGGTTATTTTCTATATGCTCATCTCCTTTTAACCAAACAACTAATGTGGTTCCGGCACTAGTTTTTCCTGTAAAATTATTATGATCTACTCTGTTGTTTTTTCCCCAAATATCTACCCAATGATCTTTTACACCTGGCGTAACTTTATAATAAGAAATTGTACAATTAGTTAAGCGACAATTATTTGCAAATAACTTAGCATTCTTTTTAAACTGAACAACAGACTTGTAAGTAGAATATCCGTCTTTAAACCACAAACCGCTTACAATAATAAAATCTCCGTATATATTTAATGTAGAATTTCCTGTGATAATAACCTTTCCTGCGGTTTCTGCTTTTATTATAATTGGTAATTCTTTGGTTCCGGTGCCAAAAGCATTAATTTCAACATCTTTCCAAACACCATTTTTAAGAATAAGAACATCACCGGCTTTTGCAACTTTTATTGCTTCGTTATATTCAGAAATATTAGCAACCAATTTTTCTTGAGCTAGAATATTATAAGTGTTAAAAAAAAGAATTGTTATAAAAATTAGAAGATTATTTTTCATTAAGTAATAGTTTTTTTGATCAATTTTGCAGTAAATATTTCTAAAGAAACACTTGTTTAAAGCCATTTATATTTGCTTTTTCTGCTTTATTACAAACACTTTAAAGAGATATGCTTTAAACAAATATAACTATAATTTAATTGGTAAACCAAATTGGTTTACCAATTAAATTAGAAAGCAAAATAATTTAGCGTTGTTTTAAGTTTTTAATATCTTTGGTTTTCCTCTAAATTCAAGAAAAAAATGGACGATTTTATTTTATACTTTAAAATGGGTCTAAACCACGTGTTAGACTTTAATGCTTACGATCATATTTTATTTTTAATTGTTTTGGCAGTTGTTTTCAACTTTAATCAATTAAAAAAAGTTTTATGGTTGGTTACACTTTTTACAATTGGCCATTCTATAACCTTAGCTTTATCTGCTTATGGTATTTTAAACATAGACATGAAACTAATAGAGTTTTTAATACCTGTTACTATTTTTATTACAGGTATTATAAACGTTTTTACTGCGAAAAAATCATCTTATGGTAAAGAAAATACCAACTTAGTTTTTGCTTTATTCTTTGGTTTAATTCATGGTTTAGGTTTTTCTAGTTATTTTAAAATGATGATAGGTAAAGAAGAAGATAAATTAATGCCTTTGTTAGAATTTGCTGTTGGTATAGAAGCTGCACAAATTATAATTGTTTTAGGAATCTTAATTATTGGTACTCTTTTACAAAACTTTTTTAAGGTTACAAGAAGAGATTGGATTTTAGTTTGTTCTTCTATCGTAATCGGTTTTTCTATACAAATGATGCTAGACAGAGTTTTTTGGTAATTATAAATTTTGACTAATAATTAACGTCTTTATTCTATTAATCTTTTTACTTTCGTAGACTATGACAGAAAAAAAGCAATTAAAATACGATAAAGCTTACTTAAGAATGGCTTTAGAATGGGGAAAACTTTCTCACTGTAAACGCAAACAAGTAGGTGCTTTAATTGTAAAAGATAGAATGATTATTTCAGACGGATTTAACGGAACCCCAACGGGTTTTGACAACTGTTGTGAAGATGATAACGGAGATACAAAGTGGGAAGTTTTACACGCAGAGGCTAACGCAATTTTAAAAGTTGCAGGTTCTACTCAATCTGCAAAAGGTGCAACACTTTACATTACTTTATCTCCTTGTACACAATGCAGTAAACTAATACATCAAGCAGGTATTAAAAGAGTTGTTTATGCAAATGCATACAAAGATCTATCTGGTTTAAAATTTTTAGAAAAGGCTGGTGTCGAATTAATGAATTTACCTTATGAATAAAAAAAACCTTCCATTATTTCTTGCAGTTGCAGTTGTTTTTGGAATTTTAATAGGATTATCTTTTGGCGGAAACTCTAGCAGTTTACTTTCTTTTTCCAAAAGCTCTTCTCAAGAACAAAAAATAAAAAAACTTATCAATTTTATAGAAAACGATTATGTAGACAAAGTTTCTACAGATAGTTTATTAGACGGTGCAATTACGCAAATGTTGGGTAAATTAGACCCACACTCTGTTTATATTCCTAAAGAAAACCTGCAAGCTGTTAAAGAAAACATGCAAGGTAACTTTGTTGGTATTGGTGTTCAATTTAGAATGATTTCAGACTCAATAACAGTAATTCAGCCTATAAAAGGAGGCCCAAGTATTAAAGCCGGAATAAAAGCTGGAGACAGAATTTTAATGGCAAATAAAGACACTTTGTTTGGGCAAAATATGTTTAACAATTTTGGCGTAAACATGTTTGCTAATAAAGTGCCAGAATATTTAAAAGGAGAGCCAGGAACTAAAGTAGAACTTCAAATTTATAGAAAAAGTACAGATTCTATTTTTACAGTAGATGTTACTCGCGGTAAAGTAAACATTAAAAGTGTAGATTTATCTTACATGATTAACGATTCTATTGGTTATATAAAGTTAGACCGTTTTGCTAGAAACACCTATTTAGAATTTAAATCAGCATTAAATAGTTTAATAGACAATGGTATGACAGATTTAGTTTTAGATCTTCGTAGCAATGGTGGTGGTTTTATAGACATTGCAAATAGTATTGTAGATGAGTTTTTAGAAGACAATAAATTAATTGTTTTCACAAAAGATAATAAAGGCGATATAGACGAATCTTTTGCAACTTCTAAGGGAGATTTCGAAAAAGGTGGCTTATATGTTTTAATTGACGAAAACTCAGCATCAGCATCAGAAATTGTTGCCGGTGCTTTGCAAGACAACGACAAAGGAACCATAATTGGTAGACGTTCTTTTGGTAAAGGTTTAGTGCAAATAGAAATGGATTTAGGTGATGGTTCGGCAGTTAGACTAACAACCGCTCGTTACTATACGCCAACTGGTAGATCTATTCAAAAACCTTATTCTGGTAACGGAAACAGCAACTATTACAAAGACTATCAAGAAAGAATTAATAGAGGAGAATTACTTAATAAAGACAGTATAAGAGTAGTAGATTCTTTAAGTTTTAAAACACCTAAAGGAAAAATAGTGTATGGTGGTGGCGGTATTATTCCTGATGTTTTTGTGGCTGTAGATACTACTTCTTACATGAAGAGATACTATTTTAATACCATTAACGATTTTGCTTTTGATTACGTAGACAATAACAGAAAAGAATTATCTACTTGGAATATTGAATCTTTTATAGAAGATTTTGATACAGACGAAAAAGTATACAAATCTTATTTATCTGAAATTAAAGATAAAATAAAAACTTCTTTTAAAACAAAACAAAGCATTAAGAAATACTTAAAAGCATCTATTGCAAACGTACTTTTTGGTGATGTTGGTTTTTATAGAATTATACATAAAGACGACAAAATGCTTCAAAAAGTTTTAGAGTTGGAAACTAACAACGAATAGCTTTACTTTGTAGCAATGATTTCTATTACTACAGCCAATAATAAAAAAGTATATTTTGCTTCAGATCAACATCTAGGAGCACCAACTGCAGAAGCGAGTTTTCCAAGAGAACAAAAATTTGTAAATTGGTTAAATACTATTAAAAAAGATGCAGAAGCCATTTTTTTATTAGGCGATTTATTTGATTTTTGGTTCGAATACAAAACAGTTGTACCTAAAGGATTTGTTAGAGTTTTAGGCAAACTAGCAGAAATTAAAGACAGTGGAATTCCTATTTATTTTTTTGTAGGAAACCATGATTTATGGATGAACGATTATTTTGAAAAGGAGTTAAATATTCCTGTTTATCATTCTCCGCAAGAGTTTAAAATAAATAACAAAGTTTTTTTAATTGGCCATGGCGATGGTTTAGGCCCAGGAGACAAAGGTTATAAACGCATGAAAAAAGTGTTTTCCTTTCCTTTATTTAAATGGATGTTTAGATGGCTTCACCCAGATTTAGGTGTTAAATTAGGACAATATATGTCTGTAAAAAACAAAATGAT
>JAHDHO010000026.1:0-2870 GCA_020631275.1 Polaribacter sp. | reverse complement strand
AAAAAAACGCTACTTTTTCAAGTAGCGTTTTTCAATTAATCAAATATAATTATTCTTTAAAACTGATAGTTTAAAGATAAATTAAACATTGTACCTAACTGGCTAAAGTGGTACATACGTCATTTGAGAATAACGTTGGTTAAAAGTTATCAAGTTAGATTGGTTTTTAATTGCTGCCGGATCATTAATTATAGCTGTTCCTGCTGCATTTTCTGCTTTAAAGCTCCATTCTGGTAAAACATTAAATAAATTATTAACGTTTAAAGCTAAAGTTAACTTTTCTGTAGCGTTAAAGTTGATTCCTAAATCTGTAACAACTTTTGGTGTAAACTCTGTTCTTAAATTAGCATCTAAACCTTGCTGCTTAAATGTTGTTTTACCAAAATACGTGTTGTTTAAAGATAATCCCCATTTATTAATATCATAAGTAGAACCTAAAATCCATTTTGTTTGTGGCCTTGAAGTAAAAAATAATGCTTCTTGAGTTGCATTAACAACAGACTGACCTGTAGCAGCTACAGAAGCAGGATTTTTTACCTCTCCATCTCTCTCATTTTTGATTGTATAGTTACCCGATAAATTAAATCCTAATTTACCATCTCCTAATTCAATTTTATTATAACCTATTACAACATCTAAACCAGAAGTTTTTGTATCTAAAGCATTTACAAAAAAGCTTAAATCTGATAATCCATCAAATGCTGGTAAAGCTGGTGGTGTAATTTCTGTACTTAAAACAATTCTGTCTTCTACATTAATGCTATAATAATCTACTGTAAAACTTAAGTTTCTATTTACTTTTCCACCTAAACCTAAAGTAAAGTTTGTAGAAGTTTCTTCTTTTAACTTAGGTATTCCTAACAATCCTGCTTGAGAAGATACATTATTAACCAAACCACCTACTTGTATACCTTGTCCTGGCACAAAACTATATTGTGCTTTTTGTGTGTAAATTTGGTGTAATGTTGGCGCTCTAAATCCTGTAGATAAAGAACCTCTTAACGTATATTTATCGTTAATTGTGTAAGCTCCACTTGCTTTCCATACAAAAGCATTACCAAAATCTGAATAATTTTCACTTCTAATGGTACCATCTAAAGTTAAATTCTCAGTAGGATTCCAATTTAAAGAAGCATAACCACCAAAATTGTAACGTGTAAATTGTCCTGAATTTTCTGGACTATTACCTGCGAAAGAATCTGCTCCTCCGCCATCATAAGAACCTAATTCACCTTCAATAATTTCAAAAGTTTCATACCTAAACTCTGTACCAAAAGCAACACTTAAATTATCAGAAAGAATTTTAGAAATATCAATATTACCTACATTATGAGAAAAAGAAGTTCCTCCTGGATCAAAAGATTTTTTACTATTTTCTCTGTATAATTGAGCACCTTCTGTAACTTCACCATCATCAATTGTTCCGTTATTATTAGAATCTACCCAAGTAGAAGGAGAATATACAAAGTTTCTATTATGAGAATTATTTACTTTATAAGTTTGCGAGTTTCCACCAGTTGTAAAACTTGCATCAACATTCCAATCGTTAATTACAGATTTAAAACCAACTGTAGCATTGTAATCATTTAAATCTCCTTCAAAAGTAGGTACATAACCGTCGTAACCTCCTGCTGTATTAGGATTATCTCCTGGAAAGAAATCTGCTAAATAAGGAAAATCTGTTACGGTTCTCCAATACGGAGTTCTATAATTTGCAAAAGAGTTAACTTTCTTATTTACAAATGCAGCATTAAAATATAAATTAGATTGCTCACTTAATTTATAAGAACCATTAACTAAAAATTTTGCAGCAGCAGTTTCTGGTGCTCCGTTAATATTTCCTGCATCTGGTCTTCTAGATAAAAATTCTTGCACATCTGCAATATTTGCTCCAAAATCGGCAGCTTCACCAGCCGCATCAACTGTTCCTGGTCTATTTGATAAACTTGTTTTAGAAAAATCTACTGTATAGTTAATAAATCCTTTGTCATCACCAATTGTAGATCCGTTATTTACACTTACGCCAAACATTTCTCCGTCACCTTCAGAAGTAATTCCTGTTCTTAAAGTTGCAGAACCTGCATTTGGGCTGTCTTTTAAAATAATATTAATTACACCTGCAATAGCATCAGAACCATATTGTGCAGAAGCACCGTCTCTTAAAACCTCTACAGATTTAATTGCATCTGTTGGTATACCAGAAATATCCGAACCTGTTTCTCCTCTACCCGGAGATGTTTGTGTATACAATAACGCACTTAAGTTTTTACGCTTACCATTAATAAGAATTAACGTTCTACTTGGCCCCATGTTTCTAATTTCATAAGGATCTAATAATGATGTTGCATCGTTAACAGGAGTTTGTACCGTATTAAAAGAAGGTATTTTGTACTGTAATGCTTTATCAAAAGTTGTTTGCCCTGTAGAAACTAAATCTTTAGATGAAACGATATCTATTGGTAACGGACTTTTTGTATTACTTCGAGCTGGTGCTCTAGAACCCGTAATTACAATTTCGTTTAAAGACTCATCTCCTTCTTCTATTGTAATGTTTAGAAAAGATGTATCTGTAACATTAATTTGTTTTGTCTTGTAACCTATAGAAGATACTACCAATGTCGCTGGCAAGCTTTTAACGTTAAGGCTAAACTCTCCAGAATCGCTAGTAGTTGTTCCTATAGAAGTTCCTTTAACCAAAACATTCATAAATGGTAATGCGCTACCAGATTTGTCTGTAATTTTCCCTTTTATAGTTTGCGCCATAAACCCAAGTGGTAGCATAAACATAAAAGCAACTGTAAATAGTTTTAATAAATACTTTTGTCTCATAAATAAATTATTAGTTAGTAAATGTGTTTAAATTGAACTAT
>JAHDHO010000025.1:10825-23887 GCA_020631275.1 Polaribacter sp. | reverse complement strand
TAAAAGAAGTTGCTTTTCTAAAAAAGAAAGGATATGATCATATTTTATTAGTAACTGGCGAAGCAAATAAAACTGTTGGTGTAGATTATGTTAAAAATGCGATTCAATTAATACGCAATAAATTTTCTAACATAACCATAGAAATTCAGCCTTTAAATACAGAAGATTACATTTTATTAAAAGAAAATGGTTTGTACGCTGTACTTGTTTATCAAGAAACTTATCATAGAGAAGAATATAAAAAGCATCATCCAAAAGGGAAAAAATCTAATTTTGATTATCGATTAGATACACCAGATAGATTGGGTAAAGCAGGAATACATAAAATTGGTTTGGGCGCTTTATTTGGTTTAGAAGATTGGCGAGCAGATAGCTTTTTTACAGCTTTACATTTAAAATATTTGCAAAAAACGTATTGGAAAACCAAATATTCGATTTCTTTTCCTCGATTAAGACCACATTCTGGTGGTTTAGAACCAAAAGTAGAAATGACTGATAAAGATTTAGTACAAACTATTTGTGCTTTTCGTTTGTTTGATGAAGATGTAGAATTGTCTATGTCTACCCGAGAAAGTGAAATTTTTAGAAATCATATCGTTAAATTAGGGATTACTTCTATTAGTGCCGAGTCTAAGACAAATCCCGGTGGTTATTCTGTTGAACCACAATCTTTAGAACAATTCGAAATTTCTGATGAAAGAAGTACAGAAGATGTGGTAAAAATGTTGAAAAATAATGATTTAGAAGTTGTTTGGAAAGATTGGGAACATTTTGAAAAGGTATAATTTATATGAGTTTATCTAAGGAAGAATATAAACAATACAATCGTCACCTTATTTTAGATAAAATAGGCAAAGAAGGACAATTAAAACTGAAAAAAGCAAAAGTTTTAGTGATTGGAGCTGGCGGGTTAGGTTGCCCTGTTTTACAATATTTAAGCGCTGCAGGTGTTGGTAATATTGGTATTATTGATGATGATGTTGTTGCTCAAAGTAATTTACAAAGACAAATATTATATACTATTAATGATATTGGTTTATCAAAAGCAAAAGCTGCCGTAAAAAGATTATCAGCATTAAACCCGTTTATTAAGTTTGATGTTTATCAAAAAAAATTATCAAAAGAAAATGCTATTCCATTATTTAAAAAATATGATATTGTTGTTGACGGATCCGATAATTTTTCGACAAGATATTTAGCTAATGATGCAGCTATTCTAGCAAACAAACCATTAGTTTACGGAGCAATTTTTAAGTTTGAAGGGCAAGTAAGTGTTTTTAATTATAAAGATAGTGCAACGTACAGATGTTTGTATCCAACGCCACCAAAGCCAGATGAATCACCAAATTGTTCTGAAATTGGTGTACTAGGTGTTTTGCCGGGTATTATAGGTAGTTTTCAAGCAAATGAAACGATAAAAATTATTTGCGGAATAGGTAATGTGTTGTCAAATAAATTATTGTTATATAATACATTAACAATGCAGCAAGTAACTTTAAGTTATCAGAAAGACATTAAAATTGATATTCAGAAATTAGAAGAGAATTATGATGTTTTCTGCGGAGTAGAATTAGACATTGAAGAAATTACTTTTACTTCTTTAGAAAGTAATATTTCTGATTACAATTTGCTAGACGTTCGAGAAGATGAAGAGAGAAATCAATACCATATTGGAGGTCAACATATTCCGTTAAGCGATTTGAAATCAAGGCTAGAAGAGGTAAATATTGATAAAAGTTTAGTTGTTTATTGTAAATCAGGTTTTAGAAGTACAAAGGCTATCAGAATTTTAAAAGAGTATTTTCCTTCTTTAAAATTAATTAATTTAAAAGGAGGTTGTATATTAAAATAACATACCAAAATCTTCACTTAGATATATTAATAGTTATTAGATAGTTAAACTTTTTTGGTTTGAAACCAATCTTTAAACTAAAAACACTACTTTTGCACGAAATTTAAGAACGCAAGAATGCAACCAATTAGAAACATCGCTATTATAGCCCACGTAGATCACGGTAAAACAACGTTAGTTGATAAAATTATAGATCAAGCTAAAATCTTAGACGATCGTAAAGAACGTACAGATTTATTGTTAGACAACAACGATTTAGAACGTGAAAGAGGAATTACGATTCTTTCTAAAAACGTATCTGTAAATTATAAGAACACAAAAATTAACGTAATTGATACTCCTGGTCACGCCGATTTTGGTGGAGAGGTAGAGCGAGTATTAAAAATGGCTGATGGTGTTTTATTATTAGTGGATGCATTTGAAGGGCCAATGCCACAAACTCGTTTTGTATTAGGTAAAGCCTTAGAATTAGGATTAACTCCAATTGTAGTTGTTAACAAAGTAGATAAAGAAAACTGTACACCAGATTTAGTTCATGAGAAAGTTTTTGATTTGATGTTTGCTCTAGAAGCAACAGAAGAGCAATTAGACTTTACTACAATTTACGGTTCTGCAAAGAACAATTGGATGTCTACAGACTGGAAAAATGAAACTGACAATATTGTACCTTTATTAGATGCTGTATTAGAATCTATACCAGAAACTAAATACAACGAAGGTACTGCACAAATGCAAATTACATCTTTAGACTTTTCTGCTTTTACAGGTAGAATTGCTATCGGACGTGTATTTAGAGGTGATTTAGAAGCAGGTAAAGATTACATGTTATGTAAAGCAGATGGTTCTACTAAAAAAGTTAGAATTAAAGAATTACACGTTTTTGAAGGAATGGGTAAAGTACAAGTAGATAAAGTACCTTGTGGTGATATTTGTGCAATTACTGGTGTAGAAGATTTTGAAATTGGTGATACAATTGCAGATTTAGAAAACCCAGAGGCATTACCAAGAACAGAAATTGATAAACCAACAATGAGTATGTTGTTTACTATTAACAACTCTCCGTTTTTTGGTAAAGAAGGTAAATTTGTAACATCTCGTCATTTACGTGACAGATTGTTTAAAGAAATGGAAAAAAACCTTGCATTAAGAGTAGATACTACAGATTCTGAAGATAAATTTAACGTTTTCGGACGTGGAGTTTTACACTTATCTGTATTAATTGAAACAATGCGTAGAGAAGGATATGAGTTGCAAGTAGGTAGACCACAAGTTATTTTAAAAGAAATTGACGGAGTGAAATGTGAGCCTTACGAGACTTTATCTATCGATGTTCCTGAAGATGTTGCTTCTAAAGCAATTAATTTAGTATCTCTTAGAAAAGGAGATTTATTAATTATGGAGCCTAAAGGAGATTTACAACATTTAGAATTTACAATTCCTTCTAGAGGTTTAATTGGTTTACGTAATAAAATTTTAACTGCAACAGCAGGTCAAGCTATTATTAACCACCGTTTTTCTGAATACGGACCTTTTAAAGGTGAATTTTCTGAAGATATTAAAGGTGCAATTGTATCATCTGCAGCAGGTAAAGCAACAGCTTATGCTATTGATAGATTACAAGATAGAGGTCGTTTCTTTATCGATCCAAACCAAGATATTTATATTGGGCAGGTTGTAGGAGAAAACTCTAAAGCCGATGATATGGGTGTAAACTTAATTAAAGGTAAAAAATTAACTAACGTGCGTTCTTCTGGTACAGATGATAGTGTTAAGATTGCACCAAAAATTGATTTTTCTTTGGAAGAATGTATGGAGTATATTAAAGCTGATGAGTATTTAGAAGTTACTCCAGAAAGCTTACGTATGCGTAAAATTAATTTTAGACCATAATAATATATTAAAATACCTTTTTGATTATAATAATCTAAGATTATTAATATCTTAAAAACGCCACTTTTTAGTGGCGTTTTTTATATTTGTACTATGAGTGAATTTATCCATTTTTTTGAAGTTTTAAAAGAAAGCATAGCAAATGATGAGTTTGTTAAATTAACAGTTAGTAAACCCATTAGAAAAAGTGAAGGTTTATTAAATGTATATGCACGTTTGTTTAAAATTGACAACAAAGATGTTTTTGAGCTAAAATATCGTTATACCGATGATAATAAGTTTAAGCAATTCACTTTAGAAGAATTAAAATCAGAATTGGAAAGTTTACTGTTAAATAAATTTAGAACAGCTTGTTTATTTACTTTAAGTGAAGATTTAATAGTTCTTGTTTCTAAAAAGAAACTTGTTTCCTACAGGGATAATGCACCAAGTTTTAAAAATAAATTACCAGAAATACCTTTACAATCTTAAAAGTAATATTAGTTTTTAGAAAAATTACTATTTGTTTTTAAAACGATTAAGCCCAATATAGGGCCAATTGCCAGTATTAAGTATATATATGTAGTGTTTGTTATGTGATAAATATAACTAGTGACTTGTATGCTTAAAATTGTAACGGCATAACCTATACAATTTACTATTGTAAGGGCTGTACCTTTATCTTTTTTAGGAGCACTTTGAGCGATTAGCGTAGAAAATAGTGGTGAATCTGCAATAACAACCATTCCCCAAAAAAGCAGAAAACTTATAAATATTATTGCATTATCAATCATAAAAAATAGTGGAGAAATCAAACAACAAAAACAAGATAAAAGTAAAGACCAATAAGCTGTTTTTTTTGTACCAATTACAGCAGCAATATTGCTACCAATTATACATCCAATACTTCCTATAGAAATTATAAAAAAAGACAATAACGGAATATTAAAGTGAACTTGCTTATGAATGTTTGAATACGTAATTAAAAGTATTGGAACAAAGGCCCAAAACGTATAAAGTTCCCACATATGGCCGAAATATCCAAAAGCAGCTTTTCTAAATTGAACATTTTTAAAAACTTTATAGCAGATAGAAATATCTAAAGCGTTTCCTTTTTTTCTATAAGGCCCATTAGGTACTAAAGCAAATAATAACAATCCACCACAAGTTGCTAATACCGAAATAGATAAAACTATATTTTTCCAAGAATAGTCTTGTAAACCATCTTTAAGCAAATGTGGTAAAGCGGTTCCTAAAACTAATGCTCCAACTAAATAACCTAAAGATTTTCCTAGTCCTTTTTCAAAATAATCTGTAGCAATTTTCATACCTACGGGATAAATTCCTGCTAAAAAAAATCCTGTTAAAAATCTTAATAACAGTAAGCTAAATAATGTGTTCTCATCAAAAATTAAACAAGCATTAAAAATAGCGCCTAAACATGCACAAAAGAAAAATACTTTAGAAGGCGAGAATCTATCTGCAATAGAAAGAAGTGCAAATAACAATGTTCCTAAAATAAAACCGAATTGAACTGCAGAAGTTAAATTTTCTAAAGCATTGGTTTTTAAATCGAAGTTATTTATTAAATCTGTTAATACAGCATTGCTTGCAAACCATAAAGACGTACAGCAGAATTGAGAAATAACAATTATAATAAGAACAAATTTGTGATGTTTCATTTAGAAAGCAAATTTATTGAAAAGAATGTAATATTCAATTTAAAATTAACATTGAAATCAGTTTGTTTTTTTATCTTTGATTTGATGAAAAAAGTCAAAATCATAGAATGTCCTAGAGATGCAATGCAAGGTATTAAATCTCATTTTATTGCAACCGAGCAAAAAGCATTGTATATAAATTCACTTTTAAAAGTTGGTTTCGATACTATTGATTTTGGAAGTTTTGTTTCTCCAAAAGCGATTCCGCAAATGCGAGATACTGCTGCTGTTTTATCAAAATTAGATTTATCGAAAACAGATAGTAAGTTATTAGCGATTATTGCAAATATTAGAGGAGCAAATGATGCTTCTGTTTTTGAAGAAATAGATTATTTAGGATATCCATTTTCTATTTCAGAAAACTTTCAAATGAGAAATACGCATAAAACAATAGCAGAATCTATAGAAACTTTAGATGCTATTTTAAATATTGCCGATAAGTCTAATAAAGAAGTAGTAGCTTACTTATCAATGGGGTTTGGTAATCCTTACGGAGATCCTTGGAATGTGGAAATAGTAGGTAAGTGGACCGAAAAATTATCTAAAATGGGCGTGAAAATTTTATCGCTTTCAGATACTATTGGTAGTTCTACACCAGATGTTATAGAATATTTATTTTCAAATTTAATTCCAGAATATTCAAACATAGAATTCGGAGCACATCTGCATACAACACCAGATAAGTGGCACGAGAAAGTAAATGCTGCTTTTAAAGCTGGTTGTATTAGGTTTGATGGTGCTATCAAAGGTTATGGTGGTTGTCCAATGGCAAAAGATGACTTAACAGGTAACATGCCAACCGAAAAATTATTATCTTATTTTACTACAGAAAAAGCTTTTACAAATATAAAGCCGATGAGTTTTGAAAGCGCTTACAATAAGGCTTTAGAAACTTTTCAGTAAACTTAAAATATATGAAATTGCTAAAATCATTTATTTATCTTTTATCGATAATTATAGTTGTTTCTTGTTCTAAAGACGACTCTAAAATAGATTTTACATTCTTGCAATTAAATGATGTTTATGAAATTGCACCAATTCAAGGAGGTGAATATGGAGGAATGGCAAGAGTAGAAACTATTCATCAAGAGCTTCTACAAGAAAATAAAAATACCATGCTTTTTATGGCAGGAGATTTTTTGAATCCGTCTTTATTGGGAACCATAAAAGTAAACGGAAAAAGAGTAAAAGGAAAGCAAATGGTAGAAGTAATGAACGCTATGAATTTCGACCTAGTTGCCTTTGGTAACCATGAATTTGATCTATCCAAAGAAGAATTACAACAAAGATTAAATGAAAGTACTTTCCCTTGGATTTCTGCCAACGTAAAATTGAAAACAAAAGAAGAAGCGGTTTTATATTACAAAGAAAAAAATGATAAAAAAGAAAATGTTAACGAAACCTTTATAAAAGAGTTTACAGATAAAGATGGTACAAAAATTAAAATTGGCTTTATAAGTGTTTGTATCCCTTCTAACCCTAAAGAATATGTAGAATATGGCAATATGTTTATAAAAGCTAGAGCCTCTTATGCTACATTAAAAGATAAAGTTGATATAGTTTTTGGTTTAACACATGTAAAACTAGCAAACGATAAAAAAATTGCAAGATTAATTCCAGATTTACCATTAATCATGGGTGGTCACGAACATACTAATAGTAATAATTTTATAGGAAATGTTCAAATATCTAAAGCAGATGCAAATGCTAAAACCGTTTACATCCATAGAATTTCTTATGATAAAAAATCCAAGAAAACTACTATTCAATCAGAATTAAAAGAGGTAAATAGTTCTATTAAAGAAGATGAAAAGGTTAAAAAAATTGTAGAGAATTGGCAATCGATATTAGATGAAAAAATAAAGCAAGTTATTGAAAAGCCGAATGAAATTATTTACAATACAAAGATTCCTTTAGATGGAAGAGATACACCAATAAGGAGTAAACAAACCAATTTAGGACAATTAATCACCAGAGCAATGTCTTTTGCATATAACGATAAAGTTGATGCAGCAATTGTAAATGGTGGTTCTATTAGAATTGATGATGTTTTGGTTGGAGATATTTCTCCGATAGATATTTTTAGAGTTTTGCCATATGGCGGTGCGGTTTTAAAAGTTAAAATTAAAGGTAGCTTACTAAAAAGAGTTTTAGATTATGGTAAACTTGCAGCAGGAACAGGTGCTTATTTACATAGATATAATATTCAATTAAAAGATGAGCAATGGTTTTTAAATAATAAACCAATCGATTTAAATAAAATCTACACTGTTGCTTTTTCTGATTATTTATTAAAAGGTTTTGATATTCCGTTTTTATCTTATAAAAACAAAGAAGTTGTCGAGATTTATCATCCTAAAGAAAGTGAAATAGCCATAGACATTAGAAAATCATTAGTTGCTTATTTAAAACAATAAATTTTATTTTAATTTATTCTAAATAAGCTTTGTTAAATTAGATTTGGGTAGTATATTTGCAAAAAAATAAAGTACTATTTTAAACTAATCTAAATAAAATGAAAAAAGTTTTTTTAACTTTAGCTATTGCTACCATACTAGCATCTTGTAATAATAATGATAGCGATAACGGAATTGAAACAGTTGCTCCAGCGACTTATAATTTTGAAAGAAACGGTGAAAGCACCGTAAGTTATAGTGGGCAAACTACTAGAATTAAAATGGCAGGTGAGTTTGTATCTGCTCTTTCATCAACATCAGAAACTATTACTAGCCTAAAAGGTAAATTTGCTCATGCGGAAGGCGATAATGATTTTACAGAGGAAGAATTAAATGCATCTTCAAAAAATATTAGAAGTAAAACTGCTGCATCTACAGATTTTTATGCTAGTAATACTACAGACGCAATAGCAATTAAAGCAGATTTTGATAGTTGGATAGAAGCACAAGTAAATGAAGTTTTTCCTAATTGGAATATAGATGCATCTGCCGGAGTAGCTGGTCAAATTCAACAAGCTGGTGGTGGTTCTATTAGATATGTAAATGCAAAAGGATTAGAGTATAACCAATTGATAGCAAAAAGTTTAATTGGTGGTTTAATGACAGATCAAATTTTAAATAATTATTTAAGTGTTGCTGTTTTAGATGAAGCTACAAATGTAGAAGATAATGCTGCTGCTGTTGTATTAAGTGGTAAAAACTATACAAACATGGAGCATAAATGGGATGAAGCTTTTGGTTATTTATACGGTAACGAATCAGATGCTACAGCACCAGAATTAAATCAAGACAGTTTTTTAAATAAGTATTTAAGCAGAGTAGAAGGTGATTCTGATTTTACTGGCATCGCGCAAGAAATTTACAATGCATTTAAATTAGGTAGAGCTGCAATTGTTTCTGGTGATTATGTTACTAGAAATGAACAAGCAGAAATTTTAAGAGAAAAAATTTCTGAGGTTATTGCCATCAGAGCAGTGTATTATTTACAACAAGGTAAAACAAAATTAGCTACAGACAAAGCAAGTGCTTTTCATGATTTATCAGAAGGTTTAGGGTTTGTTTATAGTTTACAATTTACAAGACAACCAAATAGTAGTATCTCTTTCTTTACAAAAGAAGAAGTAGATAACTTTATGACAACTTTACTAGCTGGTAATGGCTTTTGGGATGTTTCAACTACAACTTTAGATGAAATTTCTGCAACAATTGCTGCAAAATTTAACTTTACAGTTGCACAAGCAGGATCTTAGTAAAATTTATATCAATTTATATTACAAAAAGCAATCACATTGATTGCTTTTTTGTATTTTTGTATCTTTATTTAGAATAAATAGAAATAATATGTTAAAAAGATTTTCTTTACTTTTTATAGTAATACTTATAGTTAATGCGTGTTCTTCTTCAGAAGGCGGCGAGCAAGTAATTTCAGATAGTTTTGATAGAGGAGCAATGTTGGTAAATATTGCAGACAATATAATTATTCCTGCTTACGAAGATTTTAACGTTAAAATGAATAATCTTAAATCTGCTGGAGATAGTTTTGTTGCAAACCCTAATCAAACAAATTTAGATAGTTTTAGAGATGCATGGTTAACAGCTTATAAAACTTGGCAGCATGTAGAAATGTTTAATATTGGTAAAGCTGAAGAAGTTCAGTTTTCTTTCTATATGAACATTTACCCTTTAACGGTTGCCGATGTAGAACAAAATATAGCAAATGGTAGTTACGATTTAAATAGTGTAAATAATCATGATGCTCAAGGTTTTCCTGCTTTAGATTATTTATTATATGGTGTAGAAGATTCAGATCCTAAAATACTAGATAAGTATACTACGGCTACAAATAACGATAATTACAAAAAATATCTTACCGATGTTTTAAACCAAATGACAACTTTAACAAACACGGTAGTTTCAGATTTTAAAGCGCAGAGAGATTCTTTTGTTACAAGTACTCAAAATACCGCAACTAGCGTGGTTAATAAGTTGATAAACGATTATATTTTTTACTACGAGAAGGGTTTAAGAGCTAATAAATTCGGAATTCCGGCAGGTGTTTTTTCTAACACAACTTTACCAAATAAAGTAGAAGGTTTTTATAAAAATGATGTTTCTAAAGAACTTTCTTTAGAAGCGTTAACAGCTGTTAAAAATCTTTTTGAAGGTAAATCTTATAATGGAAATTCAAGCGGTTTAAGTTTTAAAAATTACTTAATTCAATTAGAAAGAGAAGATATTGCAAGTGCTATTACAAATCAGTTAGCAACTGCAACATTAGAAATTAATAAATTAGATAACAGTTTTACTGTTCAAGTAAATTCCGATAATACAGCAATGACAAAATCTTACGATGAATTACAAAAAGTTGTTGTTTATTTTAAGGTAGATATGTTGCAGACTTTCAATATAAATGTTGATTACGTTGATGCAGATGGCGATTAATAAAACAATAATTAATTAAATACAGATTCCTAATTTTCCGTTGAATTTCAACAGAAAATTAGGTTTTTTTATGTTAAAAAATAAAATCACATATTACTTTAATCAGCAAACAAGTGTAGCTCCTTTAGTTATATTTCGTTTGTTTTTTGGGTTAATGATGTTTGCCAGTATTGTTAGATTCTGGGCAAACGGTTGGATTGAAAAATTGTATTTACAACCAAATTTTCATTTTTCTTACTTCGGATTAGATTTTATAAAACCCATAGGTAATTATACATATATTTTATTTATTATCTGTGCAATTTCGTCGTTAATGGTTGCTGTAGGTTATAAGTATAGATTTGCTATCATAACCTTTTTTTTGTCATTTTTGTACATAGAATTAATGGACAAGACTACGTATTTAAATCATTATTATTTTATAACAATACTTAGTTTTCTATTAATTTTCTTACCAGCAAATGCCTATTTTTCTATAGATAGTTTTCAAAAGAAAAAACAGTTTTTAAATGTTTCTACATGGACAATAGATTGTATAAAAATTCTCTTATCAATTGTATACTTTTATGCAGGTTTGGCAAAAATAAATTCAGATTGGTTGTTTAGAGCAATGCCTCTTAAAATTTGGTTGCCCTCTAAATATGATTTGCCTTTTATTGGTACAAATTTAATGCAACAAAATTGGTTTCATTTTGCAATGAGTTGGTCTGGATTAATTTACGATTTGGCAATTCCGTTTTTACTCTTTTATAAAAGAACAAGATATGTTGCAATTCTGTTTGTAGTCATTTTTCATGTTTTTACAAGAGTTCTTTTTCCTATTGGTATGTTTCCTTTTATAATGATTGTTTCTGCTTTAATATTTTTTGATGCATCTTTTCATCAAAAAATTATCAACTTTATAAGTAATTATTTACCTAAAATTAATATACAAACGTTTGATAAATATACTTTTAGTAAAACAAAATTAGCATTTATTAAACCTATTTTGATTGTGTTTTTTGTTTTGCAAATCCTAATTCCGTGGAGATATTTATTGTACCCCGGAGAGTTATTTTGGACAGAAGAAGGCTACAGATACTCGTGGCGAGTTATGTTAATGGAAAAAGCGGGTAACACTACATTTAGAATTAAAGATTTAAATACAGGAAACTCGTTTCGAGTAGAAAACTCAGATTTTTTAACCTCTTTTCAAGAAAAACAAATGAGTTATCAGCCAGATTTCATTATAGAATATGCTCATTTTCTTGGAGATCATTTTACAAAACAAGGACATAAAAATATTGGTGTTTTTGCAGACAGTTATGTTGCATTAAATGGTAGATTAAGTACAAAGTTTGTAGATGAATCCGTAAATTTGTATCAGAAAAAAATAACAACATTTAAACCTATCGATTGGATACTTCCTTTTCAATCAAAAATAAAAATTAAAGGTATTTAAATAATGAAAAATAAAATACTTCTATTAAGTTTACTATTTTTTCAAACCATAATATTTGCACAAAATATAGTAAATGGTTCTGTAAAAACAGCAACAAGTTCACCTCTTAAAAACGTACAAGTTTATAACGAAATGGGCGGTTTATTAGCAGAAACAAATGCTTTAGGTAAATTTAAGTTTACAACAGCTAAAACAAAATTGCCCTTAATTTTTTATGCTGAAGGATATAAAATTAAAAATGTTTTTGTAGAAATAGATAAATTTCAAAATCTAAATATCGTTTTAAATAATTTCTCAGAAGATTTATCAGAAATTCAAATTAAAGCAAGAAAAGAAAGAGTTTTCGAATTAAAACGATTAAAAGATGTAGAAGGTACTTCTATTTTTGCAGGAAAAAAGACAGAAGTTATTCTTGTAAATCAATCTACGGCGAATGTGGCAACAAATAATGCGCGTCAAATTTTTAATCAAATCGCAGGTTTAAATATCTATCAGAACGACGATGCAGGCTTACAGTTAAACATTGGTGGTAGAGGATTAGATCCTAACAGAACTGCAAATTTTAATACAAGACAAAATGGTTACGATATTAGTGCAGATGTTCTAGGATATCCAGAAAGTTATTATACACCTGCAGCCGAAAGCTTATCAGAAATACAAGTTATTAGAGGTGCAGCTTCTTTACAATACGGAACTCAATTTGGTGGTTTAGTTAATTTTGTAACTAAAAAACCAACTAAAGATCAAGAAATTATTTTTAGAAATACCATTGGTAGTAATGGTTTGTATACAAATTTTACAAGTTTAAGTGATACGCAAGGTAAATGGAGTTACTATACTTTTATAAACTATAAGAAAGGAGATGGGTTTAGACCAAATTCTAATTTCGAATCTAAAAATGCATTTTTACATTTAGGATATCAATTCAATTTAAAAAGTAAACTTTCTTTAGAAATAACTGTTTTAGATTATTTGGCACAACAAGCAGGTGGTTTAACAGATGCTATGTTTAACGAAGATCCTTATCAAAGTAATAGAGCACGTAATTGGTTTCAGGTTAAATGGTTGTTATACAATTTAAAATGGGAACATTTATTTTCAGAAAAAACTAACTTTTCTTTTAATTTCTTCGGATTAGATGCTTCTAGAGATGCTATTGGTTTTAGAACAAATAGAGTAAATCAAGTAGATCCAGGTTCTGAAAGAGATTTAATTAAAGGAACTTTTAAGAATTTTGGTTTCGAAACCAGATTATTAAGTAAATACTCTCTTTTTGATAAA
>JAHDHO010000025.1:0-10815 GCA_020631275.1 Polaribacter sp. | reverse complement strand
AGTAGGTTCTAAATTTTACAAAGCAAATAATACCAATATGCAGGGGCCTGGTTCTAATAATTCTGATGCAGATTTTGAATATTATAATAACGATTATCCAAATTATCCACGTCAATCAGATAGTAAATTCCCCAATTTAAATGTTTCTTTATTCGGAGAAAATATTGTGTATTTAAATGATAAATGGTCTGTTACGCCAGGAATTAGATTTGAATATATCAACACAAAAAGAGACGAAATAATTAAAGATATTGTTACTGATGCAGCAGGTAATGTAATTAACGACAACCTTAGAGAAGAAAAAGAAACGAATGAAAGGACTTTTCTTTTGTTAGGAGTTGGTACAAGTTATAAAAAATCGAAAGCATTAGAATTTTATGGAAATATTTCTCAAAATTATAGATCTGTAACTTTTTCGGATATAAGTACAGCAAATCCTGCTTTTGAAATATCACCAGATATTACAGATGAAAAAGGTTTTACTATTGATGCAGGTTTTAGAGGAAACTATAAAAACTATTTTTCTTACGATGCCAATATTTTCGGACTTTTTTACAACGATAGAATAAATATTTATACAAGAGAAGATGGTAAGGCAGAACGAGATAATATTGGTGATGCTAGAATTTTAGGAATCGAAAGTTTGGTAGATTTTAACTTAAAGAAAATGTTTCTTATGAATTCTAACTTTGTTTTTAATTATTTTTTAAACTCATCTTTTATAACATCAGAATATACAAAATCAGAAAAAAATGGTGTTGTTGGTAATGAGGTAGAATTTATACCAAACGTAAATATTAAAACCGGATTTAAATTTGGTTATAACAATTTTATAGCAAGCCTACAATATTCGTATTTATCTAGACAATTTTCTGATGCAACAAATGCTTCTGGCGGAAGTATAAGTGGTGTTACAGGCGAAATACCTGCTTATAGTATTGTAGATTTTTCGACTTCTTATAGGTATAAGTTTGCAAAATTAGAAGCTGGTGTTAATAATTTATTAGATAATGCGTATTTTACAAGAAGAGCAACAGGTTATCCAGGGCCTGGTATCATAACATCTGCGCCAAGAAATTACTATGTAGGTTTAGAATTAAAATTCTAATCTTTAATATAGTTTTAAAGTCAATAAATAATTGTAAATTTGCTCGCAATTATATCTTAATTGCAACATGACAGCACACAACAACAAAATTTTAGGAGAAGGTTTAACGTATGATGACGTTTTATTAGTTCCGGCTTTTTCAGAAGTTCTTCCTAGAGAAGTAAGTATTCAAACAAAATTCACTAAAAATATTACTATAAACGTACCAATAGCTTCTGCAGCTATGGATACTGTTACAGAATCTGCTTTAGCAATTGCTATCGCAAGAGAAGGTGGTATTGGTGTTTTACATAAAAACATGTCTATAGAGCAGCAAGCTCAAGAAGTTAGAAGAGTTAAAAGAGCAGAATCTGGTATGATTTTAGATCCTGTAACTTTACCTTTAACAGCTACTGTTTTAGATGCAAAAGCTCATATGAAAGAGCACGGTATTGGTGGTATTCCTATTGTAGATGATAGCGGCATTTTAAAAGGTATTGTTACTAATAGAGATTTACGTTTCGAGCACAACGCTACAAGACCAATTGTAGAAGTAATGACAAGCGAAAACTTGGTTACAGCAGATGTTGGTACTTCTTTAAATGATGCTGAAAAAATTCTTCAAAATTATAAAATAGAAAAACTTTTAATTGTTGATGATAATTACAAATTAAAAGGATTAATTACTTTTAGAGATATTACTAAAGTTACTCAAAAACCAATTGCTAACAAAGACTCATACGGAAGATTAAGAGTTGCTGCGGCATTAGGAGTTACTGGTGATGCTGTAGATAGAGCAGAAGCTTTAGTAAATGCTGGTGTAGATGCAGTTATTATTGATACAGCTCATGGACATACAAAGGGTGTTGTAACTGTTTTAAAACAAGTTAAAACTAGGTTTCCAGATTTAGATGTAGTTGTTGGTAATATTGCAACTGGTGCTGCTGCTAAGTATTTAGTAGAGGCAGGAGCAGATGCTGTAAAAGTTGGTATTGGACCAGGTTCTATTTGTACAACAAGAGTTGTTGCTGGTGTAGGTTTTCCGCAGTTTTCTGCAGTGTTAGAAGTTGCAGCTGCTATAAAAGGAAGCGGTGTACCAGTGATTGCAGATGGAGGAATTAGATATACAGGAGACATACCTAAAGCTATTGCTGCGGGTGCAGATTGTGTAATGTTAGGCTCTCTATTGGCAGGTACAAAAGAATCTCCAGGAGAGACTATTATTTACGAAGGTAGAAAGTTTAAATCTTATAGAGGTATGGGATCTGTAGAAGCGATGAAACAAGGTTCTAAAGATAGATATTTTCAAGATGTAGAAGCAGATATTAAAAAGCTTGTGCCAGAAGGAATTGTAGGTAGAGTTCCTTACAAAGGAGATTTAGATGAAAGCATTCATCAATTTGTTGGTGGTTTAAGAGCCGGTATGGGATATTGTGGTGCAAAAGATATCGAAACTCTTAAAGAAACTGGTCAGTTTGTAAGAATTACAGCAAGCGGAATTAACGAAAGCCATCCGCATGATGTTGCAATTACAAAAGAATCTCCTAACTATAGTAGAAGATAATTTGAAAAAACTATAAATTAAAAAGCTCAAGATTTTAAACCTTGAGCTTTTTAATTTTAGACTACTCTGTATACGCACCAGAAGAATAAGTTAATTCGTAACTATGTGTGTAAATTTCAAACACAATTCCGAAAGGATCTTCTACATAACACATTTTAAAAGGTTTGTCTTTTGGATAGTATTCTCTAATTGGCATGCGTTGCTTTCCTCCATAAGAAATAATTTTATCAATCAATTCTTCGATATTTGGATCTTGAACACAAAAATGGAATAATCCTGTATTAAATGGATTAAATTCTGGAGCTTCTTTAATTCCGTTAGGAAAAGAAAATAACTCAACTCCTATTCCGTCTGAAGTTGCCAAATGTGCAATTTCAAAAGATGTCCAATCGTTACCAAAAACATCGATACACATTTGCCCAATAGCTGTTTCTGTTTCTTTTTTTATTACGGATGGTTTCATAATAACATACCAACCCATAACTTCAGAATAAAATTCTACAGCTTTATTTATATCTGGAACAGTAATACCAATATGAGAAAATGACTTCGGATAATTTTTTGTTTCTTTCATGATGTTAATTTAAGTTACAAAATTCGTTTATATTTGTCGAATAGACAATAACTTACCAAAAAGTATTATAGTTACTGAAAAGAGTAAAATACTGATTATTAAGTTTTTAATTTAAATTATAATTGAAAATAAAATGAAATGTCCGTTGAATTATACAATGAGTTTAATAGGTACTAAGTGGAAACCATTGGTTTTATTTCATTTATTAGATGGTGGATTAAGGTCTGGTGTTTTACAAAAACATATAGAAGGAATTTCTAATAAAATGTTTACACAAACAGTAAGAGAATTAGAAAAAGACGAATTGATTACTCGAAAAATTTATCCGGTTGTACCACCAAAAGTAGAATATGCTCTTACAGAAAAAGGAAAAACTTTAGAGCACATTTTAAGAAGTTTAGACCGTTGGGGAATAGAAAATTTTAAATAAAAAAAAGCCTAAGAATCAGTTCTTAGGCTTTTTTTTAAAAATTATCGATTATTAAATGCTATCTACAAATTTTTGAAAAACTTCTTTATGTAATTCTAAATTTAAGTTTGCAGATAAGGCAACACGGGCAATGTAATCTTTGTCACCTTCTTTTGTAGTTCCTTGTGTAGAAGTTGCAGGAATTGTCCAATAACAACCTTTTAATTGTCCGTAGCTAACACAATATTTGCTTTCATCAGGTATTTCTGTAATCATTAAATTTATTAATTTTAAATTCAATGCTCTTTTATAAGCTTCTCTTTCTTCATCAGAATTACCTTTTGTAGGTAAATCTAAAGAAAACACAGCAGGTGTAAAACCTTCTTTTGCTAATGATTCTGAAACAAAATTAATTTTGGCATCAGGTAAAACTTCTTTTATAAAGTTTACAAATTCTCTAGTGTTTGTGTATGCATCAGCTATTCTTTGATTCATTGAAGGCAGTTGAGCAGCCAAAATTTCATATTGATGCGCTGTAGCTTCATTATCACATAATTCTAAATGAGTGTGAATTTTATCAATAAGATTTTCAGTTTTGTCATTACCAACACAATAACCTGCTGTACATTTTCCTCCACTAGGAAATTTAGAACCACTTGCATAAGAAATTGTTCTTACGGTAGATAAGATTTTTCCTTCACCTAAAAACAATACATTTGGGCAAAAAGTTTGATCCAATATAAATACCGGATCAACTGCAATAGAACCCTTATCAGTTTTTCTTTCTTTGCTTAAAACTTCTTTTAAAGCCAATAGTTCTGGTACTTCAACTCTAGGATTTGTAGGTATTTCTGCAATAATATAAGGTACAGCATCTTCATTCGCAATCTTATTTAAAACAGTATCGATACTTTTAACCATTTCATTATCACCATCTACCGGTAAATCTACAACGTCTACAAAATCTAAACATGCAGCAACACGTCTTGCTTGGTCATTAGTTCCACCGTAACAATTAGGAGGTACTATAAATTTAATCGCTTTTCCTTTATGCTTTTCTAAAGCATTGTCTACTAATCCCATCATTATGGCATATTGTATAGATAAACCACTAGAACCAACAACAGGTTTTAAATTTGTACCTGTAATATTTTTAATTTCTTCTAAAACTAAAGCTTTATCGGTTACATTAATCTTACTTTTTTGATTTATGCTGGTTTTATTAGTTAAAATTTCTAAAGCATTTAAAGTGTTTGCAGGCGTCATTGCAACAGTTTCTCTTCTTCTTACATGCTGAATTTCTGAAATGTATTCTTCATTTTGTTTTCCGTTAACAATTAAAATACTTCCTAACTCTTGATAAAGATTCAAATAAAAATCAATGTTTTTACGTAGCGTTATTTCGCCAATTTCTGAATTAGAAGTAACTAAAATAGTACTACCATTAAAATGAGAAATAGTGTTTAAATTTTCAACTTTTTGAGTTTCGAATTCATAACCGTAAATAGCTTTAATCATTTCTGATGAAAAAGATTGAGGTAGGCTATCAGTATATAAAATTCGTGTATTTTTATTATCAATTAAGTTTTTTCTTAAAACGGCAAGAATAGGAGTTGTCTTTGACGAAAAACTGATAACATTCGAGGCGTCTAAGTTATTTAACTTTGCAATTGACCATTCTAAAACACAAGATAATGGATGTCCTAATCTTATATAATCGTATGCCGTTGGTAACAAATCTAAAGCAGATTGTTCAGAATTATTAGCGTCATAAAGTTTTTCGAAATGCTCTAAAAACTGGGTTTTAGCTAATTCTTCGTTATAAATATCTAATCGATGCGTTGTTAAATTTAGCCAATTAGTAGGCATATTATTTACAACACTTTTAATATAATTTATGGTTTTATTGTCTTGCATAATCTTCACTTAAAAATAGGTTTGCAATTTACGTTAAATTGCGTTATTACTTAAAAATTTTAAGACGATTTACTTTAATTAAACTTACCAATTATTTGCGGTTTCACCTATTTTATTAAAAAGAAGTTAATAAGTTGTTAAAGAATATCATTAAAATTAACGAATCCTTATATTTGTTAGATAACCAACTTTTAATTTATGAAAAAAATTATATTATTTTTCCTGTTTATTTCTATAACAGTTTCTGCTCAAAAAGTAGATTTATCTTATTATTTACCAAAAGACGTTTCTTATAATTCAGCAATACCTACGCCAGAATCAATAATTGGTCATGAAGTAGGAGAGTGGCATATAACTCATGATAAATTATCAGAATATATGAAAGTTTTAGCGGCTTCTTCAGATAGAATTTCAATAGAGAAAAGAGGTAAAACTTACGAAGATAGACAACTGTATTTATTAACGATTACGTCTCCTAAAAATCATCAAAATTTAGAAGAAATTAGAAAAAATCATATTAATGCTACAAACAATAGCAACGTAGATGTTAGCAATAATAAAATTGTAGTCTATCAAGGTTTTTCTATTCATGGTAACGAAGCAAGTGGTTCTAATGCAGCTTTAGCAGTTGCGTATTATTTGGCTGCAGCACAAGGTAGTAAAATAGACGATTTATTAGAAAATACAGTAATTTTATTTGACCCTTCTTTAAACCCAGACGGATTGCAACGTTTTGCATATTGGGCAAATACAAATAGAAGTAAAAATATAAATCCAGATCCAAACGACAGAGAATACTCTGAAATTTGGCCAAGAGGAAGAACGAATCATTATCAGTTTGATATGAACAGAGATTGGTTACCTGTACAATTACCAGAAAGTAAAGCAAGAATTGCTACTTTTCATAAATGGTTACCAAATATATTAACAGATCACCACGAAATGGGAAGTAATTCTAGTTTCTTTTTTCAACCAGGAATACCATCTAGAACAAACCCTTTAACACCAAAATTAAATCAAGAATTAACAAAAGAAATAGGTACTTATCACGCAAAAGCTTTAGATAAAATAGGTTCTTTATATTATTCTGAAGAAAGTTACGATGATTTTTACTATGGTAAAGGTTCTACTTTTCCAGACATTAATGGTAGTATAGGTATTTTATTTGAACAAGGAAGTTCTAGAGGTCATGCTCAAGAAACTGTAAATGGTGTATTAACTTTTCCGTTTACAATTAGAAATCAATTTACTGCGGCATTATCTACTTTAGAAGCTGGTAGAAAAATGAGAGTTAAAATTTTAAAATATCAGCAAAATTTTTACAAAGAATCTCGAAGTTCGGGTAGTAATAAAGCCATTATTTTTGGAGATGAAAAAGATGCAGCCAAAAGTTTTCATTTAGCAGAAGTTTTAAAAAATCATAAAATTAAAATTCATGAAGTAAAATCTGATTTTACTCAAAACGGAAAGAAGTTTAAGAAAGGTTACAGTTACATTGTACCTATGAACCAAAAAAATCAAAGATTGGTAAAAGCAATGTTTGATGTTAGAACTTCTTTTGCAGATAGTTTGTTTTATGATGTTTCTGCATGGACATTTAACCATGCATTTGGTGTTGATTATGCCGAAAATATTTCTTTATCTAAAGCAGGAAATGAAATAACAAATTTAAAGATGAAGCAAGGTGTTGTTTCCTCTAAAAGTGAATATGGATATTTAATGCCGTGGAACGAATATTATGCACCAAAAGCATTAAATGAAATTTTACAAAAAGGAATTCGTGCAAAAGTTTCTATGAAAAACTTTACAAACGGAAACACTTCTTATGATTACGGAACGGTATTTATTCCGGTTCAAAATCAAAGTTTAAATGCATCTGAATTATATGTTTTCTTACAAAATGTTGCTAAGAATAGTAATATTTCTATGGATGGTGTAGTAACAGGTTTAAATGATGGAGTAGATTTAGGAAGTAATAATTTTAGAAATATAAAAAAGCAAAAAGTTGCTATGTTGGTTGGCGACGGAATTACAGGAAATGATTCTGGAGAGATTTGGCATTTATTAGACCAAAGATTCGATATTGCTTTAACTCGATTAGATATGAGAGGATTTAATAGAGTAGATTTATCTAAATATACTTCTATTATCATACCAAGTAGTTATAACTTAGGTAAAAGTGCAGAAGAAAAATTAAAAGTTTGGGTAAGAAATGGAGGAGTTTTAATTGGTTACAAAAATACCGCAAGATGGTTGGCAAGAAGTAAATTTATCAATTTAGAATTTGTAAATGCAGAAGTTGCACCTGCAGAAAATGTTACTTTCGAAAACCGAAGTTTAAGGTCTGGTGCACAAGTAATTGGTGGTGCAATTTTTGAAGCAGATATCGATAGATCACATCCGGTTAATTTTGGTTATAAAAATGATAAAATAGCTTTATTTAGAAATTCGACTTTGTTTATTAAAGCGGATAAAAATAGCTATAACAACCCAATTCAATATACAAACAACCCGTTATTGAGTGGTTATATTTCTAGAGAGAATGCCAAAGTAATTGGTAAAACAATTCCTTTTAAAACCCAAGGAATGGGTAGAGGAAAAGTAATTGTATTTACAGATAATACAAACTTTAGAGCATTTTGGTACGGTACAAATAAGCTATTGATGAATGCTATTTTCTTTGGAGATAAAATGTAATTTGTATTTTCAATAAAATAAAAAAGTGATAGAAAGTTTAATTATTAAACATTCTATCACTTTTTTTATGTAACAATTTTAATTGGTAATCGTCTTAATTATAGAACCAACAAAATTGTATTATGAGTTTTTTTAGAGTATTATTTGCTATTATTTTTCCGCCATTATCTGTAATAGATAAGGGTTGTGGATCTTTCTTTATCATTTTCTTATTAACGCTATGTGGCTGGATTCCTGGAGTTATTGGCGCTTTAGTAATATTAAATAATCCAAATAAATAAAAAATTAATTAAGAAACTTGTTCTCCATTTTTAATTTCTTTAGATGGTTTTAGTAATACAACATTTCCTTCAACATTATACACACCAATTACTAATACTTCGCTCATAAAATTGGCAATCTGTCTTGGTTTAAAGTTTACAATTGCAGAAATTTGTTTGTTTAAAAGTTCTTCTTTTGTATATAAGTTAGTTATTTGAGCGCTAGATTTTTTTATCCCTAAAACACCAAAATCTATTTTTAGTTGATACGCAGGTTTTTTAGCTTTCGGAAAATCGTTAATTTCTATAATTGTACCAATTCTTATATCAACTTTTAAAAAATCTTCAAATGTTATTTCTTTGTATTGCATCTTTTTATTTTTTACCTATTTTCTGAATTACCCATAAAGGTCCAATTAATAAAAATTGTAAATCTTTAGCAAAAGAAGGTTTTTTCCCTTCAACTTTATGTCCCCAAAATTGCCCAATCCAAGCTAGTACAAAAATAGTTATTGATGCATATAATAAGTTAAAATTATTTCCTAACCAATAATTTCCTATTACCGATAATAAAATTACAAATAGCATTTCTACAAAATACCAAAACCCCAATTGTAAATAAAAAAGAGAAATAATCAAACCAATTACAACTGCCCAGTTTTCGATTAAAGGGTTATAAAGGCCAATTGTATTTTCTAAAAAAGTTGTTGGTATACTCATTAATAAACCAATAACACTAAAAAATATTAAAGGCACACAAATATAATGTACCATTTGATTTGTTTCATTTTGATGACTTACAGCATATTCATCAAACCATTGTTGTGCAGTTTTCATTTACTTAGAATAAAATTAGAACGTGTAATATAGTTATTTTTATAGAAATAAAAATCACTATTAATTATCGCCAATTTTCTCTAATTATTAATTGTTCAATATGCGCAAAATGATGTAAGCAATGCCATGCATAAATACCAATATTTTCTTGAAGCGTGATTACGTCTTTAGTAGCTGGATGTGTAAATTTACTCAATAACTCTTCTTTAGATAAACCTTTTAATAAATAAACCCATTTGGCATGTAAAGCTTTAAGGGCGTCTAAAGACAAAGAAATTGGGGCAAATTTAGTGTCGTGTAATTCTGCCCAACGTTCTTCAAAATAAGCTTTAATTTCTGGATTTTCTTCTGTTAAAGCCCATTTAAAACGTATGTATGAATTGTGATGACTATCATAGCAGTGATGTACTACTTGTCTAACTGTCCAGCCATCTTTTCTATAAGGTGTATCAAGTTGATTTTCGGATAATTCTTTTGTTAAAAATTCTAATTCATGCGGAAATCTCTCGAGAACAGAAATCCATTCTTCAATATCTTTATTAGTTATAGAAGATGGTAGTTTTGTTTTTCCTATCGGATATTTTAATTTTTCTAAATCCATTTACTATTTCGTAATTTTTTTTAAGTTTCTTTTAGCGCTTTCATTTTCAGAGTTAATAGATAAAGCCTTTTTAAAGTTTATGATTGCATTAGCTGTATCTTTATTTTTTAAGTAAGCTTCTGCTAAACTATCAAAAGTATTAGAGCTATTACTGTGTAATTCTGTATTAATTTTAAAAATTTCTATTGCTTTTTCTAATTCTTTTTCTCTAATGTAACTGTAACCAATACCATTTATCTTATATTCTCTAATAATAGGATTTAAAGAATCTTGCTCTTTAATTTTTAAGTAGCCCTCAAGAGCTTTGTTGTATTCTTTATTTTCGAAGTATTCATGAGGAGTTTTTTCATTTATGTCCATTTTTTTAAAATGATACTTAACACCTTTGTGTTCTGTTTTCTCAGACAAATATATATGAACATTAGGGTCTGTGGCAAAAATCAATTTTTCATTCATTTCTTTCATATAAAATGAATTGTCACTAACTTTTAGAGGTTTTATATCTTTTTTTCCTCTCCATTTTATAAATAGATCTTGTTCTTTGAAATAAACTTCTAGAACTTCGTTGGCATTAAATAGATAACGACCTTCTACTTTATTTATAAATTCTTCAGAATTTTTAGAAGATGAACAACTAAGGCATAAACTTAATAGCAATAAGAATAATATTGATTTTTTCATGGGGTGAATTGGTTAATTATAAGAATTAGACGATATAAAGGTGTTTATTGTTACAACAATGTTTTCTTTTCTCAAAATTAATTTAAATATAAAAAAAAACAGACTAAGAAAACTCTTAGTCTGTTCATAAACATTAAAAATGGAGGAAATATCTAATGCTATTTTATTAAATGATATAGAATTATAGT
>JAHDHO010000214.1 GCA_020631275.1 Polaribacter sp. | reverse complement strand
ATATCCGCCAGCAGAAAATTTATTGGTTGCAGAAGACATTCCTATTGATATTGTGTATGAAGATGATGCTGTTATAGTAGTAAATAAACCTGCAGGTATGGTTGTGCATCCTGGGCACGGAAACTATTCTGGAACTTTAGTAAACGGTTTAATACATCATATAGAAAACTTACCAACCAATTCTAATGAAAGACCAGGTTTGGTGCATCGAATAGATAAAGACACTAGTGGTTTGTTGGTTGTTGCTAAGACAGAGTTTGCAATGGCACATTTGTCTAAACAATTTTACGACAGAACAACAGAGCGTTTATACTATGCTTTAGTTTGGGGAAATATAGATGAAGATGAAGGAAGAATTGAAGGTAATATTGGTAGAAGTTTAAAAAACCGATTGCAAATGGCTGTTTTTCCTGATGGAGAATTTGGTAAACATGCTGTTACACATTTTAAAGTTTTAGAAAGACTAACATACGTAACATTGGTGCAATGCAAATTAGAAACAGGTAGAACGCATCAAATTAGAGCGCATTTTAAACATATTGGGCATACACTTTTTAACGACGAACGTTACGGCGGAGATGCTATTTTAAAAGGAACCACCTTTACAAAATACAAGCAATTTGTAAATAACTGTTTTCAGGTATTGCCAAGACAAGCACTACATGCAAAAACCTTAGGTTTTACGCACCCAACAACGGGTGAGTTTATGCAGTTTAATTCTGAAATACCTAAAGATATTACAGAGTGTTTAGAAAAATGGAGAACGTATTCTGAAAACTCTAAGGATGTAGATTCAGACGATTTGTTATAATCGCAATTATGATATAAAAAAAACTGTTATCTATGGTAGATAACAGTTTTTTGCTTTTTATAATTGTTGCTTAACAACAACCAGAGTTAGGGCTGCAACTAGTTGCACCGCTATTTAATTCTGAAAATTGCAATTTTGGTTTCGAAGGTGTTATTCCGCAAGCATCTAAGGCTAAACAAGCTGTAACTTTAGAGGTTAATAAAAAGTTTGTTCCGTCAAAATCCAATCCGTATTTACCAATGGTTTCTTTACCTTGATATTCTACTTCGATTTCTAAATCATCAAACTGAAACTTTTTTTCTGATAACTCAATAATATTTATCAGTTTTTCTGGATGCAATCGATGGTCGTAATCATTTTCTTCCCATAATTGAAAATTGATAACTGTTTCATTTCTAACCTTGCCACCACAATCAATAAAATCTTTGGTAATTTTACCAACTTCTGTAACATGAAAATGACTTGCTACCAACTCTCCGTTTGGTAATTGAAAACCTATTTTATCTAAACTTTTTAAGTGCTTTTTAATTTCTGATAATTTCATAAGATTATTTTTTTATGTTAGAAAATATAAAATACATTTCTGTAGCTATTTGTAAACTTCTTTCTTGGTATTTTTCTGTTTGTTGAGGTGTATTGTCAAACATTTTAGGATCGTCATAAGTAATTGGTATTCTTTTTTCTGCACCAGCAATAAAAGGACAACCTCCATCAGCTTGAGAACACGTCATAATTGCGGCAAAACCAGATGCAGGATTAAATTTAGCATCGTATTTTTTAGAAAAACCAATTATAGGGTTCGTGTTGTCGTTAAACTTTATTGCATAAATAGGGTTTTTACTTTCAGACAATTCTAAAATTTCGAAACCTGTATTTTTTAAAGTCTCGGCAACCATAGGAAACATTGCAGTAGCTTCTGTACCACCAGAATAAGTTGTAACATTTTTGAAATCAAAATAGTTGGCAATTGTTTGTGCCCATATTTGAGTTAAATGGCTTCTTCTAGAATTGTGTGTACATATAAAGTTAATATTAGCATCTTTGTTGCTTGTAACTTTACTTTGTACAAAATCTATTAGCGGTTGTAAAACTTCTTTTCTATCATTAGAAATAGTTTCTACATCTAGGTTTAAAATAGTTTTTTCTATTTTTTCGTACACTTTGTTTTCCATTAGACTAAAAATTAACAACAGTTGTTTGTTGGTGTTTTATTTAAAAATTGATTTAATATGGTCGTAATTCTATTCCAGTTATCTTCATTTATGCAATAGCAAACGCTTGTGCCTTCTATAGTACCTTTTATAATACCTACTTTTTTCAATTCTTTTAAATGTTGTGAAATTGTAGGTTGTGCAAGTCCTATTTCTTTTACTAAATCTCCGCAAACACAAGTGTTTAGTTTTATTATATGTTCTAAAATGGCAATTCTTGCAGGGTGCCCTAGTACTTTTGCTATTGCAGCAATTTCATTTTGTTGCGCTGTAAAGATTTCTGACTTTGTTAATCCCATTCGTATTTATTTATTGCAATATTACGATTAATATAGTTGATAAAAAAACAACTATCTCATTTTTTTAAAAATAACATAGTTGTTTTTCAGTTGTAAATAGTTTACAGGGTATTATAGATTAGGGTCTTGCATTTTTTTTACTTGTTTTAATAATATCTTTTTTGGAGTAATTGGTATTGCTTTGAGCATTAGCTTTTGAGATAAACTAACGCCAGAAATAACATCTAAATCGCCATTAAGCATTGCATTATAACCATCTTTAGCTACCGTGTTAGCATCTGCAGTACTTTTAAATAAAGAAGTTTTATCCATACCAGAAGTTTTACCAAAATCGGTTTCTGTTGCACCTGGCATTAGTGTTGTAACAGTTACATTTGTTTCAGATAATTCTTCTGCAATAGCATTGCTAAACGAAGTTACATATGCCTTTGTAGCAAAATAAACAGCTTGCATAGGACCTGCCATTAAACTAGCAGTAGAAGATACATTTAATATTT
>JAHDHO010000213.1 GCA_020631275.1 Polaribacter sp. | reverse complement strand
TAGAAAATGGCGAAGAAGAATATAGAAATCCTAGAAATACCGCAAGTGGAAGTTTAAAATTACAAGACAGTACAGAAGTTGCAAAAAGACCATTAGATTGTTTGTTATATCAAGTGGTAACATCAGAAAGAAAATTTAAAACCCATTTCGAGAGTTTAGAAAATGCAAGAAAGGTTGGTTTTAAAGTTCCGAATACTATAAAGTTAGCAAAGTCTATTGATGAAGTTTTCGAGTTTGTTAATTTCTGGGATGCCAAACGTCATGAATTACCATACGAAACAGACGGAATTGTAATTAAAGTTAACAATCTTCAACAACAAGAAGAATTAGGTTACACAGCAAAAGCGCCACGTTGGGCAATAGCCTATAAATTTAAAGCAGAACAAGTTTCTACAATCTTAGAAGAAATTACATATCAAGTAGGTAGAACAGGCGCGATTACGCCAGTAGCAAATTTACAACCAGTGCAACTAGCAGGTACAACCGTTAAAAGAGCGTCTTTACATAATGCAGATCAAATAGAAAAATTAGATATTCGAGTTAATGATACTGTTTTTGTTGAAAAAGGAGGTGAGATTATTCCGAAAATAATTGCGGTAGATTTTGCCAAACGTCCAGAAAACTCAGAGCCAACTCAATACGCAACACATTGTCCAGAATGTAATACCGAATTAGTAAGAACAGACGGAGATGCCAAACATTATTGCCCTAATCAATTTGGTTGTGCACCACAAATAACAGGCAGAATTCAGCATTTTATCTCTAGAAAAGCAATGGATATTGATGGTCTAGGAGGTGAAACTGTAGATTTATTGCGAAAAGAAGGTTTAATTCAGAACTATGCAGATTTGTATGATTTAAAAGTTGCTCAAATTATTCCTTTAGAAAGAATGGCAGAAAAATCTGCTAAAAATATGATTGACGGAATAGAAAAGTCAAAACAAATTCCGTTTGAAAAAGTTTTATTTGCTTTAGGTATTAGATTTGTAGGAGAAACAGTAGCAAAAAAGTTAGCAAAGCATTTTAAATCTATAGACAACTTAATGTCTGCATCATTAGAAGAATTAATAAATGTAGATGAAATAGGAGATAGAATTGCACAAAGTATTTTAGATTTTTCATCAGATTTAGGTAATATTCAATTAATAGATAGATTAAAATCCTACGGATTACAATTAGAAGTTTCCGCAGAAAGTTTAGAAAATCAAACAGAAATTTTAAAAGATCAAGTTTTTGTAGTTTCTGGTGTATTTCATCAAATGTCTAGAAACGAACTTAAAAAAGCTATTGAAGATAACGGCGGAAAAGTAAGTTCATCAATATCTAAAAAGACAACTTTTGTTGTAGCTGGCGATAATATGGGACCAAGTAAATTAACAAAAGCACAAGATTTAGGAATTTCTATTATTTCAGAACAAGAATTTATAGATAAAATTAACTCATAAAGTTACTTTGGTATTCAATTTGCAATTGTAAAATAAATAATAGATCTCATTTTTTTGAAACATTTACTATACATATATATAATGTCTATTTCTATATGCAGTTTTGCACAGAAAAGAGAAGTAGATTCCTTACCCAAAAACTTAGAAGATTACATTTTTGTAAAACCTGGCGATTCTGTAGTAATACAATTAAATGAAATTGCATTGTTACCTAAACATAAATTTACTTCAAGAGAAGATATTCGTTACTATTTGTGGTTTAGAAAAAAAGTTTATAAAGCATATCCTTATGCAAAACTGGCATCTCAAAGATTAGACAGTTTAAATAAACGATTAGAAAAAATAGATTCGAAAAGTAAACGTAGAAAGTATACAAAGTTAGTTCAAAAATATATCGAAGGAGAATTCACAGATCAGATTAAGAAAATGACCACTACAGAAGGTCGAATTCTTATAAAATTAATTCATCGTCAAACTGGCGAAACAGCTTTTAACAATATTAAAGGTTTAAGAAGCGGTTGGAAAGCATTTTGGTACAATACAACTGCAAATATTTTTAAGTTATCTTTAAAAACAGAATACCATCCAGAGTCTAATAACGAAGATTATTTAATAGAAGACGTATTACAAAGAGCATTTCAAGAAGATAAATTAGAAGCTCAAAAGACAAAACTAAACTTCGATTACGTAAAAGTAATAGCATCAAGAAAAGGTGAAATTAATGTAGAAGAATATAAAAAGATGTTTTCTAAGATGCTTAAAAAAAGAAATAAGAAAAAATAATCGATGTATTTTTGGGTGTTACCACGAAAAAAATCGTGGTCGGGCTTTACATTATATCTTTTTATGAGTCTATATTTCTTTAATTAATTAATTTTTTGGATAAAAACTCACTTAATTTTTACTTGCTTATAGGTGATTTACATAAAAAGGATGTCATTTCAATCCCTAACACAGCAAGTTTGCCAGCATTTTTGCATTTATGTAAGCATATACTTGTATGTATTTTCTGTTCCTTATCTTTTAATATGATTATATTAAATCCATAAGTTTACACTTGATTATCATTTTTTATAAATCAAATATTAATTTTTGTCTAAAATTTAAAATAATTTACAAATTGTAAGTTGTTGATTTTTAATTAGTTTTACGTTTATGTTAAAAATAGTTTAAAATAACAACAAATTATAGTTGTGTAATTAAAAAGAGGTTGTATGTTTGCACCCGCTAACAAAGAATTATCTTTTTAGTCAAGTTCATTAACGTGTTATCTTTATTTAAAATCCTTGTAAAATAAAAGTAAATTTTAATTAGGATTATAAATAAAAAAGAATGTATCTTTGCAGTCCGATTTTTTCGGAAAAAAGTTCAGGTTTCGGGTTTAGAAATTAAATTAAAAAAAAGATTTATTTTTTCTTGTTAGATTAGAAAT
>JAHDHO010000024.1 GCA_020631275.1 Polaribacter sp. | reverse complement strand
TGATTAAACCAAATGCTGGTAAAATTTTTTTAAATGATGAAGAAATAACCCAAGACGCTATGTATAAGCGAGCGCAAAAAGGGATTGGGTATTTGGCACAAGAAGCTTCTGTTTTTAGAAAACTTTCGGTAGAAGATAATATTATGTCTGTTTTACAATTTACGGGTCGTTCTAAAAAAGAACAAAAATTGAAGTTAGAATCTTTAATTGAAGAATTTAATATTGGCCATGTTCGAAAAAACAGAGGAGATTTATTATCCGGAGGAGAAAGAAGAAGAACAGAGATTGCACGATGTTTAGCTTCAGACCCCAACTTTATTCTTTTAGACGAACCCTTTGCTGGTGTAGATCCTATTGCTGTTGAAGATATTCAGAGTATTGTGGCGCATTTAAAAGATAGAAATATTGGTATTTTAATTACAGATCATGATGTGCAAGCCACCTTAGCAATTACAGACAAGACATATTTAATGTATAATGGAAGTATCCTAAAAGAAGGAACACCAGAGGAGCTTGCCGCTGATGAAATGGTAAGAAAAGTATACTTAGGTAAAGATTTCGAGCTTAAAAAACGTAAAGTATTTTAAGTCAAACTTAACTTTATAAAAAAAGCATCAATTTAAAATTGATGCTTTTTTATTTACACTTTTTTAGAATTTGATATCAGCGATAATATTACGTAGATTGTTATTATTAAAGGAATTGATAAATATTGTAAACTTATAATCATAAACAATGATATCATTAGAAATAAATATTTAATGATATTATTTTTTACTGCATAATTTTTAAACTTTAAAGAAAACAATGGTAATTCAGCATTCATTAAATATGTTAATATTAATGTAATTGTAATTAAAAAGTAATTGTTTCTAATAAGATTGTTAACTAACTCTATGTTAGAATATTCTAAAATTAAGGGTAAAGAAATTACAAACAAACTCATTGCAGGTGTTGGTAGACCAATAAAAGATTCAGATTGTCTTGTATCAATATTAAATTTTGCTAATCTGTAACATGCGCCTAAGGTTAGTATCAATCCTATAAATGGAAGAATTGTAGGTAAATTAAATTCATCAATAAAAATAACTGATCCAATTTGCTTGTCTCCTATTAGCTTAAACATTATAATTCCTGGTACAACCCCACTTGTAACCATATCTGCTAAAGAATCTAATTGTTTTCCTAACTCCCCAGAAACGTTTAATAAACGTGCGGCAAATCCATCAAAAAAATCAAAAAATATACCCAAAACCACTAATAAACCTGCGTATACAAAGTTGTTATTAACAGCTAAAATGGTTGCAATTGTTCCGCAAAATAAATTACCTAATGTAAGTAAGTTAGGAATGTGTTTTTTCATTATAAAATTTGATTTGAGGGCTAAAATAATAAATCCTAATTTGGTAATTTTCTAAAATTATTAATATTTTATGTATTTTTAAAAATTATCATCCAAAACACTAAGAATGCCAATATTAAAATCGGACTTCTCTCCTACTTTACCATTTAAAAACGCCCATTTTAACACAATATATCGTCCGTTATTTTCTAAGGAAACATGTACTTATAGCCGTGAAAGAATATCTACTTGGGATGAAGATTTTATAGATTTAGATTTTTCTAAAGTTGGTTCTAAAAATTTGGTGATTTTAATTCATGGTTTAGAAGGTAGTTCTCAATCAAAATATATTATTTCTTCTGTAAACCATTTAAATAGTAAAGGTTTAGATGCAGTTTCTTTAAATTTAAGAAGCTGTAGTGGCGAAGATAATTTGTTGTTAGACACATATCACAGTGGTAAAACCGAAGATGTAGATTTTGTAATTAAATATATAGTTAACAATTATAATTACGATTCTGTTGTAATTATAGGTTTTAGTTTGGGTGGTAATTTAACCCTAAAATATTTAGGAGAATACCAAGAAAAACTATCAGACAAAATTAAAGGAGGTATTGCTGTTTCTGTACCAATAGATATTACAACTGCAGAAAAAGAGCTAGATAAATTTAAAAACAAATTGTATGTAGAAGTTTTTTTTAAAACTCTTAAAAGTAAAATTTTAGAAAAAGCGAATAAATTTCCAGAATTTGATTTAGATAAAGAACGATTAAAAAAAGCAACAAAATTTAAACATTTAGAACATTTATATACTGTACCTGTTTTTGGTTTTAAAAATCCAGAAGATTATTGGCAAAAAGCAAGTTCTAAACCTTTTTTATCTAAAATAGACAGACCAACTTTATTAGTAAATGCAAAAGATGATACGTTTTTATCTGCAGAATGTTATCCTAGAAAAGAAGCAATAAATTCTCGTAATTTTTATTTAGAAATTCCAGATTTTGGTGGTCACTGTGGTTTTATAAGCTCATTTAAAACCGAAGAAAACAATTGGTTAGAGTCTAAAATATTTTCTTTTATAGAAGAAAAAATCCGATTATAACTTTGCGAAACAATATCTTAGTAAAACTAATGTTATTTTAGTAGGATTTAAGATATTTGTTTTATAAAAATTAAGCCATTTGAAATTTAAAGTTTTACTTTTATTCTTATTATTTTCAGTTTTAATAAATGCACAAGCGTTTAGAAATTATTCTAATGAATTTTTAAACATTGGTGTAGATGCTGCCGCACTTGGTAAAAGTAAAGCTGTTGTTGCAACTACAAATAATGTAAATGCAACTTATTGGAATCCTGCAGGTTTAGTTGGTATCGAAGACTATCAAGGCTCATTAATGTATGCTTCTTATTTTGCAGGTATAGCAAATTACAACCACGCAGCCTTTGCGATGCCAATAGACAAAGAAAGTGCCTTAGGAATATCTATTATTAGATTTGGTGTTGATGACATTTTAAATACAACACAACTAATTGATAGTGAGGGAAACATAGATTTTAATAGGATTAGTTTATTTTCGGCCGCAGATTATGCGTTCAATTTTGCTTATGCAAGAAATTTAATCTTTAAAGATGTTAAATTAGGCGTAAATGCAAAAATTGTAAGAAGAACAATTGGAGATTTTGCTTCTTCTTGGGGATTTGGTTTTGACGTTGGCCTTCAATTTGAGAGGAATAATTGGAAATTTGGTTTAATGGCTAGAGATATAACTACAACATTTAACAGTTGGGCTATAAATGAACAAGAATTTGAAAAAATTAGAGACGCAATTCCTGGTCAAAATCAAGAATTACCTCAAAGTACAGAAATTACAAAGCCTAAATTACAATTAGGAGTTGCAAGAGATTTTAAAATTGGCCGATTTTTTAACTTACAAACAGAAGTAGATTTAAATATAAGATTTGCAAGGACTAATGATATCTTCTCTTCGGATGCTGGTAGTATTGACCCGGCAATTGGCTTACAATTAGATTATGAAAACATGGTGTATTTAAGAGCTGGTGTTGGTAATTTTCAATACCAAACAGAATTTGACAATTCAAAATCTTTAAATACACAACCCAATTTTGGTGTAGGATTTAATTTTAAAGGAATTCAAATTGATTATGCTTTAACCAATATTGGTAGCGTTGGGAATGCTTTATATTCTAATATTTTTTCTGTTACTATAGATTATAATTTACTTAGACCTTAATTTATTATGATAAAAAAACTACTTATAGTTCTTCCTATCTTTTTATTATTATTTAAAATTAATCATGCTCAGAAATTAACTACTTTCTCAGAGATATCTATTGTTACTGCAGGTCCTGGTAAAGAATTATATGAGAAATTTGGTCATTCTGCCATTAGAATTAAAGACCCTTCTTTAAATTTAGATGTTATCTATAACTACGGAATATTTGATTTTGATAAACCTAATTTTCTATTAAACTTTGCACAAGGTAAGATGTATTACTTGTTAGCAAAATATGATTTTGTCTATTTTTTTAATAGTTACATGAAAGATAAGCGTTGGTTAAAACAACAGGTTCTTAACTTAACGCTGCAAGAAAAACAAGACTATTACTCATATTTAGAAAACAATGCATTAAAGCAGAATGCAACGTATTTATATGATCCTTTTTTTAATAATTGCGCTTCTAAACTGAAAGATATTTCCCTGGAAGTTTTGAAGGAAAATTTAATTTTAGAAAGTAATACAATAGAAAATAATAAAACCTTAAGACATTTAATGAACAACGAAATTACTTGGAACACTTGGGGTAATTTTGGAATTAATTTAATTGCTGGTACTATTTTAGATAAAGAAAGAAATCAAGTAGCTTACACCTATTTACCTGATTATTTATACAAAACTTCTAAGAGTGCAAAAATTAAAAGAAACGGAAAAACTGTAAATTTTGTTAAACGTGAAGATATTTTATTAAATTATAAAGAAGTTCATAATAATAATTTTATTGTAAGTCCTATTTTTATTTTTTCAATTTTATTAATTACTGTATTATTAATAACATTTAAAGATATAAAAAATAACAAAAGATCAAAATTTTTAGATTTTTTAATCTTTCTTATAACCGGTTTAATTGGTTTAGCTTTAAGTTATTTATGGCTATTTTCTTCACACACAACTGCTCCAAATAATTTTAATATATTATGGGCCTTTTTACCTAATATTATTATTGCATTTTTACTATTAAGAAAATCGGTAAAACATTGGGTGAGAAATTATTTAAAAGTTATAATAGTTTTATTAAATATAGTTCTGTTATTATGGATATTTGATATACAAAGTTTTCCTATAACTTTAATTCCTATTTTAATATTATTAAATATTAGATATTTCTATTTGCTAAAAAACTTATTGCCCTCTATAAAATATGATTGTTGTAATTGTTTTAATTAAGATTTTAAAATCAAGAAAAGCACTTCTTTCTTTAATGTAATACAAGTCGTATCTAAGCTTTATTTCTTGCTCTTTTATTGTATTTGCATACGGATAGTTCACTTGTGCCCAACCTGTCAAGCCAGGTCTAACAATGTTTCTTATAGAATAAAACGGAATTTTATTTTCTAAATCTTTTACAAATTCTGGTCTTTCTGGTCTTGGTCCTATAATTCCCATATCACCTTTTAATATATTGTAAAATTGCGGAACTTCATCTAGCCTTGTATGCCTTAAAAATTTACCAAATGTTGTAATTCTTACATCATTTTTTTGAGCCCAAACAGCACCATTATTCTCTGCGTTTGTAACCATAGATCTAAGTTTATAAATCTTAAAAATTTGGCCATTTTGTCCTACTCTATCCTGTGAATAAAAGAGAGGACCACGATTGGCCAAAATATTTCCTATCAAAATTATAGGAAAAACAATTAAAAAAGCAATCAAACCAATTAATGCAATAATAATATCTGTTACTCTTAATCCAAACAAATAAAACCTATTAGTATTATTTTTACTAAAATTAATATGCTTGTAAAAATTAAGTTCTAAATATTCTTTAGGTACTCTTAAGTTTATTTCCTCATAAAACGATTCGTAACTTGCAATATTATATCCTTTTTGAAAAAGAAAAATTAATTCTTTATTCAAAGATTCCAAAACTTCATCAGATAATCCATCTTTAGAAACAATAATTTCATTTATACTATTATCCATAAAAAATTCTGAAAGCTTCTCATTTTCGACATTTCTAAAACCTTTTACATTTTCTATTTCTTTGTCAGAAAAATAAGCTCTAAGGTTATGAAAATTATCTTTTTGAATTTTTTCTAACATCCCTTTTATCTTATCAGATTTTCCAATAAAAATGACAGTTTTAAAATACTTCGGAGAAAATATTAACTGAATATATAAAAACCTCCATACAACGATTGGTATTGCAAGAATTAAAAAAAGATAGACAATTTGAAGTCTATTATTAGGCAAAATAGGTGATAAAAATGGTGTAAAAACATAAAATATTGTTGTAGCAAAAGCAGTAACAACAATACTTCTAAGCACTAAATACCTATTATTTGAGATGTTTAAATTAAATAATTGAAATATTTCTCCAAAAATTAAATAATAAGATACTAATAAGAACATCCAACCTAAAACGCTTTCACTATAAAAATTGAAATAGCTAAAATTTAATATTTCAAAAGAAAAATACAAACTAGTAATAATTACTATTGTATCTATCACTCTAAGCAAAATTTTACGCTCAGAAATATTAAAATATTTTTTTTGATTCATTAAAATAATTTATTCAAAACATTTGACGAAAGATAAAAAAATGATTTAACATATGACATTTTTTCAATATTTTTAAATAGATAAAAATTCCATTTAAGCATTTCAAATTTATTATTAGAAATAGATTGATTTCTTAATCTATAATGTGCTAAAATTTCCTGAATTCCGTAGGCATGCTTTTCAATTTTTAAAATTTTTAACCATAAGGCATAATCTTGTCTTTTTCTGATATTTGGCATATAAATTTTACCCAATTTATCAGCATTATAAATTACTGTTAAGCAACCAATTCTGTTCGAATAAAGCATGTTTTTATAACTTAGAATTGGCCTACAAACAAATTTTTTAATTGGCTTTTCTGATGTTTCATTTATGGTGCTGTATGAAGTGTGTGTTAAATTATAATTATTTTCAATCATAAATTTTAATTGAACTTCTAATTTATTAGATAACCAAATATCATCACTATCTAAAAAAGCTATAAAATTACCTTGTGCTAGCTTTATTGCAGTATTTCTTGCAATTGCTGTTCCAGAGTTTTTAGTTAATTTATGAAGCTTAATCCTACTATCTTTAGCAATAAAACTTTCAATTAATATAATGCTGTCATCCGTAGAACAATCATCAACAATAAGCATTTCCCAATTTGTATAAGTTTGGATTAAAACACTATTTATGGTTTTTGATATAAATGCTGATGAATTATAACTCGGTGTTATTATAGAAACTAAATTATTCATTTATAGTAGAAATAAAGTTTTTTAATTTACCCTTAGATTTTTTTAACTCTGCTTTTGTATGAATTACAAAATCGATGTCATCTTTAAAATGTTGATTAATTTCTTCACCCAACTTTTTTTGAAGGTCTTCTTCAATTTGATTCTGAATTAAAAACACCAATTTACCTTTTTCCTCTTGTAAAACTTGATAGTTTAAATTTATATTTTCTTTTTTTGAAATATTTTTAAAAATGTAATACAAATATAAACTAGGATACAAATTTTGTTTCCCGTAAATATTTTCTCCTACTCTACCTGTTATTTCTTTGATAATTAAATGTTTCTTTCCACAAGTACATTCCTCATTTCTTGGTGCTAAGGAAATATAATCACCTAATTTATATCGAATAATAGGAAATGATTTTAATTGCAGATTTGTAACAAAAATTTCGTTATTAATTTCTTCCACATAAACACCTTCCATATTTATGTGAATATTTCCGTTATCACATTCAAAACCTATAATTCCTGCTTCTGTTGCACCATATTCACTTACCATTTTCAATCCGAAAGCTTTTTTTATTTCTTCTTGATATGAATCAAAAATTTTTTCTGATGTACCTTTAACTAATTTTATATTTTTCGGTTTTTCTAAATTTAGTTTATTGATTAATACAGCAGTTTGATAAATCATTGAAGAATAACCTTGAACATAAATCGCATTTTTAGTTTTCTTGATGAAATTCTTAAGTGATTTTTCTTCGAAACTAAAAATTCTAAATCTATTTTGTAGTTTATCTAAAATTCTGTTTTTAATTTTAGAGCTAAACGAGAAACTAAATCCCCAGAAATATCCATTTCTATCCCACGGATTAACGTCATGCCAAGAATAACCACGTTGAATTGCTGCTCTATTAAACGAATCTGCTTCTTCGTTTCTGTAAAATTTTAATGATTGACCAGAAGTACCTGAAGTTGTAGCTAAAAATTGTTTGTGAAACTTTAAATTGGTATGAATTTCATTAACGTTTTCAATTAATTCCTCTTTCGTTAATATTGGAATTTTGCTTAATTCATCTAATGTTTTAATATCATGAATATTAATATTTGTATATTTTGATTTGTAATAAGTAGAGTTTTCTTTGGCTAAAATTAATGTTTCTTTCAATTTTTTAAATTGGTAATCTTCTAGTTGTTCTAAAGACCAATTCTCGGTAGTTTTTAAAAATCGATAACTTTTTTTAAGAGTCGGATTCCTAAAATATTGTCCCAAATGGTAAATAAGCTTGTGCATCATTTATTTTAGTATTTCTAACCACTTTTTTCTCACTGAGTTCCAGCTAAAACTTTCTACTTTTTTTCTTGCATTTATAGCTAAATCTTGATGCTTCCCTTCAACAATTAAATTAACGGCGTTCGCCATAGCTTTTACATCTTTTTTATCAACTAACAAACCATCAATATCATCTTCTATTAAATACGGAATTCCACCAACGTTGGTAGAAACAATTGGCAAACCCAAAGCCATAGCTTCGATAATACTTACGGGCATATTATCAAAATTAGAAGTATTTATAAATATATCAAACTCTTTAGATTTTTTATGCCATTCTTCCTTAGCCAAGAAACCTGTAATTTCTATTTTGTCAATTAAATTATATTGACTCGCAAGTTTTAGAAAATTTTGATGTGAATTATCTTTTATTGGACCAATCATGCACAATGTAGCTTCTGAGAAATATTTTAAAACCTCTTTTAATACATTTAAAGCCATTTCTGGATTGTAAATTTCATGAAAAGCTCTAACAAATAGTAGTTTAGGTTTTATATTATTTCTTTTTAAAAATGGGTATTTATCAATTTTAATGATGTTTGGTATTACATCAACTTTAAAATTACACCTTTCAAATTCTTTTTTTAAATATAAAGAAGGAGATACATTTATATGAGAATTATTAAAAATTAAACTCGATATAAATTCGTTATTTTTAAGCCTATTGGGTAAATCTCCACCATGTAAAATAGGGATGTATTTAATCTTAAGAATTCTACATATTTGTGAGCAAATTAAAGCATAATAAAAGTTAGTTGTGCTATATGTATCAATGATAACGTAATCTAATTTAAGCCCTAATTTTAATAGATTAAGGCACATATCTAAAAGCCTAAAAAATTTATTTTGTTTATTAGAAGTGATATTTATATCAAAGCCCTCTATTCTTAGGCAATCACTTAATATCTTTAAAGTAGTTTCATTTTTTGTATTATTGTTACCTATGTAGAGAATTTTATTACTCATTTTCAGCAATCATTAAATTCCCTTCATTCACATCATCTAACTCATCAATATTAGAAATATTCAACAAACTTAATGCATAAATAAAACCAGGAAGTGCAATTCTCATAGCAGAATGATTTATTGTTAGAAACCATATCATATAAAAAGCTATTATAAATGCTTTTTGATAAGAATTCCCTTTTAAGAAATTAAATAACGGAATTGTGATTAAAGTTATTAATAGTATAAACCCTATATAACCATGTTCTTCTAACAATCTACCAACTTCATTATGTGATGCTGCGGTTATATTTTTACCTTTTTTTAACCTTTCATACTTACCGTTACCAACACCAATACCTAAGGGGTTGTCTAAAAAATTACTCATTTGTATTTTTAAAATATCAATTCTTCCTGTCGAGTAATCCTTTTTAACACCGATAGAATTTTCACCGACATATCTATTATTTAGCATTCCATTAGTCATATCTAATGTATAAATCCATACTGATAAAATAAAAACTAATGCAATTATTAGATATCTAAAAAACTTAAAAAAAGATATTCTTTTGTACGATAAATAAAAAAGTACAAAAAAGGCTATAGAAACTAAAGCTGTAAATATTCCGCCTCTAGAAAAAGTTAGCAAGCCCCTATAAGTAAAGTAAATTAAAAAAATAGCATCTACATATATATAGCCACTAAGTGCAGTGTTTGTTAAAATATAGATGGTTAAAATAAACATTCCTAAACCGATAACAGTTGCAACTTGATTTGGTCCAAATCCACCAGAAGTAGAGTAATTTGCAGTTCCACCGAACACCAGTTCACTTAAATCCGGAGTTCTAAAATATAGATAAATTATCATAGAAAACAAAGGCAGTAGCATAAAAAAAAGCATATCCATTATTATTCTTATCGACAACTTTCTCTGATAACAGTAAAAGGCAGAAATACCTAACAATATTGGTCCACTCAAATTGAATGTAATATTTGTTCGAATTGATTCTCCTTCTGGTACTTTAGTAAAAACTATACCTAGTAATAAAAGTAAAATATAGAAGACATATTGTACGGAAAAACTTTGTTTGAATCTACCAATAAACATACCAATAAGAAGAAATAATATAACTACGTATTTTCCTGTTTCATAGAAGACAAAACCACCTATCATTCTTGTATAAACTTCTGCACCAACAATATAAGCAGCAAATAATAGAGCTTCTTCATTTTCATTCTTAGAGTTAAAAATAAAATAAAGTGGAATCAATACAATTGTAAGTCCGAATAATTTTGGAAAAAAACTAAATGTACCTAAGTATCCAAAAAACAAATGAATTAATATGAATACTAGTTTATTCTGAAGAATTAATTTTATCAAAATTAAGAATTATAAATTTTAATTATTTTTTTTAAAAAAGGGCCTATAGAATAGTTTTTGTTAATATTGATTTCATTATTTTGTCCAAACTTAATTCGATCAGTTTCTGATTTTATTAACAATTCTAATTTATCAACTAGTTGATTCATATTATTGCTTTCAATTAAATAACCCGTTTTTTTATCAATAACAACATCTGAACATTGACCAACATTTGTACAAACTACAGGTAACTTAGCTAAACCGTATTCTAAAAGAGCTAAAGGTAAACCTTCTGAATTGGAAGATAAAACGCCAATATCTGATTGGAATAAAATATTCTTAATATCCATTTTAGCACCATAAACAAAAATATGCTTTTCTAAATTCAATTCTTTAATTAATGCTAAGTTTTTTTGTGTGTACAAATCATTACTAAGTCTTCCTACTAAATGCAAAGTCCAATCAGGATTATTTTTATTTAGTTTTGCAAAAGCCCTTATTAAAAATTGATGGTTTTTTTGATTTCGAAAAGCTGCCAAATGAATTATTCTCTTTCCATGTTCACCATTCAATTTTGTTTTTTCTTTTACTAGATTAAAGCTTGCGAAATTATTTACAAAAAAAACATTTTTGCAATATAATTTTATTTCAGACCAGTCTTTTAACTTTACGTTTACTGATATTATAGAATGCGTAAAAATCGAAAAAAGTTTTAAAAATATACTTGATCTATACTTAAGGTTTTCACTATTGCCATAATGATCATGCCATATTAATTTTAGTTTAGGATTTATTACTTTTATACAAAAAGCCATAAATATGGAAGTAGCATGAGCATGTAAAATAGAAATATTATTCGTTTTTATATATTTTCTAAATTTAATTAAAGCTTTAATATCAATAGTTTTTTTTCTATTTAAAAATATATAATTTGCTTTATTATTGATGTTTTCTAATAATTTTCCTTCTTTTCTTGTAGCACAAATATGTGAGTTTAATCCTACTTCATTTAAACCGTTATTTATATTAACTGCTAAAACTTCTGCCCCGCCTGTTTCTAATGTATCAATAATTTGAACAACACCTAAATTACTCATAATTATTATCTAAAATTTTTTTAATTTCAATTTCAAATTTATCTAAAGTATATTCTTGAGACCAATTGGTTGCATTTAAAACTTTTTCTTGATATTTTTTTTCATCATTAAAATATTTTTTTATTTCAAAGATAATATCTTCAATGTTAGCATTAGGTTTTAAAACACTTCCTCTAGCGCCATTACCTAACATGTAATTTACACAAGAAACATCTGTAGATATTGGTAAACAACCCCAAAACATTGCTTCAGCTACAACTTTAGGCCAACCTTCTGATTTAGAAATAAACAGTAAAAAATGTGATTCTTTAAAAGCTTTTTTAACTTCAATTTTGGGTTTATTTCCATGTAAAATAATAATGTTCTCAAGAGATTTTTCTTTTACGTAATTATGTATTTCAGTAAATTTATCACCATTTCCATACATATTTAATTGTACATTAAAACCTTCTTTAAAAAGATTTTCTATAACTTTTACACTTAACATTGGTTGTTTTCCAACTGAAAAAGCACCAACAAACATAAACTTAATTACAGATGATAAATTTTTAATTTTAACAATTTCAATTTCTTCTTTTTTATAAGTGGCTGTAAAAAAAGATATTATATTTTTAGATTGATTTTTCCATTTACCATAGACTAATACTTTACAATTTTTAGTTAAAAAAGTATTAGATACAATCCACTTTTGCAATTTATAACTTAATGGCTGTTTACTTTTGGGATCCCAATTTCCAGCATATTTTACCGTTTTTTGTTTTGATGGAAAAAACATTTGAACCAAGCATCCTAATAAACCAACATTACCAGGGCATCTTAGGTGAAGATGATCAACTTCTCTCATTATGTGATATATTTTCCAACAAATTTTTGGAATTACCAATAATGATATTATTAAGTTTTTAAAAGAAGTAATATCAAAATTTGGAATAGCAACTACTTTTATATTTGATTGTTTGTAAGCTATTTCTATACTCGAAATTTCATCACAAGAAACTGGAGCTAAAATCATAAATTCATCAACATGATTTCCCCATAAATTCATTTCACGAACATAAGGTTCATAAGCATAGACTTTATCATCATTTAATTTATGAATTGCTTGGGTTATAATTCCAAATTTCATCCTATAACTTTAATTAAAATGAGCATTCTTTAATAATTTGTTTATAGTGCTTCTCAATATTTTGTAAAGAATAATTTTCTTCAAATGTCTTAATCGAATTTTTTGAATAAAAATCCCAATTATTTAATATAAGGGTTAATGCATTTAATAATGATTTTTTATCATCATGATTCATATATAATCCATTAATTTTAGTTGATAAAATATCAAGAGAACCAGCTGTTTTAGTACAAATTAAAGGAGTTCCTTCCCTTAAAGATTCAATATTTACAAGTCCATAAGCTTCATCTATACTTGCGGATATATTTATCAAAGATTTTGAAAGAAAAACTCCAATTTCAAAATTAGGTATATTACCTGTAAAAACTACATTTTCAATGATTTTTAATTCTTTAGAAAGTTTGATTAGTTCATTTTTTAAATAACCATCACCTATAATATTTAATTTTAAATTAGGATACTTAACAAGGCATTCTTTAAATAAATATAAAAGTTCTCTGTGGCCTTTAGAAGGGTGTAAACGTCCTACTATACTAATTGAATATTCTCTTTCTTTATTTTCTTTATATTTAATATTACTATGTTTAATTAATAAAGGAAAAATTTTAATTTTTTCCCTTTTTAATTTATAATATGTGATTGAATCTTTCCTAGTTCCTTCGGAATTTGTCAACAATAATGTATTTAAACTATATATAATTTGTTTTCTTTTTTTTAAAACTAGTGTTTTTAAAATGTTTTTTGTTGAATCTACTCTCAGTTGTTTTGATGTTGTATGAATATAATTCATACGGTTTTTAATATTAAGTATATAACTACCTAATGAAACTATATTAGTAGATCCAAAATTTGAAATACACAATATTGGCTTTTCTTTTTTAATAAGTTTAAAATAGAATAAAAAATCTGAAAATTTTGTAGGCCTTTGACTAGGCCAATAATATATAGATTTATTTTCTTCTATATCAATATTTGCTTTTGAGAGACCATCAAAAATAAAAATTACCTTATAATTATTTTTAATAAACTTATTAGCCAAACAATTAAAATAATCTGAAATTGGGTTTCCAAAAGGAGAAGTTGAAATAAGTATAGTCTTTTTCATTATTTTTTTACTAATGGCTTATTAAAAATTAGTGTAAATAATCCATAACACCTTCCTATTGCTTCTGTAAATGCTTCTTTCCTTTTTTTAGTTGTTAACACATTAACAAACCTTATTAATATCAATACAATAGCAATTAAATTCCATTTAAGTCTTGCTATTAGTGATGGCTTTTTATATTTCACTCTCCAAACATACCAACCATTTCTGGTTACCATTTTTCCATATTTAAATTTATTAGGTCTACCTGCTGCTGCATGATGATGTTCTAAAAGCACATTTGTTGCAATTACATTTTTTCCGAATTTTAAGGCTCTAATAGAAAAATCTGCATCTTCATAAAGCCCATAACCCTCAAAATAGGTAGAAAATTTAATATTATCTACTACCTTTTTTCTAAACGACATAGACATTCCTATTAAAAGATCTACCTCATAATTTTTACCTGTTAGTGGATATCCGCAAGAAATACCATTAGAAAACTTTGGCATTATACCAGGCAATTCTGTGCTTCCAATACCTAAATAATTTCTTAAAACATGTCTTTGCCCTAATTTAATTATATGATTATCAATTTCTAAAAATTTCTTAACATTATAACTCTTTTGTAATTTTTGCTTCCATTTATTCTCGTTTGTAGCAATTCCTCCAATTCCAGAAATAGAGTTGTCGTTTTCAAAAACTTCATTTAAATTTTTAAAATATTCTTTATCTAGGATAGTATCATCATCTAAAAAACTAACAATATTAATATTTTTACCAACTAAATTAATACCATAATTACGTTGTTTTGTTAACCCTCTATCATTTTCAGAAACTTTAAAATACTTTAAATTTTTAATTCTTTTTTCTGTTAATGCATTTTGAGTTAAATCATTATTAGAAGCATCAATAACTAAAATTTCATCTGGATATTTTGTTTGTAAACAAACAGATTTCAGTAAAGTTATTAAAGCTTTTGGTCTCAAATATGTACAAATTATTAAACTAATTTTCATAATCCATCATTGTTTTTGCCCATTTTACACTTATAAACCAACTTTTCTTAAAGTTTATAATGTATTTTATTGGGTTTTTAATTGATTGATTCTTGTAATACTTTACAAATAGCAAAAATTTATACCCATATAGTTGTGCTTTTGTTAAATGCTTTAAGTTAAATGCCATAACAGTTGGCGAAGGTTTTGGTTGTATTGTTTCTTGACTCCATTTAGTTATAAATTTAGCTCTAAAACCACCTATAGAAGCTTTTAAATGTAGCATACTTATTTGTGGTACATTTAAAATTTCGCAACCTTTATTTCTAAGTTGCATACCAAAATCGCTATCTTCTCCGTAACCAAATTCATGTTCTTTTTTAAAACTTAAAGCTTTTAATAAATTAGCTTCTACAATGCTTGTTCCAGAACCAAAATGTGCACTTTGTATTATTTTATTTTCCTTGATAAATTCTCCTTCTTGCAAACAACTCATTACAATACAATTTGTACCTAATTGGTTTATTTTTTTATATGATTTTTCAAGCAAATCTTTTTCAAACCTTACATCATCATCTGCAAAAAACACCCAATTTGAAGTAACTTTAGATAAAGCTATGTTTCTTGCATTGCACGCTCCTAATTGATGTATTAAAATGTGTTCTATTTTAAAAGGCCAATCATTATTTAAATAATCTAATTCTGATAAAGAGTTTTCTTTATCATTTTGTTCTATAATAATAACTTTAATAGGTAATATAGTTTGTTTTGATAAATCTTTTAATACATTGAACAAATGTTCTTTACGGCCTACTGTAGGTATTAATACATCTATAGAAAATAAATTTTGAGGTATGTTTTTTTTAGTTGACTTTACTTTGATGTAATTAAAATTGATACTTTTAACTATTATTCTTTTTACAAACAAGCTCTTCAAAAAGGACCATAAATAAATTTTACTATTAAAATATACTAAACAAAAAAGTAAAATAAAAGACCATTGAAACTTATAATGTCTTTTTACAAATTTAAAAATGTCTTTACTTTTATTATCTATACTTCCTTTAATTTCAGTAGTGTTTTTAAGTAATAGATTTGGGTCAGAATATGTAAATAAACCCAATGGCATACTTAATTTAGCAAAACTAGAAAGATAAAAACTAAACGACTGAGGAATTGATAATAATTCTTTTGATTTTTGAATAACATTAGCATATGCGCCACCAATATCACCAGACATTAACCATGTTGGATATTTAACACCTTTATTAACGTTTATAAAACAATGCTGATCTACATAACCAATAGATTTTGATATATCGCAATTTCCATAACTAGATAAAATTAATTTATGATGAAAAATTTTTTCAATTTCACTGTAATTAATGTCAGATTTTAAGTACTCATTACACCAAATTAATAATCTATCTGGATACAAGTTAGATAAATCATATAAAGTATTTTGAATTGTTTTTTCAACACAATCAAACATGTAATTTGTTTTTGTATCCAAATAATTTAAAGGCTTATTACCATTGTGAAAAAGAACAATCATACAAATTCTTTATATAATTTAATATTTTGTTGAATTGATTTTTTTATATCAAATTCTTTAACAATTCTATTTCTTGCTTCTTTTGCTTTTGTCAAAGAATTGTCATCATTTTTTAATAAATCTAAAACTTTAATAGCAAATTCTTCTGTATTCTTTGGGTTAACAGTATAACCTGTTTCTCCATCAATCATTAATTCATTTGCCCAACCAATATTTGAGGTTATCATTTTTTTTTCTAAAGCCATTGCTTCTAACCAAGACATTGGAAAAGCTTCGGCAAAACTTGGTAATAAAACTATTTCTGAATTTTGAATATAACTGATAACTTCTTTATAAGGTACAGCACTTTTATATTTTAATTTTTTTAAAGCTTTAGCAGATAACGTTTCTTTAAATAAGAATAAAGTTGATTTTTTTGTGAAAAAATCTTTACTGTCTCTACCTAAAAATGTTAAGGTAACTGTATCGTCTTGTTCAATTATTTTATTAAATACTTTTGCTATTTCTAAGACTCCTTTTTTTCGGATAAGAGTTCCGAAATATAATAATGATTTCGGTTTTATACTTTTATGGTTGGGTTTAAATAATTTTGTATCAATGGCATTATAAATTACATCAGGTGTTTGGGGCAATTTAAATAGTTCTTTAGTTTTTTCTGAAACAAACTTACTAACACCAATAATTTTATTTGCACCAAAAAGGGCTTTTTTTTCAAAAAAATAATTTTTCACCTTTACTTTTCTACGTTCTAAATTACAAAAAAAAGTATCAGACCCATGAAGCCTAATTACAAAAGGGCATTTAAATTTCATAAAAGCAGTAAAACCTGTCCACTCAGGAGCTTCAATTACTTGTATGTTTTTTTCTTTTATAATTCTATTTACATACTTATTAAAATAAACTCTATTAGTAAACCATGTAAAACCTTTAACTGCATTCATTTTAATTAAATGAATTTCTACACCGTTTTCTACAATTACTTTATTTAAAGGTTGACTATGAACAAAAACAATAACTTTACAATTATTAGCTATCAAATTTTCAGCAATACTTTTAGTAAAAGTGCCTATACCTCCAATATTTCCTTTAAAATACGAAGTTGGATATTCTGGAGTAATATAAGCTATTTTCATGGTAATAATTTTAAGTGATTTAAAACCATTTTAGACAAATTATACTCTTCTTTAATTAAACCAGAAGTATTCTCATTAATTTTATTTTTACCAGTAATTATATTTTCTAAAATATTTGTTAGTTCTTTAACATTTCCTGGGTTATATATGTAGCCGTTTTTATTATTTTTCACAACTTCTAAATTACCTCCAACTGTAGTTGTAATTACAGGGATGTTTGCTGACAAACTTTCTAGAATTGATAAGCTAAAACACTCCATATAAGTTGGTTGAATCATATAACTATAATTACAAAACAATTTATATAAGTTAGATGAGCCTCCTTTAAAAAAAACAATTTTATTTAAATTATAATTATCAACTAACTTTATTAATTCTTTTTTATAAGCTCCTTCACCAAAAACGTCTACAACTACTCCGTTTAGTAAATTTGGAGATATAAAACTCAAAGCCTTTATTAAATCTTGAATTCCTTTAGAAGGTCTTAAATGTGATGCTATAATAAATTTATTTTTATTTTCTTTTGATCTACTTACAAAAACATCTGTATCAATACCATTATAAATGACCTTCGTTTTATTTTTTAAAAAATATCCATAATCATTTAAAATATGATTAACTGTATATTGAGAAACACCAACAAATTGGTCTATATATTTACCATATACTATTCCTGCAATTCGTTTTTTAATCTTTTTCTTAAAAGAAAAACCATTTAATGGCCTAGGATTATGATCTACAGAAATTATATAAGAATTCGGATTTTTTTGTTTTGCCAATTTATAAAACTTGGTACATAATTCTGTAAAATGAGTGATAATTACATGATAAGATGAAGTAGCATTTAAAAACTCATCTTCTACAGATGTATTTATTGCAGCACTATAAATATTTAAATTTTCATAAAACTTAAATGGAGAATATTCTGTAAAAAACCAATCTACAGAAAAACCATTTTCTTTTAATTGTTTATCATACAATTTAAAGAAACGGTCCATTCCACCAATTCTGTCTGGTTTCAATATATAATTACAAATAATAGCTATTTTTTTCATTTTAACAACTTAAGTATAATGTTTCATTTTCTCTAACAAAAATTAAACAACTACATATCAACACCTTATCTAAACTAATTCTTTTAATGCTTTTACAATTCTATTACTAGTTCCTTTTATTGGAGCTCCAATTTCTAAATCTATTATTTTTTTTCTTTCTTTAGTTCTTAAATTAGGTTGCGTTATTGCTTCATTTAAAAAACAATTTAATTCATCTTCGTTTTTTGCAACAGAAACCGCATTACTATCCACAACATACTTAAAATGCAAATAATTTAAAAAACGTTGATCATTATACAAACCATTATCTTTATTACCAAAAACAGTATTTATAACAGGTTTATCAAACAACATAAAATCTAAACTCATTGTAGAAAGCATATTTATATTTACATCAGCATACATTAAAATAGCTTTTAAATCTTTTACATCTTCTTCTGAAGGTAGTCTTTGTGACCATGTTTCTGCATGCCCTTCTCTAGATAAAAACCATTTTGGAAAATTCCATTTAATTTGTGGAAATTCATTTTTCAGATTTTCAAATCTACTACCGTCATCTGCAGGAGAAGTTCTTACCAACAATTGTAAATCATCTCTATTTTTAATAAAATTTAAAACTGCTCTTATATGTATTTCATCGTTTTTTCCGATGCTACTATCTGCACAACTATAACAAATAATTTTTTTAAAAGATGATAAATTAAATTTTGAAAAAAAAGTTTCTTTACTAATTGTATATTTATCTAAAACATAAGGTTCAAATTGTGGTGTACCTACAATTTTAATTTTTTCTTTGTTTGTATTAGGATAAAACTCTAACAACTCTTTTTTCATTAATTCACTCCAAACCAAATAATTATTAAAAGTTCCCAGCATTCTTCCTTTAGACGCTAAATTATCCCAACTAAAAATAAATGTAGTAGTAGTAATTGATAAATCTATAGCTGCGGATAGTAAAGGCGCTAAAAAAGGAGGTCGTTGATGAGTAAAAAATAAATGATTAGGTGCATGTAATTTTAAAATTTCTGAATATTTTTTATAAATTTTATCACTTTTAAAACTATTAAATTGAAGTTTTTCATAATTTAATATATTTTTTTCACTGTGAAACCTTTTAGATATTTGAAAAGCAATTTTAGTCAAAATTGCTCTTGGAGAATTTCCATTTGGGTAAGAAAAACTTAGAGTATCTCTTACACCATATGCTTTTTCTTTATGTAGAAACAAATGAGCTAATTCTTTTATTTTTCTATAAAACCAAGTTTTTCTACCTTCTACAAATATGGGTAATTCAACTACTTCTAAATTTAAAAAACAAGTAGGATACTGTTCTATAGAGATTCCTGAAAAAACAACAACATTATCATAATTTTCTACTACTACTTCTAAAAAATCACTTAAAATATAATTTCTGTAACCAACACCATCTGTAATAACAATACCAATTTTATTCTTCATTTATAACGCTTAATTTTAAAAATATAAACCTACAAAAAACTAGTTGCATATCTTTATTTTTCTGTTAATTAAAATCATTTTTAATATCTTCTATAGTATCTATATCTAAACTTTTTTCTTTAGACATTAAATATTTAATAGTTTTACTTGTTAATAAAGAATTACGCTTTAAAAACTCTTTAGTTTCTATAATATAAATAGCTCCATTTGCTTTAAAAGTTTCTGGTAATATTTGTCTTGGTTGAAACGGAAAATCATTATTTATAATACCTTCTAAGAAACCTTTTTTATTAATTTTAAAAGATTTATAAGGATGATCGTCTAATTCACAAACACTAATTAGAGATTTTGCTTCCAAGCTTTTAAATTTTAAAAAAGCATTATCAATATCTTCGTTATTTCTTAGGGGTGATGTAGGTTGTAAGAGAATAAAATATTGATATTCTTCTTTTAAAGTTTCTATAACATGTTTTAGCACAGGTTCTGTTCTAGATATATCTTGCGCTAATTTGAAAGGTCTTTTTAGAGCTATTACACCTTCATTTTTTTTTGCTTCGTTTAATATTTCATCATCATCAGAAGAAACCACTATGTCTGTAATAAATTTAGAATGTAAAGCTGCTTCAATAGACCACTTTATTAAAGGTTTTCCTCTAAAATTTATTAAATTTTTTCGAGGTATACCTTTAGATCCACCTCTTGCAGGTATAATAGCTAAAACTTTCATATTATAAATCTTGAAATTGTTTTTGACAATCTACTTCCCAAATTGTTTTTGAAGCAAGTAAATCACAAAATAATTTATCACTATTTCCTTTTCCAAATTCGTGTAACTCAACTACATTTTTTTTAGTTGTATTACAAAAATCTATGCTTTTTAAAATTTCTTTTTTATCAAACAAAACATTAATAATTGTATTTGCTTTGGCTCTATTATTTTGACGAGTACCTACATCAATTGTTGGTACGTTATAAAAAGGAGCTTCTCTAACGCCAGCACTCGAATTACCTATAATAAATTCTGATTTACTTAATAGTTTTAAAAAGTACTCAAATCTTAAGGATGGAAAAATTTTAAATTTAGAATTAGACTCTAATCTCTTATATTCTTGAAGTATTTCAACAGTTCCTAGATCATTATTAGGATAAATCAGTATATAATTTTTATTTGAAGCAATTAAAGAGTCTACAAAAATTTTACTTTGTTTTTTAACATTTTTAAACTCTGTAGTAACAGGATGATACATTGCAATTGCAAATTCTTTAAAAGGAATATCATAATATTCTTTGACCAAATTTAAATCGGGGAGTTTTGATGGGTTCATTAAATCTAAATCTGGAGAGCCAATTACGTAAACAGAACTCTTTAATTCTCCCATTTGAATTAATCTCTTTTTTGCTTCATCATTAGAAACTAAATGCAAATGAGATAATTTACTTACAGAATGTCTAATCAATTCGTCTATAGTTCCAGAAACCTCTCCTCCTTCTATATGAGCCACTAATATATTATTTAAGCTACCTACAATTGCACCAGCTAAAGCTTCTACCCTGTCTCCATGAACAACAATTAAATCTGGATTCTGATTTGCAATATATTCTGAAAAACCTTGAATAGTTTTTGCCAAAGTCCTATCCATATATTCTGCACCAACATGATTTATAAAAGTAGCTATATTATTAAAACCACTTTTATAAATTTCGTTAACAGTTAAACCATATTTTTCATCTAAATGCATTCCTGTAGCAAAAATTTGCACATTAAATTTAGGTGATTCTTGTGTTATCTTTATTAAGGACTTTAATTTCCCAAAATCTGCACGAGTACCTGTTAAAAAAACTATTTTTTTTTGCTTACTCAATATCAGTCCAATTTAAGTGTTTATCGTTTTCTATATCATTTAAAGCAACTTTACCCAAAATATCATTAAAATCTTCAGCTAATATTTTTCCTGTCCCTGGTCTTTTTACCCAAATATTTTCTTTTGAAAAAACATCACCTTTTTTAATTGGTTTTATAGTAACAACAGTAGCAAAAGCAAAATCTATAGTTACTTGTTCTTCTTTTGCTGGCTCTTTTGTTCCACCTCGCATTTGCCAAATTAGGTTACTCCCTTCAATTAATTCTTTACAGTCATTTTCATTCATAGAACATACAATGTCTGGCCCAGTTCTTTCTTTATGATCTGTAAAATGACGTTCTAAAATTGAGGCTCCTAAAGCTACTGAACCGAAACACGCATGATTTGTTAATGTATGATCTGATAAACCAAAAACATTATGTGGAAAAGCAACAGATAATTCTTGCATAGCTCCTAAACGAACTAAATGCACTGGTGTTGGGTATAAATTAGTAGTATGTAATAAAGCTAAAGGTACTTTTGCTTTATCAAAAATTTTTACAGCTTTAGCTACACTTTTAATTGTATTCATACCTGTACTTAAAATAACAGGTTTTCCAAAAGAGGCTATATGTTCTAAAAGTGGGTAATTATTACATTCTCCAGATCCTATTTTATATGCAGAAACGTTCATTTTTTCTAATCTTTCTGAAGCAGCTCTTGAAAATGGTGTAGAAATAAATATCATTCCTTTTCTTTCTACATAATTTTTAAGTTCGGTTTCATCTTCTTCATTTAGAGCACAACGTTTCATTATTTCATAAATAGAAACACTTGCATTGCCTGGCATTACTTTTTTTGCAGCACCACTCATTTCATCTTCTACAATATGAGTTTGATGCTTAACACACTCTGCTCCAGATCTAAAAGCAGCGTCTACCATTTCTTTAGCAACTTTTAAAGAACCTTCATGATTAATTCCGATTTCTGCAATCACAAAAGGAGGATAATCCGCTCCTATTTTTCTTCCTTGTATTTCTATATAATTATTCATTTTATTTATTTTTTTCTGGTGTCCAAAAAATTCTTTCTTTTGGTAATTTTTTATAATTTATTAATTGCTCATGTGTTAATCTTGATGAGTGAGCAATAATTTGAGGCAAATTTAAAACAACACCAACCATTGCTTTAAAAATAGCAATTAAAGCTTTTAAATCTCTTTCTTTAATTACTTTATTTTTTAATTGAACCCATAAAGTGTAAAAAAAAAGTCGTGGTATTTTTTTTATTGGATAAAACATGCCATATAAATACCATCCAGACCTTAAAGATCTTTTAAGTCTTAAATAATAATCTTTATTCATCTTTCTAATTTTAGAATCTACTCTGTGTTGACTTAAAATAGATGGTAAATAATGAATTTCCAAATTCTTTTTAAACAAATGGAATGAAGCAAAATTTTCTTCACCATAAAACAAAAACCAAGAAGGATAATTAGGAATGTTACACCAAGATTGCTTTTTAAAAGCATGCGCTCCTCCTAAATATGAACTTACTCTAATTGGTGTGTCGATTGTTTTTATTGATGATGGTTCTTTAATACTCCAAAACAACCTAAAAGATATTACAGAACATTTTATATTATTATTGAAATAATTCTCAATCTCATCTAGTGGATTTTTAGGGTGTAAAAAATTAACATCATCATCTAAAGAAATAATATATTCTCCTTTAGCCATATTGTTTAAAACATTTCTATTATAGATTAAACCTTTTGAAGTTTTATTAAAAATTAATATAAAATTTGAATAATATTTTTTTAAAAAAACTTGAGTTCCATCATTAGATGCGTCGTCACAAATTAAAATTTCTACATCATCTCTTTCAATTTCTTTTGATAAAGATTTTATAGTAATTTTTAAATCATCTAACCTATTTTTTGTTGTAATTACAATTGAAAATTTAATCATTTAATACTTTTTTGCAACATCAATTGGTAAACCTTTTTGTTTAAAAAAAATGATTTTAAACCATTTTTTTGAAAACAATTTTGAAAATATTTTTTGTTTTATATAGTATAAAAATATTGAATTATCTTTTAATTTATCATTTGTTTTTGGAAAATTAATGTGAATATTTTTATATTCTAATTTATTCTTTTCATAATCTACCATCCAATCTTCAAGAATGTTCCCCATATGAAAAGCAAAATTACCTTCAGTAGTTAATCTCCAAAGATTTTTTTTAGGGGTAGGTATATCTAAAAATAAGCTTTCACTAGAACCTCCAAGAAGATGCTTAGAAAAAGGCAAACTATTATCAAAAATACTTCTTTTGTAAGTTGCTACAAAATGTCCACTTCCAACTAAGGCAACACAGTCTTTATTCATTAAACTCAAATTATATTTTAAATAATCTTTGTTGTAATCATTTTTCCATCCAATACTTTTATAAAACATTCTTAACCCTTCAGGATCTTTAACTTTTGTATATTTTAAGCATTTCTTAAATAAATTATCAAAAATTACGTTTTTTGCAAAATTTTCATATAATTTGAATTGAGGTACTATGCCTACAACTCCTGCTTTACTAAAATTTTCAAAAATTTTGAATGTTTCTTTTTGCCAATTTTTTTTAAATAATACATCTGCATCAGCAATCGTAATAAATGATTCATCTGACCCTCTCAATGCTTTAAGAATAGCATTTAACTTACCCACTTCGCCGGTTAAAATCAATTCATTAATACTATCATTAACAAACAAATCATTTAAATAATTTACAACTACTTTACAAGATCCATTACTAACAATTGTTATAGCTGTTTTAGTATTTACAGTTTTTACAACTGATTTTATAGAAATCTTAAGAATTTCAAAACTATCCTTATAGTATCCATTGATATTTGGAATATATACTGGGATTATTATCCTATGAGAAAAAATACTTTTCCCTATTTCTTTATTTCTTTGTGGGTTATCTCCTTTTCTCATAAAACTTAACTAACTTTCAAGTGTTTATTGATTTTTACAATAATCTTTTTTCTTATTTTTTTTAATTTTCTAGATAAATTATCCTTCTTAATTTCTTTTTCGAAAAAATGTTTATTGATTTTTATTATTTTGGGATATGACTTTTTTAATCCTTCATAAATAGCCCACTTTTTATTATCTATATAATTATCATTAGTAAATTTTGTAAAATATAATGACTCTATTATTTTCCAACTACTTACTAAACTTTTTGCTTTTTCATTAGAATTTAATAGACTTAAATTATCTCCAATACTTTTCCTATATTTTACAAATGTGTTATTACAAAATTTTATTTTTTTAGCATTATATAATATTCTAAAAA
>JAHDHO010000023.1 GCA_020631275.1 Polaribacter sp. | reverse complement strand
TAAAAGATAAACCTAATGTTCCTATAAAAGAACCACCACCATAACCACCTTGTAACTCTATTTGACTTCCTCCTTTTTCGATTACGTTAAAGTTGATGTCTGTAGTTTTATCTCCGTAATTTGGATTTACATCTGGCGTTACATTCTGATCAAAAAATCCTAACTGACCGATTTCTCTAATAGATCTAATAATTTCTCTTCTACTAAATAAATCTCCCGGTTTTACACGTAACTCTCTAAATATTACATGATCGTTTGTTTTATCATTACCAGAAACTGTAACTTTTTTAATTCTAGCTTTTTCATCTTCTCTAATTCTAATTTCTACTGTAATAGAATCGTTTTCTACTTTCGTTTCTACAGCATTAATTTGAGAGAATAAATAACCGTTGTTTTGGTATTCCGAAGAAATGTCAAAAGAAGTAGGGCTTCCGTCTCCGCTAACACGTTCTTTTAAAACAGCACCGTTATAAATGTCTCCTTTTTCAATTCTTAATACTTGCTGTAATTGCTCATCTGTATATTCTTTGTTACCAACAAATAATATTTCTGCAAAACGATATTGTCTACCTTCTTCTAAATCGATGTTAATATCTATTGTATTATCATCATTCCAAGAAATACCTTCTTTTAAAATACGAGCATCTCTATAACCTTGTCTACTGTATAAATCTAGTATACTTTCTAAATCTTCTTGATAGTCTTCTTCGATGTATTTAGACCCTTTCCAGAAACGACCAAAAAATTTCTCTTTGGTGTTTTTCATTGCACCTCTTAACTTCTTATTAGAAATAGCGTTATTGCCATTAAAGTTAATATCTTTAATTTTAATTTTTTTTCCTTTATCGATAAACACAGACATGTTTACAATATTAATATCTGTTGTGTCTTTTTGAACATCTAAAGATACCTTGGTTTTTAAGAATCCTTTATCGGTATATTTTTTTCTGAAGTAGTTTTTAGAGGTAACCAATAAGTTGTCTGTTACCATTTTACCAAGTTTTAATTCGGTTTCTTTTAAAAGTTCTTTGGCTTTAGACTTCTTAATTCCGTTTATTTTAACTTGATTTAGTTGAGGTAGTTCTTGTACATCTAATTGTAGATATACTGTATTACCATCTATTTTTGCTAAATAGACATCTACATCGCTAAACTGGTCACTTTCGTAAAGTTTTTTTATTGCACTGGTAAGTTTATCACCAGGTAATTTTATAGTTTGACCATACCTTAATCCTGTAAAAACTCTAACTGTTTCTTCGCTAAATTTTTGAAGTCCAGTTACAGAAATACCACCTAAAATATATTCTTGACCTTTAACAAAAGATATATTTTTTGTTGGTACAGTATCTTTTTTAATTATAAATATACTATCTTTTTTAACTTGAGCATTTGCGCTGTAAGTAGAAAATAGTGCTGTAAACACTATTGCTGCAGAAAATAATTTCATAAAAAATTTATTCTGTAATTTGTTCGCTTGTTTTTCCAAATCTTCGTTCTCTATTCTGGTAATCTATAATTGCATCATAAAAATGCTCTTTTCTAAAATCTGGCCAAAGTACATTTGTAAAATATAATTCGGCATATGCCAACTGCCATAATAAGAAGTTACTAATGCGTTGTTCTCCACTAGTTCTTATCATTAAATCAACGTCCGGCAAATTAAATGTATATAAATGATTATTTATAGTATTTTCATCTATTTCTTCTAAATTAAGTTCTTTATTAACAACTTTTTTAGATATATTTTTAATTGTATTAACAATTTCTTCTCTAGAACCATAACTTAAAGCCAAAGTTAATACGATTCTAGAATTGTTTTTTGTTTCTTCAAATACCTCTTTTAGAGCTTTTTGTGCTTTTTTTGGTAAGCTTGATATTAACCCAATGGCATTTACTTTAACTCCGTTTTTCATAAAAGTAGGTAATTCCTTTTTTAGAGAATTAACCAATAAAGTCATTAAGGAGTCTACTTCTAATTTAGGTCTGTTCCAGTTTTCTGTAGAAAAAGCATATAAAGTAATTGCTTCTATATTAATTTCTGCTGCAGCTTCAACAGAATCTCTTACGGCGTTTAGTGCATTTCTATGACCAAAAATTCTATTCATTCCTTTACCTTTTGCCCAACGGCCATTACCATCCATAATTATGGCAACATGTTTAGGAACTCTTTGTAAATCGATACGTAGTTTTTTATCCATATTTTTAAAATCCTTGGGTGTAACAAGCGGGTCTTCCAAAAGTATAAATTAAAGATACTCCGGTAAACATATACCAATCGTTACTATTTCCTTCTATATTGTAATTTAAATTATCTTCTGTTAGATAATCTAAATCATCTTCAAAAGTATATCTAAATTTACTTTCTATAGAAAATGCAAAATTACCACTTAATTTAGATTTAAAACCCAAACCTATTGGTAATGCAAAAGATGTTTTTTTATCAAAAATATCTTCACCTGCAGTAGTTTGTTCTCTAATATAAGAGTAATTAAATGCTGCAAGTTCAATTAGAATGTAGGGTGTCCAAGTTTTATCTTCTGATGAAATATCATATTCATAAAAATTAAACTCCATACCCAAAGCAATTTCATTTATTGTATTTGTAAAATTTAATCCTCTATTTCTTCTAAAATCTGTATCGGCATTCTTATCATTTCCTTTGATTGGTAAATAAGAAAGTGTGCCTTTAAAAGCAATTCTTGGATTGTAATTATATTTAAAAAAAGCGTTACCAGCTAATTGATTTGGGTATATGTAATTGGTTCTACCAACATCACCAACATAATTTGTGCCTCCTAAAGAAACACCAATTTCATACACTTGCCCAAACATAATTGTAGTTAGGCTAACAAATACGATAAATAAAATACTGTTTTTCATTCTAAAAAATAGCGAGCAAATATAGGAATTTCAATTTGCTTTATAAAGTTAATACTCAGTCTTTTTTGAATAACCTTTTTTTTAAGGTTTTATTGTGGTTAATGCATTAAAGATTTGTTGCGTTTCTAGTATCTTCACCCCAAAGTAATTTACTTCTAAGGGTTTGTAAAAAAGATTGATTATTTGGTATAATACTTTTTATAGTAAACGGAGCTTTCTCAATAAAAACTTTTGTGCTTTCTGAGACTGTTGTAATTCTAGAATCTAATGAAATTAAAAAATCTTTTTCCCTTGAGTCTACTTCTAATTGTATAGACGTTTGGTCTGAAATAACCATCGATCTTGCATTTAAATTATGTGGTGCAATAGGTGTAATTACTAAGTTTTTAGAATCCGGAGAAATCACAGGTCCATTACAACTTAAAGAATAGCCAGTAGAACCAGTAGGTGTTGCTATTATTAAGCCGTCTGCCCAGTAATTTGTTAAATATTCGTTGTTTAGATTAGTGGTTACACCAATCATAGAAGTAGTGTTTTTTCTTGCAATAGTAACTTCATTTAAAGCAAAATTAAGCTCAGAAAACTCTTTTGTTTCTGGTGATGTTTTCACACTCAAAAGAGTTCTTTCTTGAGTTGTGTATTCTTTTTTTAAAATTAATTCTACGCTTTCGTTAATGGTGTTTTTATTAATGGTTGCCAAAAAACCTAATCTACCAGTATTAATTCCTAAAAGCGGAATATCTAAATCTCGAATGTAAGTTACAGCTCTTAAAATTGTGCCGTCTCCACCGAGTGTAAACATTATATCGAAAGAATTGTCTAAATCTCTAAAATGAGAAAATGTTTTGTATTTATTATCAAGAATAGTTCCTTCTACAAGCAAGTTGTAAAACTTTTCTTCAATAAAGCACTCGATATTATTTTCTCCTAAAATTTTTAAAAGAATTTGAATTTCTTTTTCTGCTGATATAGAATATGATTGGCCGTAAACTGCTACTTTTTTCAAACTTGTAAACTATTTAATACTTTAAAATTGTGTGTTTTTAATGTTTCCTTAAGAATTACATTTCTAAATATTTCTGTAAATAATCAGATCTGTTTTTTAAATCTTCTAAATAAATATCGTTTTCATGTGTAGAAATTATTTTATAGTCATAACGTCTAAAAGTGTGCATAACTTCATTGATGTCTTCTGCTTTTATCTTTAAAGTTATTTGCACATTACCTTGATTTTTTTCTGAAACATATAAACCAAGTAATTTACCACCATTAGATTCTACAATTTGCGATACTTCGCTCATCGAATAATCATTTTCGTTTTTTTCGATAATTAAAGTTTCACTGTCTTCTATCATAAAAGGGCTTGTAGAAAAAACGTCTAATACATCACATAAATCGTAATAACCAATATATTCTTTTTCTTTATTAAGTACAGGAATTATAGTTGTATCATTATCAGCAAAAATCTTTAAAAGTTCTAAAACTGTTGCTTTTTCATCAGCAAAAAAAGAATTTAGTAAATGTGTATAACCTACTAATTCATCAGATTTATTTTCTATGGTTTGAATGTCATCTTGAGCAAAACAACCTAAAATTTTATTGTTTTCTGTAACAGCAAAATGCGTTATCGGAAAATTATCGAATAATTTTTGTGCAGCTTTCACACTACTTTTTAAGCTTAACGGCTTAATTTCATTTAGTATATAGTCTGTAATATTCATGCTTTACGAATATAGGATAAAATGATTTAATAATTTATCTTTGTTGTCTAATTTAAGACGATGACAAAGTTAAGTGTTAATATTAATAAAATAGCAACTTTAAGAAATTCTCGTGGTGGAAATGTGCCAAATTTACTAAAAGTTGCAGCTGATATTGAAAGTTTTGGTGGCCAAGGTATTACAATACATCCAAGACCAGATGAAAGACATATCAAATATCAAGATGCTAGAGATTTGGTTTCTGTGGTAAAAACAGAGTACAATATCGAAGGAAATCCGATTCAATCTTTTATAGATTTGGTATTAGAAACAAAACCAACTCAAGTTACACTTGTACCAGATGCAATAGACGCAATTACATCTAATGCTGGTTGGGATACTGTGAAGCATCAATCTTATTTGCAGGAAGTTATTAAAGAGTTTCAACAAAACGGAATTAGAACTTCTATTTTTATTGATACAGATTTAAAACTTATTGAAGCCGCAGCAAAAACGGGTACTGATAGAATAGAATTGTATACAGAAGAATTTGCAACACAATACGATTTAGGAAACAGAGAAGCAGTTAAGCCCTACACTAACGCAGCAGTTGTAGCACATGATTTAGGTTTGGGTATAAACGCAGGTCATGATTTAAGTTTAGATAACATAAAGTTTTTTAAAGAAAATATTCCAAATTTAGCCGAAGTTTCTATAGGACATGCACTTATTGCAGAGAGTTTGTACTTAGGTTTAGAGAATGTTGTAAATATGTATTTGCACAAATTGAAATAGTTTTCATTTAAAAATAAAACTTAAAATGTCTAAAGAAATATTACATGCAACAGTAAAAGGAGAAGGATTTCCTTTATTAATTTTACATGGATACTTTGGTATGTCGGATAATTGGAAAACTTTAGGGAACCAGTTTTCTGAAGATTTTGAAGTACATTTGATAGATCAAAGAAATCATGGTAGAAGTTTTCATGAAGATGAGTTTAATTACGAGGTTTTAGTAGAAGATTTACATCGCTATATTTTACATCATAATTTACAAGAAGTATATTTATTAGGGCATTCTATGGGAGGTAAAACAGTAATGCAATTTGCTGTGACTTACCCAAATTTAGTTAAAAAATTAATTGTTGTCGATATTTCACCAAGACAATACCAACCGCATCATAATGCTATTTTAGCTGGTTTAAATTCGATAGATTTCACCACAGAAAATTCTAGAGGTAAGGTTGATAAGAAGTTGGCTAATTTAGTGCCAGATCTAGGTGTTCGTCAATTTTTACTAAAAAATGTGTATTGGATAGAAAAAGGTAAATTGGCTTTTAGATTTAATCTAGAATCGCTAACAGAAAACAATCCAGAAGTTGGTGCAGCATTGCCTCCATTTACTGTTTACGATAAAGAGACCTTATTTCTAAAAGGTGAAAAATCGAATTATATTACAGAAGATGAAGAGGCTATTATAGAAGCGCATTTTCCCGATTCTAAAATTGTAATTATACAAAATTCAGGACATTGGCTACACGCAGAAAATCCGAAGCAATTTTACAACGAGGTTTGTGCATTTTTAAATTAAATTACAAAAAGTTGTATCAATAAAAGTATACATGAAAAAACTGATAGTATTTTTATTTCTTCTTAGTTTCGGACTTTCTTACGGTCAGAAAGATTCTATTAATTTGAATTTAAGAAAAGATAGCGATAGAGATTTTTGGCAAAAATTTACCTATGATTTGGGTAATATGGCTGGCGGAATGGGGTACGCATACACCAGACCTTTACATTGGAAAAAGAAAGATTTTGCAAATTTAGGATATGTAGCAGCAGGAACTGCAGCTTTATATGTTATAGATGATAATGTAGATAATTGGGCAAATGGTTGGCGTAACGATGTACCAAGATGGTTAACAAATTACGGTAATGATATTGGTAGTCCAAATAACAATTTTATGTTAACCGGTGCGGTATATTTAACTGGTTTGTTTACAGAAAGCCCCAAGCTAAGAAGAACAGGTGTTTTATTAATTTCGTCTGCGGCAGCTTCTGGTTTGTTACAACAAGTTTCTAAGCGAATTATAGGTAGAGCAAGACCAAGAATAGATGTTGGTAAAAGTTCTTTTGATCCTTTTCATATTGATAGAGTTTTTAATTATGATTCTTTTCCTTCTGGACACACCATGTTGGGTTTTACAAATGCCTATGCAATTGCTAAACATTTTGAGAGTCCGTGGATAAAGGCAGGCTTGTATACCATTGGTTCTATACCCGGAATTGCAAGAATTATAGATCGTTTTCATTGGATTTCTGATGTTGCATTTTCTACAGCAATAAGTATTTTTATTGTTGAGGCAATCGATAGATTTTTAGATACAAAGTACGATCAAAAATATAACGACCAAAGATTCAAGAAAAAGGTAGTTTGGAATATACAAGCTACACCACAAAGTTTTGGTGTAACTATGAGTTTTTAGGCAATTTCTCCTCTATGTGGTTTTAAAGCATCTCTGTAAATTTTCATATCCGCTTCATCAACAGTTATAAAAGCGGCACAAAGCATTGGATTCTGCTCTATAATGTCAATTTCGTGAAAACTTAATTTTTCTAATTCTGCAAATTCTTTTAAGTGTATTGTGTGGTGTTTGGCAGTTTCTTTAGCGTCTTCACCTCTAAAATCCCATAATAATTTTATTTTTCTACTCATGGTCTAAGAATTTATAAAAATAAATAAGTTTCCGGTTTTAAAACTTATCTCTATGTTGTTGTCTATTGCTTTATTGCGAGTGCCAATTCTTTTACCAAAAATTAAATCTTCCTTATTTAAAGGGTATTGTAAACCTTTGGTTGAGATTTCTTTTGCCTCAGGAAAAGGTATTAAAGAAATTGTTTTGTCTTTGAAATTCGTTAAAATTGTTTTTTTATCTGCTAGAAAATAACGACCATGATTATCATAAAAAGTAAGATTTAACTTTTCTTTCCATTGAATTGTGGTGTGTAAATTTCCTAAAAAATGATCTTGTTCTTTTCCACTAGCTCCAAAAACATCAATTTTTAAAACACCTTTATCTGATAAGATTTGTAGAATTTTATCAAAATCTGTAAAATCTTGATCTGGTGTTTTTATAACTTCTATTTTTTCCGGAATTTCTTCTAAAGAATCAAAATCGCCAGAAATAAAATGAGGTGTAATGTTTTTTTCTTTTAAATATTGATACGCGCCATCGGTTGCACAAATAATATCGTAATTAGATAGATTTGGCAGTTCTTTTGGCTTTTCACCATTCAATAATAAAAAAACTTTCTTGGTTTTCATCTAATGCAAAAATACCCATTTCTTATCGAATGAAATGGGTTGGAACTTCAATAAAAAAAAGAAGTCGATTATTTTTCTTTTAGTATTATACCGATAATGCCTAAACGTGCAATTAAAAAAGTTAAAGAACCAAAAGCAGGAGAAAATAAAGCAATTTTTAATCCACCAGCTAAAACCTGATGAGAAATTCTTTTTGCCATAGAGATATCATTTATTGCGCCTATTACGCCGATCATAAAACCTAAAAAGCCCCAAACTAAAGCAAACAAACTTATAGACTTAATCAATTTTAGACCTTTATCGTTTTTATCGCCTTTAATTAATACTATTATTGTTAATAAAACACAAATAATTAGGGTGATTAAAATTGTGTACATAAATAATGGTCCGCCATCACTTAATAAATTCATTGGTAATAATTTCATAATAAGTTGTTTTTAGTAATTAATATGAATCAAATGTATTTTAAATAGACGTTTAAATTTTTAAAAAACGACGTTTGATTATTTAAAAATAGTAAACAACCAAATAATAAGGGTTTTTAACAAAAATAACTTAATTTGGTAGAAAAGGTTCGTTTTATGGTATTTTGCCTCAAAAACTTCTGAGTTTTTAAAAAATATATGATATTGGTAAATTATTTAAAAGGATGAATTCATATATTAAATTATTATTTACCACTTTTTGCCATATTATTTTTTGGGTTGGTGTTTATTTTTTTTACACTTATTTTTTAGGTTATGGTAGCTTAAATGTAAATTATGTAAATTCATTTTCATGGTATTTAATGCCAAGTACAATTGTTACAAGTTATTTGTTTCTGTATTATTTGTTTCCTGTTTATCTTCAAAAAAAGAAATATTTTTTATTTTTTCTTTACAGTATTTACACTTTTATTATTTCTAATTGTGCTATAATTTTATCAATTTTATTTGGTTTTATTTTTTTAGATAAGTCTGATAGCATAACTGTAATTCCTTTAACTAAAGGCTTACCGTTTATAGTTTTTGGAGTTTATATGGTTGTTTTGTTTTCAATTGTGATAGGATTAATGTTATTTAACTATTTAGATCAAAAAAAGACAGAAGATTTAAAAAATAAATTTTTACAAACCCAACTAGAACTAAAAGAACAAGAATTGAAGTTTTTAAAAATGCAAATTCATCCACATTTTTTATTTAATTCTTTAAATACCATTTATGGTTTTGCGTTGCAAAAAGGAGATGAAGCGCCAGAAATGATTTTAAAATTATCGAACCTATTAGATTATATTTTATATCAAATAGAAAAACCTAAAGTTAACTTACAGCAAGAAATTAATCATTTAGAAGATTATATTTCTCTAGAGAAAATGCGTTTTCACGATTCTTTAAAAGTAAATTTTCAGAAGGAAATTTTAACAGAAAATATAGAGATTTCGCCAATGTTATTAATTCCTTTTGCAGAAAATAGTTTTAAACATGGTAAAATAAGAGATGGATTTTTAGAAATTGATATCAAGCTAAGTGTAACTGATAAGGAATTGGTGTTTACAGTTCAAAATTCATCAAAAAATGATGTTAATTCAAATGTTGGTATTGGTATCGAAAATATTAGAAAAAGATTACAAATGCTGTATCCAGATAAACATCAGCTTAAAATTCAAGATAAAGAAGTAACTTTTAGTGTAAGTTTAAAAATTCAATTAGAAGATTTTCAAAATAATTAATATGAAAAAAATTACTTGTGTTATTGTTGATGATGAACCTGTTGCAAGAGATATTTTGACTTCTTATGTAGCTAAAATACCTAGTTTAGAATTGATAGCAACTTGTAAGAATGCAATGGAAGCTTTTGAGGTTTCTAATACTCAAAATATAGATATTTTCTTTTTAGATATAAATATGCCAGACATTTCTGGGTTGTCTTTAGCAAAATCTATCAACCAAAAATCTAAAATTATTTTTACAACTGCTTATAGAGAATACGCTGTGGATGGTTTCGATTTACAAGCGGTAGATTACTTGTTAAAACCAATTTCGTTTGACCGTTTTTTACAAGCGATTAATAAATTATTTCATCAAAACTCTAAAGTTTCTTTAGAAATTTCATCCGAAGAAAATCTTGTAAAGAATGATTTTATTTTTGTGAGATCTGATAGGAAAATGCTAAAAATTAATTTTGATGAACTACTCTATGTAGAAAGTTTGTCTGATTATATTAAACTTCATTTAAAAGATAAGGTAATTACAACTAGAGAAACAATTAGTAATATTGAAACGAAATTACCTGCTAAAAACTTTCTTAGAATTCATAGATCTTTTATTGTAAATCTTAAAAAAGCAACTTCTTATACAAACGAATTTGTAGAGATTGGTAAAAATGCGATTCCTATTAGTAGAACTTACAAAGAAAATGTACTTAAAAAGTTGGCAGAAATTTCATAGAAATAGTTTTATCTTTGATGCAAATTTTAGACTTTTGAATACAGCACAATTTATTCCAGAAATACTTTCAGAAAAAATAGAAAAAGCAACTTTTACGTGGCAAACACCAAGTAATATTGCATTGGTAAAATATTGGGGAAAAAGCAACCCGCAAATACCTAAAAATGCATCGATAAGTTTTACTTTAAATAACTGTCATACAATTACTACAATAGAGTTTTTAAAATCAGAAACATCTAAAGAAGCTAATTTTGATTTATTTTTTGAAGGAAAAGAAAAGGAAGAATTTAAACCAAAAATTGCTGCGTTTTTTAATAGAGTAGCAACGTATTGTCCGTATATTTTTGATTATAAAATGATTATTAATTCAGAAAACTCTTTTCCTCATTCTAGCGGTATTGCTTCTTCAGCAAGCGGTTTGAGTGCAATTGCAATGTGTTTAATGAGTTTAGAGAAAGAGTTAAATCCAGATTTAACTCAAGAATTTATAAATAAAAAAGCTTCTTTTTTAGCACGTTTAGGTTCTGGAAGCGCAAGTAGAAGTATAGAAGGTCCTTTAGTTGTTTGGGGAGAGCATCCTGAAATTGAAGGAAGTTCAGATTTATTCGGAGTTCAATTTCCGTATGGAGTTCATCCTGTTTTTAAAAATTATCAAGATGCTATTTTATTAGTAGACAAGGGTGAAAAAGTAGTTTCTAGTACGGTTGGCCATAACTTGATGCACAATCATCCGTATGCAGAAAATAGATTTTTACAAGCGAATGAAAATCTAGGGAAAATTTCTGAAATTTTACAAAATGGCGATTTGAAGGCTTTTGTAAATTTAGTAGAAAGTGAGGCTTTAACACTGCATGCTATGATGTTAACAAGCAATCCTTATTTTATTTTAATGAAGCCAAATACTTTAGAAATTATTAATAAAATTTGGAAGTATAGAGCAGAAAATGAAAGCAATATTTGTTTTACTTTAGATGCCGGAGCAAATGTTCATGTTTTGTATCCAGAGAACGAGAAAGACGCTGTAAATAAATTTATAGAAGAAGTTTTGGCAAACTACTGTCAGAAAAAGCAGTATATTTATGATACTGTAGGTTTAGGAGCAGTAAAAAAGTAACTTTATTTTTAAATTATGAAGATTGTCTTAATAGTGTTTTTTTTCTTTTTATCATTTACAATTTTAGCGCAAGATAAAATTTGGTTTGATGCAAACGGAAATGTAACAACTAGAGAAAATGCTGTTTATTATAGGGTTTCAGTAAAAGATAAAACCCAAAAGCAGTTAATTATAGACTATTATATTTCTGGTAAAAAAGCCAAAGAGTCTTATTTTGTTAAAGGTAAGCAAGATGGTAAATATGTTGAGTTTTATAGCACTGGTGAAGTTAAGATAACGGGTGTTTATCAAAACGGATTGAAAACCGGAATGTGGAAAACCTACGATAAAAAAGGGAAAATAAAGAAAAAAGGAAAGTATTTTAAAGGCGAAAAAGTAGGCGTTTGGAAAACTTTTTACAAGAATAATTAATAAGAATTTGTTTACAAATAAATTCGTATTTTTGTAACGCAATAATTACAATTATGAAAGGGCCATTATTTTACGCTAAAATTTTACTTTTTGGAGAATACGGAATTATTAAAGACTCTAAAGGTCTTGCAATTCCTTTTAACGCATACAGAGGCGCTTTAAAAACATCTAAAGATCTTTTTGGTAAAGCTTTAGATTCTAATAGTAATTTGCAAAAATTTTACACATATTTATCAAACTTAAAAACAGATTTAGTTACTTTTAATTTAGAAGAATTAAAAAAAGATATCGAAAACGGTATGTATTTCGATTCTTCAATTCCGCAAGGATATGGTGTTGGTAGTTCGGGTGCTTTAGTAGCGTCTATTTATGATAAGTATGCATCTGATAAAATTACTGTTTTAGAAAATTTAACAAGAGATAAATTGTTAAATTTAAAATCAGTTTTTTCTTTAATGGAATCTTTTTTTCACGGTAAAAGCTCTGGATTAGATCCTTTAAATAGTTATTTAAGTTTACCAATTTTAATTAATTCTAAAGACAATGTAGAACCAGCAGGTATTCCTTCACAAAAAGAAGGAAAAGGAGCAGTTTTTCTTTTAGACTCAGAGCAAATTGGTGAAACAGAACCAATGGTAAACATCTTTATGAATAAGATGAAAAACGAAGGTTTTAGAAAAATGATTAGCGAAGAATTTTCTACAACTACAGATGCTTGTATAGAAGATTTTTTACAAGGCAACGTAAAGTCTTTGTTTGGTAATGTAAAATCATTATCTAAAATTGTTTTAAAGAATTTTAAACCAATGATTCCTTCTGCTTTTCATAAAGTTTGGGAAAAAGGTATTTCTACAAACGATTATTACCTTAAACTTTGTGGTTCTGGTGGAGGTGGTTATATTTTAGGTTTTACAGAAGATTTTGCAAAAGCTCAAAAAAGTTTAAAAGATTATAAGCTAGAATTGGTTTATAGATTTTAAAAAACTTTATGAGTACTTCAAAATTAAAAAGAACAATTCTTAAATTTTTTAGTTTATTTTCTGCAGTTAGAGGTTACAATATTTTAGTTTTAATTGTAGCACAATATCTTGCCGCAATATTTATTTTTTCACCAGCCAAGTCTTTAAAAGAAGTGCTTTTCGATTTGCATTTACTATTTTTAGTATTGGCATCTGTATTTGTAATTGCGGGTGGGTACATAATTAATAACTTTTACGACTCTAAAATAGATAAGATTAACAGACCTGTTAAAGCTGGTTTAGATAATTTTGTAAAGCAGTCTACAAAACTAAGGTTGTATTTTATATTAAACTTTATAGGTTTCTTATTTGGTGTTTTAATTTCATGGCGAGCAGCATTTTTTTTCGCTGTTTATATTTTTGCTATTTGGTTTTACTCACATAAATTAAAAATGAATCCTATTTTAGGATTTGTAACCGCTACAATCTTAACTGTTTTACCATTTTTTGCTGTTTTTGTTTATTTTGGTAATTTTTCGCCCATAATTTTTGTGCATGCTAGTTTTCTGTTTTTGGTAGTTATGGTTAGAGAGCTTATTAAAGATTTGCAGAATTTAAAAGGAGCGATTGTAAGTAATTATAATACATTTCCGGTGGTTTATGGAGAACGAAAAACTAAAACAATATCTATAGTATTACTTGCTTTAACCATTGTTCCAGTTAGTATTTTGTTCAGTTACCCATCTTTAAGTTACATGCGATACTACTTTTATTTTGCATTAATTATTTTGTTTTTTGTAGGTTTTTCACTTTGGAAAACTCAAACAAGAAACCACTACAGAATGCTACATAATATTTTAAAGTTGTTGCTTTTAATTGGCGTTTTGTGTTTAATTTTTATTGATACATCACTTCTATTAGATAAAGTGATTAATAGATTGAACTAGAATTCAATAATATAACTACCTTTGCAAAAATTTTTATAATGAATTCAAATAGAAACTCGTCGAGAGGACGACAAGAAGGTAAAAAAAGTACACCTTTAAGTAGAAAAAGTGGAACTTCAAACAAGAAAAGTTCTCCGTTAGGAAGAAAAAATACTAAAAAATCTTTTTCTAAAGTAAAAGAAACTCCAAAATCTGATGAATCATCAGGAATCCGTTTAAATAAATACATTGCTAATTCCGGAATTTGCTCAAGAAGAGAAGCAGATACATATATCGAGCACGGTAGTGTAGAGGTAAATGGAAAGTTAGTTACAGAAATGGGGTATAAAGTTCAGCCAGATGATGTTGTTCGTTTCGATGGAACTTCAATTTCTCCTGAACAAAAAAGATATATTTTACTGAACAAGCCAAAAAACTACATCACTACAATGGATGATGATAGAGGAAGAAAAACAGTAATGGAATTAGTATCAAATGCTTCTAAAGAAAGAATATATCCGGTAGGTAGATTAGATAGAAATACAACAGGTTTGTTATTGTTTACCAATGATGGTGATTTGGCAAAAAAATTAACACATCCAAAACACAACGTTCGTAAATTATATCACGCATCCTTAGATAGAAAATTAGATTTAAGAGATCTAGAAAAGCTAAGAGGTGAGGTAATTATAGAAGGTAGAAAGGTATTTATTGATGCTGTTTCTTATGTTGAAGGACAGCCAAAATCTGAAATCGGAATCGAAATTCATTCTGGTAGAAACAGAATTGTACGTAAGATTTTTGAACACGTAGGTTACAAAGTAAATAAATTAGATAGAGTAATTTTTGCTGAGTTAACTAAGAAAAACTTACCAAGAGGAAGATGGAGACCTTTAACAAATCAAGAAGTAAATAATCTTCAAATGTTAAAGTAATTTCATTCTTATAAATAATAAAAAAGTCTTTTAGAATTCTAAAAGGCTTTTTTTATGCTTTTAAAATAATATAATCTACCAATCTTGCGGCCAATTTTGCAGTTGTATTGTCTTGATCGAACTTAGGATTTAATTCTGCAATATCACAAGAAATTATTTTTTTAGTTTTTAAAAGATAAGCTAATACATTACATACAAATAAAGGAGAAAAGCCAAAAGCAGAAGGCGCACTTACTCCAGGGGCAAAAGCAGACGAGAATCCGTCTAAATCTATTGTAATATAAAGGTAGTCTACGTTTTGTATAAATGTTTTTAATTTGTTTTTAAGCTGATTTGTAAATGTTTCACAATCAAAATTGGTAACAAATTTTGCATTGTGTTCTTTTGCAATTTTAAATAATTCTTTTGTATTTGATTGTTGTTGAATGCCAATAGCGAAATAAAATGCGTTATCATTTTTAGATAAAATTTGATTAAAAGGAGTTCCGGAATTTGGTTGTGTTTTTACTTTTCTTAAATCAAAATGAGCATCAAAATTAATAATACCTATTTTATTATTTTCTGATGATTTGATTGCGTTATTAATTCCGTTAAAATTCGCATAAGCAATATCATGACCACCACCAATGCCAATTGGTAAAATTCCGTTTGTAATTAATTCTGTTATCGATTTTGAAAAAGCCTCTTGGCAATCTTCTAGATTATTTTCAACACATATTAAATCACCATAATCTGTTGTTGTTTTATTAGTGTAATGAATCGGGAGTTTACCTAAAGCTTTTCGAATGCTTTCAGGACCATGTTTTGTACCAATTCTGCCAAAATTTCTTCTAACACCTTCATCGCAGGCATACCCAATAATTCCAAATCTTTTTTCATCTTTATAAACTATATTCTCTAATGAATCAATTTTTATATTTTGATACCAATATTGATTTTTGAGAGGAGTTTTTCTACCAGAATAATTATTTACATCACCTGCTTTATAAGTAACTTTTAAATCTTTAAAAAATTCCATTTTTATGCTTTTTTAATTTCTGTTCCTTTTAAAAAAACTTTTTCGATACAATGGTTTCCAAAAGAATAAGGGATAAAGTTGTACGAATTTATTTCTTTAGTTAAAATTAGGTTTGCGAGTTTTCCTTTAGTTATAGAGCCCACTTTGTTTAGTGAATTCATTGCGTAAGCTCCGTTAATTGTAGCTGCATTTATAGCTTCTTCGGGTGTCATTTTCATTTTTATACAAGCTGTAGAAACTACAAAGTTCATGTTTCCAGAAGGTGTAGAACCAGGATTGTAGTCTGTGGCTAAAGCTAAAGGTAAACCTGCTTTTATCATTTTTCTAGCAGGTGTATAAGGAATGCTTAAAAAAAAGGAACAACTAGGTAAAGCAACTGGCATTGTTTTGGTGTTTTTTAAAACTTCAATATCTTCTGTTCTCATTTCTTCTAAATGGTCTACAGATAAAACACTGTTATCAATTCCGGCTTTAATACCTCCAATTGCAGTAAACTGATTCACATGAATTTTGCCAACTAAACCATGTTTTTTACCTGCTTTTAAAATTAGTTTGGTATCCTCCACAGAAAAATAACCTGTTTCACAGAAAATATCTATAAAATCTGCTAAGTTTTCTTTTTCTATTGTTGGTAGAATATCATCAATAAGCATTTGTAAATAGCCGCTTTTATTGTCTTTAAATGCGGATGGAACAGCATGTGCACCTAAAAAAGTAGCTTTTATTTCTATAGAATGATTTTCTTTTAGTTTTTTTATAACGCGTAATATTTTTAGTTCTGCGTTTTTTGTTAAACCATAACCAGATTTAATTTCTATAGCTCCAGTACCTAATTGAATAATTTCCTCTAACCGAATTTTACTTTGGTTATACAAATCTTCTTCAGAAGTTTGTTGTAATCTTTTAGCTGAATTTAAAATTCCACCACCATTTTTATCAATTTCAGCATAAGACAATCCATTAATTCTATCTACAAATTCATCTTCTCTATTACCAGCATATACTAAATGTGTATGAGAGTCGCACCAAGAAGGTAAAATCATTTTTCCTTTTGCGTCAATTGTCTTAATGTCAATTTCAGGACAGTTTTCCATAATTCCATAGTCAGAAATTATCCCGTTTTCAACTAATAAAAAAGCATTTTTAATAGTTGGCAAAATGCTCATTTCTTTTCCTGAAAGAAAGTTTGTAGAAGTTTCTCTAACCTGAATTAATTCTTTTATATTTTTAAAAAGTACATTCATTAAAACAAGTTTTTTAATAGGTTTTCTTCTACTAAATTAGGTAAAGTAATTTTTAGATTTGGTGTTCTTTCCATTTCTCTTTTAATTGCAAAAATTGCTTCATCATTTCTAGCCCAACTTCTTCTAGCGATTCCATTATTAACATCATAGAAAAGCATGTTTTTTAATTTTACTTCCGCTTCTTTTGTTCCGTCTAATAGCATTCCAAAACCACCATTAATAACTTCTCCCCAGCCAACGCCACCACCATTATGAATAGAAACCCAAGTTGCCCCTCTAAAACTGTCTCCAATTACATTATGAATTGCCATGTCTGCTGTAAATTTACTTCCATCGTAAATATTAGAAGTTTCTCTAAAAGGAGAATCTGTTCCACTAACATCATGATGATCTCTTCCTAAAATAACGGCGCCAATTTCTCCTTTAGCAATGGCATTATTAAATGCTTCTGCAATTTTTATTCGTCCTTCTGCATCTGCATATAATATTCTTGCTTGCGAACCAACCACCATTTTATTAGATTTTGCATTTTGTATCCAAGTAATGTTGTCTTGCATTTGAAGTTTTATTTCTTCTGGAGAATTTTCCATTAACTCTTGCAAAATAGTTGCTGCAATTTCATCAGTTTTATCCAAATCTTTAGAGTTTCCTGAAGCACAAACCCATCTAAAAGGACCAAAACCATAGTCGAAACACATAGGTCCTAAAATATCTTGTACATAAGAAGGGTATTTAAAATCGATATTATTTTTTGCCATAACATCTGCACCAGCTCTAGAAGATTCTAATAAAAAAGCATTTCCGTAATCAAAGAAATAAGTACCTTTTTTAGTATGATTATTGATAGCTTTTGCATGTCTTCTTAAAGATGCTTGTACTTTTTCTTTAAAAAGTTCAGGATTTTCTCTAATTAGAATATTAGATGCTTCGTAAGATAAATCTGCAGGATAATAGCCACCTGTCCAAGGAATATGAAGTGATGTTTGGTCTGAACCAATATGAATGAAAATATCTTCTTCGTCAAATTTTTCCCAAACATCAATAACATTCCCAATAAATGCAATGGAAACAACTTCGTTATTTTCTTTTGCTTCTAATGTTCTTTTTACTAAAACATCAATGTCATCAATTAAAACATCTACCCAACCTTGTTGATGTCTTTTTGTAGCAGCTTTTCTATTTACTTCTGCACAAATAGTAATACAGCCAGCAATATTTCCTGCTTTTGGTTGTGCGCCACTCATGCCACCTAAACCTGCTGTTAAAAATATTTTTCCATTCGGATTTTCATCTTTTTGTAAAATTTTTCTAAAAGCATTCATTACAGTTATTGAAGTTCCATGTACAATTCCTTGTGGGCCAATATACATAAATGAACCAGCTGTCATTTGGCCATATTGCGTTACGCCTAAAGCATTCATTTTTTCCCAATCGTTAGGTTTTGAGTAATTAGGAATCATCATTCCGTTAGTTACCACAACTCTTGGCGCATTTTTAGAAGAAGGAAATAAACCCATAGGATGCCCAGAATATAAATGCAATGTTTGTTCTTCTGTCATAATTGCCAAATACTGCATCACCAAAAGATATTGTGCCCAATTTTGAAAAACTGCACCATTTCCTCCATAGGTAATTAGTTCTTCTGGATGTTGTGCAACATCAGGATTCAAATTATTTTGAATCATTAACATAATTGCTGCAGCTTGCTGTGTTTCTGCAGGATATTCTGTAATTGCTCTTGCAAATATTTTATAATTTGGTTTAAAACGATACATGTAAATTCTACCAAATTCTTTTAGTTCATTAGCAAATTCTATTGCTAATTCTTGATGCCATTCTTTTGGAAAATATCGTAAAGCATTTTTTATTGCTAATTGTTTTTCTTCAATAGGTAGAATATCTTTTCTTTTAGGTGCTCTATTAATATCTTCTGGATATTCTTTTTTGGGAGGTAATATTTTTGGAATTCCTTCTAGAATTTGTTCTTTAAATGTCATGATTAATTATATTTTACAATTAATTTTTTAGTTTTTACCAATTGAATCATATTGTTGATATCATCCTTTAAAAGCCTGTCATCTTCTAATTTATCAACCTTTTCTCTAATTATCGAATGATTTTTTTCTATGATTTCAGAAAAAGTATTAGGTCTTCTAAATTCTAACGCTTGTGCAGCATACATTAATTCTATGGCTAATATTTTTTCTAAATTCCCTAGAATTTGATTGAATTCTCTACCAGAAATACTTCCCATAGAAACATGATCTTCTTGTCCTAAAGAAGTAGGAATACTATCTGCTGAAGGAGGAAAACACAAAGATTTATTTTCTGTAACTAAAGCTGCTGTGGTGTATTGCGGAATCATAAAACCAGAATTTAAACCACCACTTTTTGTTAATAATCTTGGTAAACCATATTTTCCTTCTAGTAACAAATAACAACGTCTGTCTGCAATATTTCCTAATTCTGAAGCTGCAATAGAACAATAATCTAAGGCCATTGCTAATGGTTGTCCGTGAAAATTACCTCCAGAAATTGCCTCAGTATCACTTAAAACAATTGGGTTGTCTGTAACAGAATTCATTTCTATTTCTGCTAGTTCTAATAAATGATAAAATGCATTTCTAGAAGCACTATGAACTTGTGGAATGCAACGCATAGAATAAGGGTCTTGCACACGTTCGCAGTTTTCATGAGAAGTAATGTTTTGAGAATCTTTAAAAAGGTTTCTCATTCTTTCTGCAACTTTAATACTTCCTTTAAAAGGCCTAATTCTATGTAGTTCTTCTCTAAATGGCGAAGAACTTCCTTTGTAGCCCTCAATACTCATAGCGCCAGAAATATCTGCTAAATCTAATAAATATTCCATTTTTAGCAGGCCAGTAATTGTGTGTGCAAGTATAAATTGAGTACCGTTTATTAAACCCAAACCTTCTTTTGCTTGTAATTCTAAAGGTTTTAAATTATGCTTTTTTAAAACTTCTTTAGCTGATAAAATTTCATTTTTAACCCAAAAATCACCTTCACCAATTAAAGGCAAAAATAAATGAGAAAGTGGTGCTAAATCTCCAGAGGCACCAACAGAACCTTGTTCTGGAACCGTTGGTAGTAAATCATTCTCTATAAAGTAGATAATGCGTTCTATTAATTCTAGTCTAACACCAGAAAAACCTTGGCAAAGTGCATGTACTTTACAGATCATCATTAGTTTAGATATTTGTTTATCTATATTATTACCTACACCAACTGCATGTGTAATTAATAAGTTTTTTTGAAGTTGATTTGTTTCTTCTGGTGAAATTTGTACATCACACAAAGGTCCAAAGCCAGTGTTTATACCATAAACTACCTTATCGTTTTTGGTAATTATTTCTACTTTCTTTCTGCAAGAAATTATTTTTTCTTTGGCTTCATCATTAATACTAGCTTTTAAATTACCATTAGCTATTTCTTGTACTTTATGAAGTGTAAGCTGATCTATTCCGTATTTAAACATTATTTCTATATAAATTGAGTCTTAACAAAGTTATAATTACTTTTGATGCTTATTAATATTGTTTATTGTAGTAAATAATAACTATGAGTTATCAAATAGAGTTAAGACATATGCGTTATTTTTTAGCAGTTGCTGAGGAATTACATTTTAGAAAAGCTGCTGAAAAGTTGTTTATTTCTCAACCAGGTTTAAGTAGACAAATTAAATTATTAGAAGAAGAATTGGGTGTTGTGTTATTTGAAAGGCATAATAGAAAAGTGGTTTTAACAAAGGTTGGAGAGTATCTTAAAACAGAGTTTTCGCTTCAATTAAAAACACTTTCTCATACTTTAGACAATGCCAAATTATTACACGATGGAAAAAAAGGAGAATTAAAAATTGGTTATGTTGGTTCTGCAATGCAAGATGTTATTCCTAATTTATTATTGAATTTTGAGAAAAAAAATCCAAATGTTTTATTTCATTTAAAAGAAATTGATAATCAGCAACAAATAGATAATTTATTATCTATGTCTATAGATATTGGTTTTGTTAGGTTAGAAAGAGTGCCAAGGGCTTTGGAAATTAAAACAATTTTAACGGAGAATTTTTGTTTGGTTTTGCCTGAAAATCATAAAATTGATAAAGACAACTTTAAAGGGTTATTAGAGTTAAAAGAAGCATCGTTTATACTTTTTGATGCAAAATATAGTGCTTCTTATTATGAAAAAGTAATGCAAATTTTTGATGATTGCGGTTTTACACCGTTAGTTTCTCACAATACAATACATTCTAGTTCTATATTTAAGTTGGTAGAAAATAATTTCGGAATCTCAATTGTACCAAAATCTTTAGCTAAAAAAGCAGGTTATAAAATTAAGTTTATAGAATTAGATAAAATTCCGCAAAAAACGAAACTTTCTTTAATCTGGAATAAAAACAATACAAATGCTATTTTACCAGCAATTTTGTCTTTGATTTAGAGCGAATTTTAAGTTATAAACATAAAAAAAACCCAAACAAAAGTTTGGGTTTTTAAGTGGTACCTCCAGTACTTTTGATTGCTTTGTTAATATATTGTAAATTATAATAAAACTTGCTAAAACCCTTTATATATAAGGGTTTTGTTGTTTTCTGTTGGTAAGTGAATTATCTACAATTTTATATAAAAAAACTCTTATTAGCACCCTAATTAGCACCCTTTTTTGTATCTTTATTAAAAATAAAACGCTATGAATAAAGGGGTTGAGAGAACAAAAGGCACAATTAGATTTGCTTTTAAGGTCTCAAAAACAAAGTTAGAAGAAAATAAGAACTTACAAAGTATTATATTTCTATTCTTCAGTTACGGTAAAAATCGATTTAAATACTCTACAGGCTACAAAGCTAGTTTCAACAATTGGGATTTCAGAAAGCAACGCATTAAAAACAAAGTAGGCATTGAGGATAAAGATAAGATAAATGAAGATTTAAGCGAGTTAGAAAGTTATTTGAATAAAGAATACTCTAATCTTTTAAAAGAGTCTAAAAACGTTTCTAATGAACTCTTAAAATACAAATTAGATGTTTTTTTAGGTAAGATTATACCCAATCAAGAAATTGATACAAACCTCTCTTTTTTTGATGTTATAGATAAATACATAGAGCAAAAAGAAGGCAATATTTCTATTATAACGATTAGGTCTTACAAGCAAACTAAAAAGAGGTTGCAAGAATATGAAAAACACTTCAATAAAAAATTGATGTTTGATTATATAGATATGCGTTTCTATAATGAATTCAATACGTTCATGGAAAGTAAAAAATATGCTTTAAATACAATAGGAAAGCATATAAAGAACTTTAAAACCTTTTTAAATTATGCACTTTCAGAAGGATATACAAAGAATCAGAAATTCAAAAGCAACGATTTTAAAGTAGTAAAAGAAATAACAACAGAAATTTATTTAACTGATGCAGAAATTCAAGATATGTTTAATAAAGATTTGTCAAAATATCCAGAGGTAGAATTAGCAAGAGATGTTTTCTTAATTGGTTGTTATACAGGGCAAAGAATTAGCGATTATAATGGTTTATCAGAAAATGATATTATTGAAATAGATGGTTATAAATATTTTGAAATTAAGCAAAAGAAAAATAAAAAATATCATAGAACTGTGCATTGTCCTATCACAAAAGAAATGCAAGAAATTATGGATAAAAGGCATAATGGTAAACCGCCAAAAAGAATAGCAGAACCCATTTTAAACGATTATATAAAACAAGTAGGACAAATGCTAGAGTTAAATACTTTAGTTAAATGCGATTACACAAAAGGCGGAATAGAGTATTCAGAAATGATACCAAAATACGATTTGATTAAAAGCCATACTGCAAGAAGAAGTTTTTGCACAAATAAGTACAAAGTGGGTATGAGTGTTTTTGATATTATGCTATTTTCAGGACATACTACAGAGAAAGAATTCTATAAATATATTCGCATTAAAGACCAAGAAAGAGCTTCTCATATTGTAAAAAGCGGTTTTTTTAATGTTTAAAATAGTTCTAGAATTTTTTTATATTTAGACAAAAAAAAATGGCTAAAGAATTTAAAAAGTTTATAAATGAACTTGTTAATAATATATCATTATACAATAAAGATTTATTGAAATTAGAAGAATACGAGCGACTTAAAATTAACCAAAACCAATTTTCAGAAGCTTATCAGGATATAAAAAAGAAATTTGATGATTTAAAAGAAAAAAAAGCATCATTCTATTTTGATATTGATGATATATATAAACTGTCGATAGAAAATAATTACTTTTATTTTGACTGCCCACTTCAAGTTTATCAAAATCATTTTGATAATAGGTTTTTGGAATTTAAAGAGAATAGTATAGATGCTGATTTATTAGATTTTATAAAATATGAGATTGAGGTTTTTAACAACCCAGAACCAAATAGAATTTTAAAAGAAGTTCCTGTTAACTTTATATCTGCAACTGTAAATTACAGCGACTTATTTTCTGCAAATTTTAATAATTATGAAATTTCGTTTAATAAAAAAATTAACTTCCTATCAGAAAAAGCAAAACAATTTGGTTATAAAGTAAGTATTGAAAAAGGTAGTAGTTTTTATAATGAGTATACAGAACTCACTATTTCGGAACGTGATGCAGTGTATCTTACACCTATTCCCAAAGAAGAACTTCAACAAGTCATACAGGAAAAACAAAACCAACTAACTGCAAATCAAATAGTTTTATTACTTCAAGAAATTGGCTTTTTTACACATCCAAAAATAGAGGATGCATCCAAAGTTAAACAAGCCGAATTAATTAGTTCAATAACAGGTTTACATCAAAAAAACATAAAAACCAACATTCAAAAACTTGATAAATCAGTTTCAGGAAACGGAGCTAATTATCAGAAAGATATTGATAAAATCAATAAAATATTAGATGATTTAATATAGAGTTGGAGTACCTTTTGGAGCTACTCCAATAATAAAAAATGTCGTGTTGTTCTATAATTTTGTCCTCATAATTTTAAAATAATATTAAATGTTAGAGAACAACATCACACAAGTACACGGTATTACACCACAACAATTAGCAAGTAACATTTTAAAAGATGTTAGAACAGAACTAAAAGAAATAGTTCTAAATTTTCAACCACAAAAGCAACCAGAATACCTTACAAGAAAAGAAGTTGCAAAAATCTTAAAAGTATCATTAGTTACCCTTTCAGATTGGAATAAAAAAGGAGTGTTAAAACCTTATCGATTAGGAAATCTCATCAGATACAAAAGAGAAGAGTTAGACCAGGCATTAATTAGTATTAACTCTAAAAACAAATAAGATGAGCAATTTTCAACACCCATTTAACGACTCTTTAAAAAAGATTTCAGACAGATTAGAACATTTGATTAAGCAAAGTGAATTTAAAAATAAACAAGACCCAAATTACGTAATATTAGACAATGCAGATATTTTACAACTTTTTAAAATAAGTAAAGAAACAGCATCCAATTGGCGAGCAGAAGGTATTTTACCCTATTCGAAAATTAAAGGAAAAACTTATTATAAGTTATCTGATATGCATAGTATAATAGATGATAATTATAATAAAAAAAAATAGTAAGAATTAGTAAGCATATCAATGTTCCAATACAAATGTTTATTGATGCACAGACAGGTAACTATTCAAATGAATTAAAAACTTTTCTACTATTAAAACTGTTATATAGAAATGGAAAATCAAAACTAATTAGTGATGAAATTTCATATTTAAGATGGGAGTTAAAAGTTAGTAGAAAAACAATTAATAAACACATTGATTTTTTAAAATCCTTAGGATGGTTAGTGTACAATAGTAAAACAGAATATTACAGTATAAGAGCATTTGATAAGCTTAGAGAAGAAAACAATTGGGAAGTAAGATTAGCATTTCCTATAAATTTTAAAACCTACAAAGAGTTAAAAGCAGTCACAGGAGCAGTTATTTATGGATATCTCCACAAAGATTTTTGGAGAAAAGTTAAGAGTGAAAAAAGCGTGCAAATAAAGGAAAGCACCTATTATTTTATCTCTCCTAAGTTTAATTATAAACAACAACCAGCTCCTGTATCTGTTAATGGTGTTACAGATATATTTAATATCTCTAAAGCTACGGCATCAAGATTAAAAAACTATGCATTTAAGTCTGGTTTTATTAACTTAAAAAAGAACTATTCAGAAAATTTTGTAAATAAAAAAGCAATGCAAGAATGGTGTAATTATAATGAGAGAAATCATAATATCGTTTATGTAGAGGGTGGGTATCGTTTACAGTTTATAGATACAGTTTACCCTCTTTTTTATTTCACTAAGCGGAAATCTCTGTAACCATAAAGAAAGGAATATATAACAACAATACTATATCTTCTATTATTAATGTATTAAAACAATACACAAAGAGATGATTAAAAGGAAAACCATAATGTTAAACCAATATATATTTATATTTTTAACAATTCAAAATACACTATCAAACTAAATG
>JAHDHO010000022.1 GCA_020631275.1 Polaribacter sp. | reverse complement strand
CAACCAACATAACTAAACCAATAATTACATAAAAAATACTCATAAAATTTGTTTTGTGCGAAGATACATTATTATCACTTTAAGATAAAGGAAAAGATAGAACGCGAAAAATTTTAGTTATAAAATATCTGTTTTGCTTTATTTTTCAAAAATGACAAAAATTACCCCTTAATATAGTTACACTTTAAAATATAATTAAGATAATTAATAAATAAAACAAACTAATTACAAGGATAGATGGTTTCACATTAAAACTTATATTTATTTTATAGTTACAAACTTAAAATCAATCTAATAAATAAGTATTAAACTGTTTGGTAATAGGCTTTCAATCTATATATATTGATAAGACAATTTCGAAATTACCTCAATTTATTAACTTTTAAAACTTATATTATGATACTTATTATTACAAAAACCGTTAAAGATATTGCAGACATTATTTTTTCTGTACTATTCTAATCTTCATATAAAAACAACTCTTTAAAAAGAGTTGTTTATTTTCATTAAATTTGATATTGAAATTAACACCTAATGAAAAAACGAGTATTTAAATTTCTTGCAAAAATTAACAAACTATTTCTACCTTCTTATACTAAAAGAGGTTTAGATCTCTCTAAAGCTACAAAGCTGCAAATGGCTATTATTGGTTGGCGAGCTTTTGTAACTCAGAATTCGTTAGAATAAAAACTACATATTATGAAAACAGAACACGTAACAATATTTTCTGGTTCTTTTATTATTGTAAAAGGACTACAGAACAGATTAAATAGCAACAACATTGGATCAATAATTAAAGATAGAGTAGAATCTGCAAGATTAGGCGGCTTTGGAGAACATAGAACAGCTGTTGAATTACTTATCTTAAAATCTGATATTGATAAAGCACAAAATATTATTGACGCATACACTAAAGAAATAAATTCGTAAAAAAACCGCATAAGATTTCTTAGTTTAAAAAAATGCATTTATATTTGCACCCGCAAAAAGGCCATGTGGCGCAACTGAATAGCGCACTTGATTACGGCTCAAGAGGTTCTAGGTTTGAATCCTAGCATGGTCACAAAAAAAAGCTTCCATATTTATGGAAGCTTTTTTTATTAAATTCAAAATTAAATTCATTTAAATAGTTATTATTCAAAAACAATTAACTAAATTTAAGTTTTTATTACAACTACGAAAATTTACAAAAATATATTATACCCCTTATCTTCACGCAATAAGCGTCCCACTTCTTTTGAAGTGGGTTTTTTATTATACAAAAAGACCTTAAACTTTCGCTTAAGGCCTTTTATCTAACCAAACTTAGTATTAAAACTAACTACTACTATCTTTAAATATCTTTTTTGATCCATAGAACATTCCTACAACCAATAAAACACTAGTAAAACCATCTATTGGTAAACCTGGTGGCGGTGGTGGTGGAATTGGAGGCGGCACAATTTGACTATATCCTAAAAAAGGAAAAGAAAACACCACTACAAATATTATTATAAATCTTAAACTCATTTCTTACGTTCTATTATATAAGACACATACGTTTATAAAAGTCCCTTGGTTTTTATAAAAAAATAAAAAACTTGAGATTTCTCTCAAGTTTAGTCTAAATATTGTCTTAATGCAATTCTATGTTCTGGTTTGCTTTTATCGTAATTACTTACAACCAATTCTAAAATTTCTGGTTGCTTATACCCTACTTCTTTTTTATTTAAAAACTTAGATACATATAAATTATATTGCAAACCATCTTTCTCGAAAATTAAAAAATGAGTATCATTTAAATCTGTAAAACAAATTTCATTTCCAGAAAAAGAACCAGACTGGTCCTTAAAAAAGTCAGAAAATTCGAAATACTTAAAAACGTTTTCCATATACCCTATATTAATTCTGCTGATAAACCCAATTGCAATAATTTAGAACATCTTGGTTCTAAATCTTTAAACTCACCAGACTTTACAGTACACTTACCTTTATAATGCACCAAAGTTGCACATTGTTCTGCTTGCTCTACGGTATGATCACAAACACTCATTAAAGAATCTATTACATGATCAAAAGTATTAACATCATCATTATGCAAAACTATTTCATGCTGAAAAACTTCTTGCTCTAAAACATCAACTTGTTCTTGAATTTTTTCTTTTGTACTCATATTATAAAAATATAAAAAATTATTTATTATACTTTAATGCTACCCAATTATTTCTGGTAATATAAGTTTCTAATTTTAAATTGTATTTAGAAACTTCTGCATCTATAACCGGTATATCTTCCTCATAAAATCCGCTTAATAACAAAACGCCGTTTTCTTTTAAACATTCTGTATATATTTTCATATCCATCAATAGAATATTCCTGTTAATGTTTGCAATTATTACATCAAATTTTTTGTTGATTAATAATGATGAATCTCCTTCGAAAACAGCTATATTATTACAATTATTTCTAGCTACATTTTCTAATGAATTTTCATAACACCAATTATCGATATCTATAGCTTCTAATTGTGCAGCACCTTTCATTTCTGCAAAAATTGCTAAAATTCCTGTACCACAACCCATATCTAAAACAGATTTACCTTTTAAATCTAAATTTATCAAATGCTGTACCATCATGTGTGTTGTTTCATGATGTCCAGTACCAAAACTCATTTTTGGCTCTATAACGATATCATATTTTAAATTAGGGTTTTCATGAAACGGCGCACGAATACTTACTAAATCATCTACCTGAATTGGTGTAAAGTTTTTTTCCCATTCTGCATTCCAATTAGTTTGCGCTACTTCATTTTGAGTAAATTCAATTGAAAACTCATCAGAATTTAAAACAAAAATAGATTCTAGAATTTCTGAATTCCATTCACTTTTTTGAATATAAGCTGTTACTCCATTTTCATTCTCTACAAAACTTTCAAAACCAACGTTTCCTAACTCTGCTATTAAAATTTCTGTTGCTGGTTCTTTTGGTGAAACAGTAAAATTGTACTCTATATAAATGTTATCCATAATTATTAAATCAAAAAAAATGCATCGAGAAAATATCTCGATGCAAATTTATTGGTTTTCTTTTAAAGTTACCTAATTAGATAGCATTAATAATTCCTGTAAAATCTTCTACTTTTAAAGCTGCACCACCAATTAAACCTCCATCTACATCTGGTTTAGAGAAAATCTCTTCTGCATTTGCAGGTTTTACACTTCCACCATACAAGATAGAAACATTATCTGCTACTTCTTTACTATATTTTTTCTCTATAATACTTCTAATAAAAGCGTGCATTTCTTGCGCTTGTTCTGGACTTGCAGTCTCACCTGTACCTATAGCCCAAACCGGTTCGTAAGCCAAAATTATGCTTCCCCAATCTTTAGCTTCTAAATGAAACAATGCATTAGAAAGTTGACTTTCTACTACTTTAAAATGATTGTCAGATTTTCTATCTTCTAACAATTCACCAAAACAAAAAATTGTTTCCATACCATTTTCTAAAACAGCATCTACTTTTTCTGCCAATGCAGCATCAGTTTCGTTAAAATAAGTTCTTCTTTCTGAATGACCTAAAATTACAGTTTCTACACCTATAGCTTTTAACATATCTGCAGATACTTCTCCTGTAAAAGCTCCGTTTTTTGCTTGATGCATGTTTTGAGCAACTACTTCTATCACAGATTTTTTTGCAGCTTTAACAGAAGACGATAAGTTTACAAAAGTTGGCGCCACTATAACACGTGTATTCTCTAACGGTAAATTTTTAATTGCTTTTTTTAAAGACTTTATTAAACTTTTACTTTCTTCTTTATTGTTATTCAACTTCCAATTTCCTGCAACAATCTTTGTTCTCATAATTATTATTTTTAAAGCTTAAAAGCTATATTTTTAATTTTAATTTCTGATGTAAATTTAAGAAATGGAACTTAATTTATTAGTTACAATCGAAATTAGTTACTAAAACGATTTATATAGTTTTATTTAGCGCATCTACTATTGCATTATCCGAAGCTCTTGTAGCTTTAAAAAGTGAGATTTCTCCTTTTTCATCAACAACCAAATATCTAGGAATCCAATTGAGGTTTATAAAATCGACAAAGTCGCCATTCTTCATCCCTTTAGGCAAATTATAATGTTCTCCGCTGATTTTAAATCTTCTAATCCCATTTTTCCATTCAGATTGACTTTTATCCACAGACAAAAATAAAAAAACTACATCGGGATATTCTTTTTGAAGATTCTTAACACTTGGTAAACCTTTAATACAATCGGAACACCAAGAAGCCCAAACATCTATTAAAATTTTCTTCCCCCTATATGTATCTAATACACTTTTAAAAGTTTTTTGAGATTTTTTTAAATCGAAAACAACCTCTTTTAAAGCTAAATTTGAAAACTCGGTTGGCTTTTCTAGATTACAACTAGAAATGACTACTACTAAAATTAATAAGATTTTTTTCATTAGAGAGACATAATAATTTATTTTATGGTCTTCTTTACTTGTTAAATCTTACAAATTAAAGTGAAATTAAGTATTTTTGCGAAACTTTATTTAAATTATGACAACACAAGAATTAGTAGCTCAAATTAAAAAGAAAAAATCGTTTTTATGTATTGGATTAGATGTAGATCTAAACAAAATTCCGGAGCATTTGCTTAAGGAAGAAGATCCTATTTTCGAATTTAATAAAGCAATAATTGACGCTACACACCATTTATGTGTTGCCTACAAACCAAACACTGCTTTTTATGAAGCATATGGTTTAAAAGGATGGAAATCTTTAGAAAAAACAATTAACTATTTAAATAAAAAGTATCCAGAAATATATACAATTGCAGATGCAAAACGTGGTGATATTGGCAATACCTCTACAATGTACGCAAAAGCTTTTTTTGAAGATTTAGCTTTTGACTCTGTAACTGTTGCACCTTACATGGGTAAAGATTCTGTAGAACCTTTTTTAGCTTTTGAAAACAAACACACAATTATGTTGGCATTAACTTCTAATGAAGGTGCTTTCGATTTTCAAACAAAAAAAATTGATGATTTAGAAGTTTATAAACACGTATTAGAAACTTCTAAAAACTGGCAAAACTCTAAAAACTTGATGTATGTTGTTGGCGCAACAAAAGCAGAATATTTTAAAGAAATTAGAAAAATAGTACCAAATTCTTTCTTACTTGTACCAGGTGTTGGTGCGCAAGGTGGTAATTTAGAGGATGTTTGTAAGTATGGCCTATCGAAAAACATCGGACTTTTAATAAATTCTTCTAGAGGAATTATTTATGCTTCTAAAGATATAAACTTTGCCAATGAAGCAGCTAAAAAAGCTAAAGAGCTTCAAGTTAAAATGGCTACTTTAATATAAATATTGAAAGAAGATTTAAGAATCATATCATTAGTACCAAGCATAACCGAATTGCTAGTCGATCTAGGTTTAGAAGCTCAAATTGTTGGCATCACAAAGTTTTGCGTACATCCTAAAAATCTTTTAAAAGAAAAAACTATTGTTGGTGGTACAAAAAACATCAAGCTAGATAAAATTGAAGCTTTAAACCCAACGATTATTCTTTGTAATAAAGAAGAAAACACGAAAGAAATCGTAAAAAAATGCAGCAAAATTACTAAGACTCATGTTTCTGATTTATTTACTATTAAAGACGTACTTAATTTAATTAATTACTACGGAAAAATTCTTTTTTGTGAAGATAAAGCCTTTAAAATAATTTCAGAAATTGAATTAAAATTGAAAGATTTTAATCAGTTTATTAAAGACAAACCTACATTAAACGTTGTTTATTTTATATGGAAAAACCCATGGATGATTGCTGCCAATAACACATTTATCAATCACTTATTAGAAATAAATAATTTTAATAATATCTATAAAAACTTAAGTAGATACCCAGAAATTCAAATTGACGACTTAAAAAATAGAAACATAGATTGTATCTTTTTATCATCAGAACCTTTTCCTTTTCAAGAAAAAAATAAAAATGATTTTATTTTTAGCTCTAAAGTACATTTAATTGATGGAGAATATTTTTCTTGGTACGGAAGTAGACTTATAAAAGCCTTTGATTATTTTAAAAAATTAAGAAACGACATTGAATCACTTAATGCTTTAAGTAATTAAGTTTGTTCAATTTTTCCAAAATTCTCATCGCCTTATATGCAGCAAAATCGCTTATAGTTTCATCTATAAAACGATAGCTGTTAGATTTTTCTAACAATTTAAAATAACTGTCTTCTAAATGCTTACTGTAAGTTTGTAGTTGATGTATACGTGACATAATTAAAACAATTTGTCTTTAAATATAATAAAATATTTAAAGACAAATTGTTAAAAATCAGTATTTTATTAATCTTGCAAAGCAAAAACTTGCTTTAACAATGCAGTATTTCTCAATCCAACTTTTTCCCTAATTCCTTTTTCTTCAACCTCTATCATAGTAAATACTCCTTTTAAGGCTTCTGTAGTTACATAATTAGTTAAATCCGGATTCACTTTTTTTACAAAGGGAATATTATTGTATTTTGATATTAAATTATTCCAAACCTTATCGGCACCAACTTTAGAAAAAGATTTATCTATTACAGGTGTAAAACTTGCATATAAATTTTGCTCTGTTTTTGTTTGCAAATAATTAGTTGCGGCGTTTTTATCTCCTAAAAGGATATTTTTTGCATCGTTAAATGTTATTTCTTTTACTGCTTTTACAAAGATTGGCGTAGCAGTTTTAACAGCATCCTCTGCCGCTCTATTTAAAACCTTAATACCTTCATCAGCTAAATTCCCTAACCCTAAACTTCTTAATCCTTTATCTACAGCCTGGAGTTCTTCTGGTAAAATTATTTTAACTAATTCGTTTCTATAAAAACCATCTTTAGAAGTTAACTTTGTAACTTGATTCTTAATTCCGTTATCTAAAGCTTGTCTTAAACCATTACCTATTTGGTCTTGGGTTAAACCACCTCCATTAGGTAAATTCTTTACTACATTTTGTAATTCTGCACAACCTACAAATTGAAGCGCTACAACTAAAACTAATATTCTTTTTATCATTTTCTGTTTTTTACTCTTTATATTATTAAGATACCTTTAAAATTTTAAAGTCACTAATTAATCAATTATTTAAAAGAATCTGTTTTTTTATCATAACCATAAGGGCAATGTTTACAACCACTTTTACAACAGTAACCTCTTCTAAGATGAAACTTTTCTGTAAAAACTTTATAACCTTGTTCGTTTATATAGTAATCGCCTTCTTCTAGAGGAATTCTTTTATTATACATACTGCAAAAGTATCAATTTAATACATAAAAAAAGCGTTCTTACGAACGCTTTTCTATGAAATATTATTCTTTTTTTTCTGGCGGAAATTTAGACACTATCTCTTTTACAAACTCTTTTATTCTTTCTTCCTTTTTTTCTCTGTTTTGCACTTTTAAAGCTCCCGTTCCAACTCCCTGCCAAACCAATTCTTTTTTATTCTTATCTATAAAGTCAATAAACAAAGTACCTTCTGTATATTGCGAGACATTTACATTGTTATTGCCGTTCCACATCCAAGGATTCCATCCCCAACCAAAACCATAACCTAAATTATTATTTTGGTTCACATTTACTTTTTCTCTAGATTTTGTAAAAATGCTTACCAACATATCTGGATTTTCAGATTTGGTAAATCCCAAAAGCAATAACTCGCTTTCGATAGCATTTAAAATTCTTCTTTTGTCTAAATCTGAAATTGCCGCTTTATCTATACCTGTTTTATAAAAAGCAAAGGTTTTGTACTTATTAAAGTCTACTTTTGTATCATAATCTGTAACTACTTTAACAGAGTTACAAGAAGAAAACGCAAAAACAAATAGCAATAAAGTAATTTTCATATATCTCATAATGATTATTTTAACAGTTAAATTTCATATCAAATTATACCAATTATTGTGCCATATTTATAAAAATTAAGTAGGATCAATTCCGCTAAACTTTTTTCAATTTATAAAACGACAAAGAATTATATATTTTTTTAAGATTTTCGTAAATTGCAACCTAAAATTATAACATTTATTACGAATGGAACAAATTACACCATATAAACCTACATATAAAGTTAGAATAGTAACAGCCGCGGCGCTTTTTGATGGACACGATGCAGCTATTAATATCATGCGAAGAATTATACAATCTACTGGCGTAGAGGTTATTCATTTAGGCCATGATAGATCTGTAGAAGAAGTTGTAAACTGCGCAATACAAGAAGATGTAAACGCTATTGCAATTACTTCTTACCAAGGTGGTCATAACGAGTACTTTAAATATATGTACGATTTATTAAAGGAGAAAAATGCAGGACACATCAAAATATTTGGTGGTGGTGGCGGTGTAATTCTTCCGGAAGAAATAAAGGAATTAATGGATTACGGTATTACAAGAATTTATTCTCCGGATGATGGTAGAGCATTAGGTTTACAAGGAATGATAAATGACTTGGTACAACAATCTGATTTTGCCATTGGAAACATACTTGATGTTGATGTATCTAAATTAGCAGAAAAAGAAATCGGGAATATTGCCAGAGTAATTTCATCAGCAGAAAACTTTCCTGAGGTGGCAAAAAAGACTTTAGATGAAATTCATCAAAAAAATAAGAATTCTAAAACTCCGGTTTTAGGTATTACAGGAACCGGTGGAGCAGGAAAATCTTCTTTGGTAGATGAATTGGTGAGACGTTTTTTAATCGATTTTCCAGAAAAAACAATTGGTTTAATTTCTGTTGACCCATCAAAAAGAAAAACAGGTGGTGCACTTTTAGGTGATAGAATAAGAATGAACGCAATTAACAATTCTAGAGTTTATATGCGTTCTTTAGCAACTCGTCAATCTAACTTAGCTTTATCTAAATATGTAAATGAAGCAGTAGAAGTTTTAAAAGCTGCCGAATTCGATTTGATTATTTTAGAAACTTCTGGTATTGGACAATCTGACACAGAAATTATAGAACATTCTGATACTTCTTTGTATGTTATGACACCAGAATTTGGTGCTGCTACTCAACTAGAGAAGATAGACATGTTAGATTTTGCCGACCTAGTTGCAATTAACAAATTTGATAAAAGAGGTGCTTTAGATGCTGTTAGAGATGTAAAAAAGCAATATATGCGTAATAATAATCTATGGCATATACATCAAGATGACTTACCTGTTTATGGTACAATTGCTTCTCAGTTTAACGATCCAGGAATGAATACTTTATATAAAAGTATTATGGATAAATTGGTCGAAAAAACTGATGCAGACTTAAAGTCTAAAATGGAAATTACGAAGGAAATGTCAGAAAAAATCTTTGTAATTCCGCCAGCAAGAGTTCGTTATTTATCTGAAATTGCAGAAAACAACAGAGCTTACGACAAAACTGCTAACGACCAAGTTAAGGTCGCTCAAAAGTTATACGGAATCCATAAAACTATTGAATCTATTATAGAAAAACCCGTAGCAATCACAAAAGCTGGTATCGATTTAGATACAGTAATTAGTGATTTAAAAAATGATAATACTGATTTTGTAAAATTATTAGTAGCTCAATTTGAGAAGGTAAAACTAAATTTAAACCCTTATAACTGGGAAATCATTTTAAATTGGCAAGATAAAGTAACTAAATATAAAAATCCTATTTACACCTTTAAAGTACGTGATAAAGAAATTAAAATAGAAACACATTCAGAGTCACTTTCTCATACAAAAATTCCAAAAGTAGCCTTACCAAAATACGAAGCTTGGGGAGATTTATTACGTTGGAATTTACAAGAAAATGTTCCTGGAGAATTTCCGTTTACAGCAGGTTTGTATCCGTTTAAAAGAACAGGTGAAGACCCTACAAGAATGTTTGCCGGAGAAGGCGGACCAGAAAGAACCAATAGACGTTTTCATTATGTAAGTTTAGGAATGGATGCTAAACGTTTATCCACAGCGTTCGATTCTGTTACTCTATACGGTAATGATCCTGGTGAAAGACCAGATATTTATGGTAAAATTGGTAATGCCGGTGTTTCGATTTGTTGTTTAGATGATGCTAAGAAGTTGTATTCTGGTTTCGACTTAAGTCATCACATGACATCGGTTTCAATGACAATTAATGGTCCCGCACCAATGTTGCTAGGTTTCTTTATGAACGCTGCCATCGATCAGAATTGTGAGAAATATATCAAAGAAAATAATCTTGAAGCAGATGTTGAATCAAAATTCAAAGAAATTTACGATGATAAAGGGTTAGAAAGACCAACTTACCAAGGTAATTTACCAGAAGGAAACAATGGTTTAGGATTACTATTATTAGGTTTAACTGGTGATTTAGTTTTACCTTCGGATGTTTATCAGCAAATTAAAAAAGACACTTTAGCACAAGTTAGAGGGACTGTACAAGCAGATATTTTAAAAGAAGATCAGGCCCAAAATACTTGTATTTTTTCTACGGAATTCGCATTACGTTTAATGGGTGATGTACAAGAATACTTTATAGAAAAGCAAGTAAGAAACTTTTATTCTGTTTCAATTTCTGGCTATCATATTGCAGAAGCTGGTGCAAACCCAATTACACAATTAGCGTTAACTTTATCTAACGGATTTACCTATGTAGAATATTATTTAAGCAGAGGAATGGATATTAATAAATTCGGACCCAACTTATCTTTTTTCTTTTCAAACGGAATAGATCCAGAATACTCTGTAATTGGACGAGTTGCTCGTAAAATTTGGGCAAAAGCCATGAAAAATAAATATGGAGCCAATTCTAGAGCGCAAATGTTAAAGTATCATATTCAGACTTCTGGACGTTCTTTACACGCACAAGAAATTGATTTTAATGATATTAGAACTACATTACAAGCTTTATATGCAATAAACGATAACTGTAATTCTTTACATACAAATGCTTATGACGAAGCAATTACTACACCAACAGAAGAATCTGTGAGAAGAGCAATGGCAATTCAGTTAATCATTAACAAAGAATTAGGTTTAACTAAAAACGAAAACCCTATTCAAGGTGCTTTTATTATTGAAGAATTAACCGATTTAGTAGAAGAAGCTGTTTTATTAGAGTTTGATAGAATTACAGAGCGTGGCGGTGTTTTAGGAGCTATGGAGACTATGTATCAACGTTCTAAAATACAGGAAGAAAGTTTGTATTACGAAACGCTAAAACATAACGGAGAATTCCCAATTATTGGTGTTAATACATTTTTAAGTTCTAAGGGTTCACCAACAGTACAACCAGCAGAAGTTATTAGAGCTACAGAAGAAGAGAAAAAGCATCAAATACAAACTAAAGAATTATTAAATAAAGCAAATCCTAACAAAGTTGCTACTCAAATTAAAATTTTACAAGAAGCGGCAATACAGAATGAAAACTTATTTGACAAGCTAATGGAAGCTACCAAAGTTTGTTCTTTAGGGCAAATTACAGAAGCTTTGTTTAAAGTTGGTGGTCAGTATCGTAGAAATATGTAATTTCTTTTTATTAACTTAACATCCTTAAAATTATTTATATGAAAAAAAGACTCACTATTTTACTAAGCTTTTTACTATTAAGTTTTGGTATTAATTCTCAATCAAAAAAAATTACTATCAAAGTAAAAAATCAAAGAAATAAACCTATTTCTGGTGCAATTATTTTAATAGATGATGTAAAGCAAGATAAAACCACTAATTTTAATGGTGTATTTAAAACTCGTTTAAATAAAAAACCAAAAACTATCAGTGCATTTCATCCAGAAATTGGAATTACAAAAATTGCATATAACGGGAAGGAGAAAATTAACATTTACATAAGAGGTGCTAATGAAAAAGTGATCGTGAAGAATGCTACAAATGAAGTCTCAGGAAACTCAATACAATTTAATTCTATATATGACTATTTAAGAGGAAAAGTTTCTGGAGTTAGCATTTCTGCTGATAATGTTATTAGAATTAGAGGTTATAATAGTTTCTCTGGAAATATGGATCCTTTATTTGTTCTTAATAATATTGAAGTCCCAGAAAGTGTATTTGCCGCTATAGATCCAAATGAAGTAAAAAAAGTCACTATACTTAAAGGCCCAGATTCATCTACCTATGGTGTTAGAGGAGCAAATGGTGTTATTGTTATAAAAACTAAATAACCTACATTTAAAATCTGCCAAATTTGTTTTATTTAAGCTTTTTGAGTAAGTTTTTCATTAAACAAATTTTAAAACATTGTTTTAATCAGTAATATTTATTCTAACATTTAATTAAAAACTCTGCAATTTTTTTTGCGGAGTTTTTAATTTTCTATGAACTTGTTGCATTACCATTAACTTTTAAAAATTCTTTAACAGGATTTTTTTAGCTACTTTTTGTTCTTAGTTCAATTTTAATTCAAAATTTAAATCTATACTATTGGTTAATAATACTAAGTTTTTTAAAAAAAAATTAAACAGATTATAAATTTATGCATCTTTTTAAACTTTTTTGAGTCTATTCTATGAACTTTAAAATAAATATCATGAAAAATAAAAATTGTACTTGCAATTGCAATGGTTGTAAAAATGGATCTTGTAAAGATTGCACATGTGTTAATTGTACATGTAATTCTTGTAATTGCTAAAAGTTTATTTACGAAAACGAAACAATCTTAACATTCTAAAATTGTTTCGTTTTTTTGTTTTTTTTATATTTATTTATGACTACTAAAGAAGTTTGGACCTCTTATTCTGATGATTTAAAAAATTTTATAATTAGTAAAGTAAAAAATGCTGAAATAGCAGATGATATTTTACAAGATACTTTTATGAAAATTCACACCAATCTTCATAATTTAAAAGATTTAAATAAATTAAAATCATGGTGTTTTACCATTGCTAGAAATTCGGTTTTAAATTATTGGAAAACTACAAATCAAACTTTTGAAATCGCAAATTTCGAATCTGAAACTAATATTATTGATGATATTCATACAGAAAAAGATTGCTTAAGAGGAATTATACAAAACTTGCCAGAAAAATACAGAAAACCATTATTTTTATCAGACATAAAAGGTCTAAAACAAAAGGATATTGCCTTAAAATTAGAACAAAGCTTATCTACAACAAAATCTCAAATTCAACGTGCAAGAAAACTAATTGCAAAAGGCTTTATCGATTGTTGTGGCTTTCAATTTGATAAAAAAGGCAATTTAACAGGTGAAATTCAAGATAAAAAGGACTGTAAAGTCTGTAAATAAGTTTTTTAACACAAAATCTAGGCATTTTTTTATAGCTTAGCTTTTTAATTTAAAAATTCTTTTTATTATGAGAAATAATTTGGCTGGTATGATGTGTTTAGATTTGTTTATGTCTTCGCAAAATGATCACGATTACACGTACTTACAAAGTCAAATTTCATCTTCGGATTTTCTTAAAGCTCCAATAAAAAGTTTTGACTTTTACATAGATTATTTTACTGATGAGATAAGAAAAATCAACAGGAAAAATGATATTAATACAATAAAAGACTTTGCAAATAAGTTTAATTGGTGTAATGATGTAGATGCAATTTTTAAAAATCAAGATTTCGAAACAATTGTACTTACCAATAAAGCTCAAGAAATTATTTGGGTGAACGATGGTTTTAAAAAAATGACAGGTTTTAGTAAAAAATATGCTATTAATAAAACACCTACTTTTCTTCAAGGTGATAATACTTGTGAAGAAACAAGAACCAGAATTAGAAAAAAATTGATAGCAAACAAACCTTTTGAAGAAACTGTTTTAAATTATAAAAAGGATAAAACCGCATATAAATGCGAAATTAAAATTTTTCCTTTATCAATAGAAAACACCACGCATTATATTGCACTCGAAAAGGCAGTTTAACTTAAACTTAACCGTTAATTATAATATTTACTTCATTTTTAAGTACTTTAAACTTAAATTAGAATCCTAAATAAAAAGTAATATGCAAAATTTAAAAAAAGAAGATATAAGTCAAGAAGTGTTTGATTTATATGATGATTATGCGCACAATAAAATGGATAGAAAAGAATTTCTACAAAATCTTTCTCTATTTGCTGTTGGTGCAATTACCTTACCTTCTTTGTTAAGTTTTATTTCTCCTAATTACATAGACTCAATTACGGTTCAACCAGATGATCCTAGATTAAAATCAGAAACCATACATTATGAATCTCCTAAAGGAGGAAAAAAAATGAATGGATTACTTTCTAAACGCGCAAAAAACATTAGAAAATTACCAGGTTTATTAGTTGTTCATGAAAACAGAGGTTTAAATCCGTATATAAAAGATGTTGGTAGAAGGGCAGCTTTAGATGGATTCATAACATTAGCTCCAGATGCTTTAGCTCCTTTAGGTGGTTACCCAGGAAGTGATGATGAAGGTAGAGCAATGCAAAAGAAAAGAGATCGAATGGAAATGTTAGAAGACTTTATTGCTGGGTATAATTATTTAAAAAATCATAAAGATTGCAATGGTAAAGTTGGTGTTGTAGGTTTTTGTTTTGGCGGATGGATTTCTAATATGATGGCAGTAAGGCTGCCAGAATTATCTGCTGCTGTACCATATTATGGTAGGCAACCAGAGGCAAAAGATGCAGTTAAAATAAAAGCACCTTTACTTTTACAATATGCTGGTTTAGACAAAAGAGTAAACGAAGGTTGGCCTGCTTTCGAAAAAGTATTGAAAGAAAATAAAATAACACATACTGCGCATTTTTACCCAGAGGTTAATCATGGTTTTCACAATAATACAACACCAAGATTTGATGAAGCTGCTGCAGATTTATCTTGGGAAAGAACCATTGCTTTCTTAAAAACACATGTTAGATAATATTTATTTACAATCACTTTTACGGTTTTATACTTAATTGTTTTAAATTATTTACTTTTAACTTCTTAAAAGTACAACTTGAAGAAACAACAATTAATTAGCAAAGAACTAGAAGATTTTTACAACAAAGCTTCCGAAGAAACTCGCCTAGAAAAAGGTATGGGAATTTTTGAATTTGAACGTATTAAAGAGTTAATACAGCTTCATATTTTAAAAGATAAAATTACCGTTGTTGATGTTGGTGGTGGTACTGGCAAATATTCTGAATGGTTAGCAAAACAAAATCATACAGTACATTTAATAGAACCTGTTTTAAAACACATAAAACTTGCAGAAAAAAGAGCAAAAAAATTAAAAAACCCTTTCTCTGTAACTATTGGCGAAGCAAAAAAACTTCCTTTTAAAGATAGTTCTGCAGATTTAGTAATACTACACGGTCCTTTATATCATCTACAAAAAAAAGAGGATAGGATTGCAGCTATATTAGAAGCAAAAAGAGTTTTAAAAAAAGACGGAATTATTTTAGGCTTTGCAATAAATGCAACTGCATCTACAGTAGTTGGTTTAATGAACGGAATGATACATGCAAATTCATTTTTTGACATGTGTAAAAAAGAATTAACTACAGGTGTACATAACGCACCAAAAGATTTTCCTTTTTTATTAGCTGATGCATACTATCATAAACCAGCATCTTTAAAGTCAGAATTTTTAGAACAAAATCTTACTTTTATTAATCTTTTTGCCGTTGAGGGCATGATTTGGTTAGACAATGAATATTTTGCGAATATGTTAGATAAAAAGAAATCTAAAACATTAAAGTCTTTACAAAAATTAACTCAAAATGATGAGTATTTACTACCATTTAGTCCGCATATGATGATTGCTGTAAAAAAATAACCATTAAGTTTTTTAAAACTTAATGGTTATCGCTTTTCTTAACTTATCGTCTTCTTTTTTTAGAAGAGGCTCTACTAGCTTTTTTCTTTCTTCTATTAAAAGGCACTGCATCATCAAAAGTATTTTTAGCAGGTTTTGCTTTTTTATTCTTTTGCCACGAATTTGTTTCTGGTAATAATACTTTTAATAAATCTGGTCTGCCAACTTTACTTAATGTATTTCGAATCCAATCTTTGTTTTCTTTCTTGTACCAAAAGAAAAATTTATGTTGATCTTCTCTTTCCTTTTTAGTTTTAGGAGTTTTAGTAGGTTTTAATGTATACGGATGATAACCTGAATAATAAATTACAGTTGCAACTGTCATAGGTGTTGGTGTAAAGCCCTGAACTTGCTCTAACTGAAAACCCATATCTTTGGTTTCTGCCGCTAAATTTGCCATATCTTCTACTTCACTTGCTGGATGGCTAGAAATAAAATAAGGTATTAATTGCAAATTTAATTTTCTCTTGATATTTATTTTATCAAAACGCTCTTTAAATAAATGAAAATATTTAAACGAAGGTTTACGCATCAATTTTAAAACAGGATCTGATGTGTGTTCTGGTGCTACTTTTAAACGACCAGAAACATGTTTTGTCATTACTTCTTCTGTATACGCATCTAATTCTTTTGCATCTGCATTTTTATTGAATTCTGGCACCAACATATCATGTCTAATTCCACTTCCAATAAAAGATTTTTTTATTTTCGGATGTTTATCAACTGCTTGATATAATTCTGTTAAAGGTTTATGAGAAGTATCTAAATTAGAACAAATTACTGGCGAAATACAACTTGGTGCAACACACTTATCGCAAATGGACTGCACTTTACCTTTCATTTGATACATATTTGCAGAAGGCCCACCAATATCAGATAAATAACCTTTAAAATCTGGCATATTTGCCACTTTATCTACTTCCTTCAAAACAGATTCTTGACTTCTACTTGCAATAAATTTACCTTGATGCGCAGAAATTGTACAAAAGCTGCAACCACCAAAGCATCCTCTATGTATATTTATCGAGAATTTAATCATTTCAAACGCAGGTATTGGTCCACGTTTGTTATATTTTGGATGTGGCAAACGTGTATAAGGCAAATCGAAAGAACCATCAATTTCCTTTTCTGTCATTGTTGGGTAAGGCGGGTTAATTACCAAAGTATTCTCTCCTATTCCTTGTAAAATTCTTCTAGCTTTTAATTTGTTAGATTCTTGCTCTATTACTTTAAAATTAGAAGCAAATGTTTTTTTATCTTTTAAACATGCTTCATGAGAATTGATTGTAACATCTTCCCAACCATTAACTACAGGTATTTTTTCTTCTTTTTGATTGATTAAAACCGCAGTTTGTTTGATGTTTTTTAAGCTAGAAAAAGGCACACCTTTTTGCAGCAATTCAACAATTTCACGTAAGGGTTGTTCTCCCATTCCGTAAACTAACATATCTGCTTTAGAAGTTTCTAAAATAGAAGGCAACAACTTATCCGACCAATAATCGTAATGAGTTACACGCCTTAAAGAAGCTTCAATTCCGCCAATTAAAACAGGTACATCAGGAAACTTTTCTTTTAAAATTTTAGAATATACAGATGTTGCATAATCAGGTCTAAAGCCCTTATCTCCGTTTGGTGTATATGCATCTTTATCACGTCTTTTTTTACTTGCCGTGTAATTAGAAACCATCGGATCCATGCATCCACCAGTAGCAGCAAAGAATAAACGAGGCTTACCTAATTTTTCAAAATCTTGTAAGTTATCGTTTACACTTGGTTGTGGTACAATTGCCACACGCAAACCATAACTTTCTAAAATTCTACCAATTACAGCAGGCCCAAAAGATGGATGATCTACATAAGCGTCTCCGCTAAATAGAATAACGTCTAATTCTTCCCAACCTCGAATTTTAACCTCTTTGTTTGTAGTTGGTAACCAATCTGTTAGTTGATGTTTCTTTGTTTCTTGCATAGTTTGCAAAAATAAGGAGAAAATCTGTCAACTGCTTAGACTTAAAAAGAATTTTTCTATTTTTTGAAAAAAAACAACCTCTAGAAGAAATGCGCAAGTAAATAGAAATTTAATAGCGAGAATTATTGCTTAATCAACAATTAAATGCGGTACATTTTCGATATTCCAATCTATAACTAAACCACCTGCTAAAGATCTTGCTACTTCTTTTCCGTATAAATATTCGCATAAATACAATGCAGCTTCAAAAGACTTAGCACCACCAGCAGAAGTAATTAACTTACCATCATGCACAAACAAAACTTCTTTTCTAACATCTAAGTTTGGAAACATTTCTCGCATCTTATCAATATCACTAGGAAAAGTTGTTGAAATTTTATCATTTAACAATCCCGCTTTAGCCAATACAAATGCACCATCACAATGCGAAGTAATAAAACTTGCATCTTTAGCTGCTAACTTTACAAAATCTATCATTTTTGTATCATCTAAATCTGTGTCTAAATGATGTTCTGCGGAAGGAACTACTAAAATATCTATTTTAGGTAATTTATCCTTTAAATAATTATAATCTGGTAAAACTCTCATTCCTTCGAATGTTGTGATAGCCTCATTTGTATTTGCTACTGTAAAAACATTCATAGCTTTTATATTTTTTCTAAAAATAGTGTGCTGAAAAATATCAAACGGAGCGGTTAGTTCGGTATTAAATGTACCATCCATAATAAGAAAAGCCACATTATATCTTCCGTCTACTAACGCTGGTAATGGTTTTTCTATTTTATCAACCTGTTCTACTTTCGTTTTTGTACAACTTAAGCTCAAAAAAATTAAAAACAATAAAAGTGTATTTTTCATAAGTATAGAATTCTAAGAAATGACAATATAAAACATAAAAAAAACTTTCTTCTTAGAAAGTTTTTCAAATTTAATTTGGTTATCAATATAATAATTAACCCTCAATTAATTCGTTTGAGGTTAATGCCTTATTTAAATCTACCTTAATGTATTTGTGGCTTTTAAAAAAATAACGACCTGATGTTAGTTGAATTGTAGCTATCACTCTACCGTCTTTTTTTTCTTCTAAAGAAGTAATTTTGACTTCTTTGTTTACAACATTTTTATACGTTGCAATACCACCTCTTTTAATTATAAAGTTGTTTCTAGGAAATTTAATATGCTTATAATTATTCATTTCAACTTTGCCTACAGTAAAAATATCACCAACTTTAACAGCATCACTTTTAGATTGAGCAAAATTAGAAAATGACAAAAAACAACACATCACAAGTGCAAATATTGAAGTTTTCATAATTTATAGTTTTTAAATTTATAGATACAAAAATAATAGATAAACTCTAGAAAACCACATTTAACTTGAAGACGTAATCAATTTTAAGAAATAATTATGATTTTAAGAAAGCTTCTTCATTGCTTCATAAGAGTAATTTAAGTTAAGTTTTTGTAGTTTTATAACCACAAACCAATCATCATTATGAAAACAAAATTTATCTTATTATTATTTAGCATTTTTATTATCACTTCTTGTGAGAAAACAACAGAAAAAGAAAAGAAAAAAGATTCTTATGTTGCAGAAAATTACACAAAAAAAGAAGTTGACATCGAAATGCGAGATGGTACTAAATTACACACCACAATTTATTCTCCAAAAGACACTTCTAAAAAATATCCTATTTTAATTCAAAGAACACCTTATAGTTCTGCGCCTTACGGAGAAGGTAAAATGAAAACCAAAATTGGCCCTAACGTTCATTTAATGAAAGAAGGCAATATTGTGGTTTACCAAGATGTTCGTGGTAGATGGATGAGTGAAGGTGTTTATGACAACATGCGAGCTTACATTCCTAATAAAAAAGCAAACCAATCTGATGAAGTTTCTGATACTTACGACACTATTGATTGGTTGGTAAAAAATGTTGAAAATAATAATGGAAACGTTGGTACTTGGGGAATTTCTTATCCTGGACATTATGCAACAGTTTCTACAATAGATGCGCATCCTGCTTTAAAAGCAGCATCACCACAAGCAAGTATCGGAGATTTTTTCTTTGACGACTTTCATCATAACGGAGCTTTTTTATTAAGTTATTTTAGAGCAATTTCTTTGTTCGGAACTTACAAAGACACACCAACAGATTCTGCTTGGTATTCTTTTCCTAAAATGGAATCTAAAGATCAATATCAATTTTTCTTAGACAAAGGGCCTTTAAAGAATTTAAATGAATATTTTCAATATGATAAATTAGATGTAACTTCTTCTGAAAACAAAGATAGAATTGATGATTTTTTCTGGAAAGAAATTGTTGAGCATCCTAATTATGACGAAAACTGGAAAAGTAAAGGAATCATTCAGCATTTAAACAGAGTTCCATCTACAGTTGCAACAATGGTTGTTGCTGGTGAGTTTGATGCAGAAGATTTATACGGACCTTTAGAAACTTACAAAGCCATAGAAAAACACGGTAAAGACAATTATAATACGTTGGTTTTTGGCCCTTGGGATCATGGTAAATGGTCTAGAACCGGTGTAGAAAATTATGTTGGTAATTATTATTTTGGAGATTCTATTTCTTTAAAATTTCAAAAAGAAATTGAAACTAAATTCTTTAATCATTTCTTAAAAGGAAACGGAGATAAAAACTCTGGTTTACCAGAAGCTTATGTTTTTGATTCTGGTAAAAAAGAATGGAAATCTTATGATACTTGGCCACCAAAAAACATTGTTAAAGAAAACTGGTTTTTATCTGAAAACCAAGAATTAACAGCATTAAAAAGATCGACTAAAGCTGTTAAATTTATAAGTGATATTAAACATCCTGTCCCATATTCTGAAGATATTAAAACGGTTTTTACGCCAAGAAAATACATGACAGACGACCAGCGTTTTGCTGCTAGAAGGCCAGATGTATTGGTTTTTGAAACAGATGTTTTAACTGAAGATTTTACATTAGCAGGAGATATTTTAGCAAAATTAAAAGTAGCAACTACAGGTACTGCAGCAGATTGGGTTGTAAAAGTTATAGATGTACATCCTGATAATGTAAAAGAAGACAATAAAAAACTTCAAAACCATCTAAAAATGAGCAACTATCATTTAATGGTTCGAAGTGAAGTATTAAGAGGAAGATTTAGAAATAGTTTTGAAAAGCCAGAACCTTTTACACCTAATAAAAAAACTGCTGTAAATATTAAATTACAAGACGTTTTTCACACTTTTAAAAAAGGACATAAACTGCAAATACAAGTACAAAGCACATGGTTTCCTTTAATCGATTTAAATCCGCAGACTTATGTAGATAACATTTACAAAGCAGATGAAAAAGATTTTAAAACTCAAACGCATACCGTATTTACAGATTCTTCAATAGAATTTTCTGTTTTAAAATAAATCATAACACATGAAAAAAATACATCAATTTTTAATTGTTTTTCTTATTGCTTTTACAATTAGTGCTCAAGAAAAATCGAAACCTTTTTTTAAAGATGGCGAAGCACAAATAGTTGAAGGCTTTAAAGATCCAAGTAAATGGATTCGTACAGATCTATGGGTAGAAACTACCTTTGACACCGATGGAGACGGCAAACTTGACAGAATGCATGTTGACGTTACTAGACCTCTACAAACTGAGACCGAAGGTTTAAAACTACCTATTATTTACGAATCTAGCCCGTATTATGCAGGAACAGCAAGTGATACACCTGGTTTATTTTGGGATGTTAAACATGAAATTGGCGCAAAAGAAAAACAAAGAACAAGAGTAGAAGTTGTTAGAAGAGGTAAAAGACCAATAATTTCAAATTCTCAAATTAGAACTTGGGTTCCTAGAGGTTATATTGTTGTGCATTCATCATCTCCAGGAACTGGCTTATCTGATGGATCACCAACTGTTGGAGGAGACAATGAGTCTTTAGCACCAAAAGCAGTAATCGATTGGTTAAACGGACGAGCAAAAGGTTTTACCGAAAGAGAAGGAAATGAAGAAGTAAAAGCATACTGGAGTACCGGAAAAGTAGGAATGACAGGTACTTCTTACAACGGTACAATTCCGTTAGCTGCAGCAACAACTGGTGTTAAAGGCTTAGAAGCAATTATACCTGTTGCCCCAAATACTTCTTATTATCATTATTACAGATCTAACGGTTTGGTTAGATCTCCTGGCGGATATTTAGGTGAAGATATTGACGTTTTGTACGATTACATCCATAGTGGTAAAGAAGCAAACAGACCACACAATAATAAAGTTATTAGAGATACAGAATTGGCCAACGGAATGGATAGACAAACAGGAGATTATAATGATTTTTGGGCTGGTAGAGATTATTTAAACGATATGAAACCGATGAAAGCTGCACTATTAATGTCGCATGGTTTTAATGATTGGAATGTTATGCCAGAGCATAGTTACAGAATTTATGCAAAAGCAAAAGAAATGGGACTTCCTTCTCAAATTTTCTATCATCAAAACGGTCATGGTGGTCCACCACCAATGAAAATGATGAACCGCTGGTTTACTAGATATTTACATGGGATTCAAAATAATGTAGAAAATGATGCAAAAGCTTGGATTGTAAGAGAAAATGATAAAAGAACAGAGCCAACTCCTTATAAAGACTATCCAAATCCGGAAGCTAAACCAGTAACACTTTATTTAAAATCTGGTGCACCAAAAGCAGGAAAATTAGTAACATCTAATTCATCTAATGCAAAAGAAACTTTAGTTGATAATTATTCTTTTTCAGGTGAAATTTTAGCACAAGCAGAAAACACGAATCATCGTTTAATTTATGTTTCTGAAGTTTTAAAAGAAGATTTACACATTTCTGGTTTATCTACTATTACAATTAAAGCATCTAGTAGTAAACCAGCTGTAAACTTATCTATATGGCTAGTTTCTTTACCATGGACCAAAGGTAGAAGAGCTAAAATAACAGACAATATTATTACTCGTGGTTGGGCAGATTTACAAAACCACAAATCCTTAACTAAAAGCACCCCTTTAAAACCAGGTAAATTTTATGAGATGACTTTTGATTTGCAACCAGATGATCAAATTATCAAAAAAGGACAACAAATTGGGTTAATGATTTTTTCTAGTGATAATAATTTCACTTTGTTACCAGAACCAGGCACAGAACTAACTGTAGATTTAAATAGCACTTCTATAACGTTACCAATTGTAGGCGGAAAAAACGCTTTTGATAAAGCAACAGAATAGAAAATTGTTTTACTCACAAATTAAAAGTCTTGATAAATATTTATCAAGACTTTTTTTGTTTTTAAAATTAATAGATAGAAAACTCTTTACTAAAAATTTACGTACTTATAAAAGAGACTTCAGAATAGATTCAGTAATTTAGTAGAGCTTTAAGAAAAGGTATGTTCTGAAAACATTGGGGATATGTTTACAAAAATTGCAACCAAACTATAAAATGAAAGAAAAATTAATTTACGGTATTCAGCAAATTGGTATTGGTGTAGAAAATGCTGATACTGCTTTTAAATGGTACGCAACAAAACTCGGCGCAGATGCTTTGATTTTTGATGATAGTAACGAAGCAACATATATGGCAAAATATATGGGCGGACAATCAAGAAAGAAAAGAGCATTATTAGGTTTAAATATGCAAGGTGGTGGCGGTTACGAAATTTGGCAATACACAAATAGGAAACCTTCTAAACCAGAAAATAAATTTAAAGTTGGTGATTTAGGTATCCAGTTTCCGTTTATTAAGACAAAAAATATTTTAAAAACATATAATCGATTAAAAAACAGCAACGAAAATATTTTATCAGAAATAAAAGAAGACCCAAAAGGTGTAAAAGGTTTCTTTTTAAAGGATCCTTTTGATAATATTTTAAAAATAAAAGAATGCACTTCTTTTTATCAAAATAAAAAAATTGATGTTGGTGGTATTTCTGGCGCTGCTATCGGAGTTTCTAATATTGATATTTCGCTAAAACTTTACAAAGACGTTTTGGGCTATGATAAGGTTATTTTCGATAAAACTGATGTTTTTGAAGAGCTTAAAGACTTAAATAATGGTGATAAAAAATTTAGACGCATTTTACTTACACATTCTAAAGAGCGAGTTGGTGGCTTTTCAAAGTTTTTTGGAACCAGTGAAATAGAACTTATTCAGTGCTTAGAAAACGAGCCAACAAAAATCTTTAAAAATAGATATTGGGGAGATATAGGCTACATTCATTTATGTTTTGACGTTAAGAATTTAAAGGTGTTAAAAGAAGAATGTAAACAAATAGAAGTTCCTTTTCAGGTAATTAGCCAACCGTCTTTTAACATGGGCGATGCAAATGGCCATTGGGGATATATTGAAGATAATGATGGTACGCTAATCGAATTTATCGAAACAAATAAAGTACCACTAATTAAAAAACTTGGCATTCATATCAATCTAAAAAAAAGAAATCCTAAAAAACCTTTACCAAATTGGATGATTAAAGCTATGGCATTAAAACGTGTGAAATTTTAATATATGACATCAACAGAAATTGCACTTTTATTAAATGATGATTCTGAAAAAATTACAAGAATTGGAGAAATTATCGGTAAAAAAATACCTGAAAAAGATAATTTTGAAAATTTAAACGAATTTGAAAAAACGTTTATTTATATAGATATTTTAGAAGACAATGTTACCAATGGCGGATTTATTCAGTTCTTTTTTAGTTCTGCAGGCCAATTTGCACATGAGATATTTCATGCATACTTAGCTATAAATGCAGAAAAAACAATAGATATTCTTTCCGAAGCAATTATGCTATTTCCGCAAATTCCCGTTCCAAAAAATCAAACTACAAGACAACGTATCTTAATGCAAAAAGAATCGAATATTGATCTTTGGGATGAATTAGATCATCGTTTTTATGAATATGAAGACGATATTGTAAAGTTAACATTAGATTTTGTTGAAAAGAATATATCAAATTTTGATTGATATTTACTTATCTAATATCTCTTTAATATTAGGTTTAAAATAATCAGGTCCTTTTAAAACTTTACCATCTTCTCTGTAAATAGGCTTTCCATCTTCACCCAACTTACTCATGTTACTCTTATGAATTTCATTAAAAACTTCGGTGATTTTATCTTGCATACCGTGTTCTATAATTGTACCACATAAAATATATAACATGTCTCCTAAAGCATCTGCAACCTCTACCAAATCGTTATTATTGGCAGCTTCTAAATATTCTTCATTTTCTTCCTTCATTAAATTATAACGAAGTAAATTTCTACTTTCTGTAATATTTGCTGTTGGTTCATTTTTTATTCCGGCACCAAAAGCAGTATGAAAATCGTGTACAGAATTAATTTTATCTTTCATATATATTTTAATTATTAGAAGTTTATAAATTCGTAATTTTGCAACTTAAAATGTTTGTTACATCTTTACAAGGTATCGAAAAATTTTAGATAAGAAAAAATAATAATTATTCAATTTTACAAAAAATTATAACCTATGTTTTTAAGTGCTTATTTTACAACCGGTAGAATTATTTTTATGATTTTCTTTATTCTATCATTTATAGCTTTAATGGTTTATAGCTACAGAAAAGATATTAAAAGTCATGAAAGATATTACAAAAACGCTGGTAAAAAAGTACTAATTTATGGTAGTTTGGTTATCATTATATTTGTAACTATACGATTATTGGCAGGTAGTTAATTTATATCTTTTCTATATTCTTTAATCTTTTCCAAGCTATTTTATTGCGTTGAGTATAGATAAAGAAACAACCAATATCTAATAAAAAATAGAATAAACTAATACCA
>JAHDHO010000021.1 GCA_020631275.1 Polaribacter sp. | reverse complement strand
GATTTATGTATAGCTTTGGTAGCTTCTATACCATTCATCTCTGGCATTTTTAAATCCATTAAAATTATATCTGGAAACTCTTCTGTATTATGAATAAATTTAAGTAGTTCTTCACCATTACCGGCTTCAGAAACAACATTAAAATTAGGTTCTCTTTCTAACAGAAAACGCATTCCTTTTCTAAAAAGTTCTTCATCATCTGCTATTACTATATTAATTTTACTCATAACTTTAGGGTATTTATATTATAATTAAAATTTTAAAACCTTCGTTTTTTTTGCTTTTTAATTGAAATTTGCCATTTAATAAAGAAACTCTACTTTCTATATTCTTTATACCAAGACCTTTTTTATTTTGCATGTTTTCAGAGTTAAAACCAATACCATCATCTGCATAATCAAAATATAACTTGTTATCGTTGTAGTTAATTTTTATAGTGCAATTACTAGCTTTACCATGTCTTACAGAATTATTTATTAGTTCTTGAGTAATTCTAAATAAATGCAACTCGTTTTGTGGTGATAAATGTTTCTTTGGATATAAAATTTTATAATCGATATTAATTTTTCTACTATTATTAAAACTGTCTGCCAATTCTTCTATGGCATCTTTTAAACCAAATTGAGACAAAATTGGAGGTAAAAGATTGTGTGCAATTTTTCTAGCACTTTCTAATGTTTTATCTGTTACATCTAAAATACCTTCGTTAACAAATAAGTATTCTTCTGGGCTTAAATTGCCGTCTTTTAAAAGATTTGCGTTTAAATTAATAACATTTAGTTTAGAACTAATATCGTCATGTAAATCTTGTGCAATTCTTTTACGTTCTTCTTCTTGTGTTACTATTATAGATTGTATTATTTCTTTTTGATGGTTTATTTGTAAAGTTTTTTTCTCTAACTCTTTTGCTACTATTTTTTTTCTTGAGAAAAAGAAAAATAAAAGTAGGGCTGCTCCCATTAAGAGGAGTAATAAAACACCTATTAGTACAATAACAATCACTTGATCTTCTTTAGCAAAGAATTCTTCCATAAGGGGTTTTTGAAAAGTAAAAACGAAATTAAGGAAAAATTTTTATTTAAAAATAGTTGAAAATTAGCGATATAAAAAACCTGTTGTAAAAAACAGGTATTTATACTTGTTGCTCTATTTTTTTGTTATTTCTAAAACTTTTATTCCATTCTACAGCAATTAAAATTTGATAACATAAGTAGATAAAAGAGTTTAATAACCACAATAATCGAGTAGTTGTAGTTTGAATATTACCTGCAGAAAATAATAAGGTACTACAAACTAGGTATAAGAAAAAACCTGAATTAAAGTAGATGTACTTTTTGTTTTTAGAATCAATTTTTTCGATAAAAAAACTAAAACTAGAAATGATTAAAGGAATTGAAAATATAAGAATTTCTATACTATTAAAGCGAAATAGCAACTCAGGTTTAAAGCAAAAAACTACAATTAGTGTTAAAGGAAAAATTACACAGCTATATTTTAAGATAGTTTTTATTACTTGATTGTTTAAAACTGTACTAAAAAACAAACTCATTAAAATATATTGACCAATGGTAAATACATGAAAGAAAAATAAATTATTAATTTTTTTAAAAGCTAAATAAGAACTAATAATTTGAATGATTAGACTTAGCAGTAAAAAGAAATACAAATATTTATAGGCAACAGATTTTTGCTTATACGTTATACTATGAAGAATAACATTTATAAATAAAACAACGTAACCTAAGTAAATAAGGCTTTTTCGTACTATAAAAATTGAATCCATATAAATTGTTAAGGTTGTAAAATACTACGATTAGATTTTATTTTTATTGAAACAAAATAAAAACTGTTTTCTAGAGTTTATTACCTTTTTACGCTAAAATTACTTGATGTTTTTAGAATGATACAACAAAGCACTAAATACATAATAAAGTATTTTAGTGCTTTGTAATTCTTGTTATAAGAGTGTAGTATGAAATTTATTAACCTCCGTTTAAAGGACTTTCTTCATCACAAACATTTGGGCAAGGTTCAGAGAAATCATAAATATCTCCACCTTCCTCATCTAATGTAAGTCCGTCTTTAGAAGAAATCATATCTTTTCCATTTTTGTCTACACCAACCATCATTAATTTTTCGATGTATACTTTTTCTCCTTCAACCATTGTTTTTTCTACACCAATGTAGGCTCTAACGCTTGCTGCGCCTTCATCTATAACTTCTTGCAAATCTTTTAAAGGAATGTTAAATGCTCTACAATCATTATAATTGTTGTAGCTACTTTCTAGTTTACGCCATCTTTTAGCCCAGTCTTTTGCAACTTTTAAACTAATAGTGTTTCTTGGGTTTGGTTTTGGTATGTCGTTTGGTTTCGTTGACATTTGTAGTTAATTTAAGTGTTAATATTAAGTTTGGTTAGGGAATAAAAATATATAAAATAAAGTAAACTTGTGTGTTAACTATTAACTAATTACTTAAAATTAGGTGTTTATACTTGTTACATGTTAAAAAATAATCTAGTAATACATTCTTAAATATGTACTAAAAATTGGTATTTTCGTACTATGTCTATACCTTCTTTAGAGCTTCAAATAAAAACCTTACCAAAAGAACCTGGTGTTTATCAATATTTTGATAAAAATGATGTAATTATTTATGTTGGTAAAGCTAAAAACCTAAAAAAGAGAGTTGCTTCTTACTTTAATAAGAATCACGATAACGGTAAAACAAGAGTTCTTGTAAAGAAGATTGTTCGTATAAAACACATTGTTGTAAATACAGAAACAGATGCTTTGTTGTTAGAAAATAATCTAATAAAAAAATACAAACCTCGTTATAATGTTTTACTTAAGGATGATAAAAGTTACCCTTGGTTGTGTATAAAAAAAGAACGTTTTCCAAGAGTTTTTATGACACGTAGAGTTATAAAAGACGGATCTGAATATTATGGACCATACACTTCGATAAGAACAGTACGAGTTTTACTAGACTTAATAAAAGAATTATATCCTTTAAGAACTTGTAATTACGATTTAAGTCATCAGAATATAAACGAAGGCAAATATAAAGTCTGTTTAGAATATCATTTAAAAAACTGCAAAGGCCCTTGTGAAGCTTTGCAAACCGAAGCTAATTACAACGAGTCTATAAAAGAAATTCGAAATATAATAAAAGGTAATTTTAAAGAAAGTTTAGAGAAATTTAACAGAATGATGTTGAATTTTGCTGAAAACATGGAGTTTGAAGAGGCTCAAAAAATTAAAGAAAAGTTAGATTTATTAAGTAACTATCAATCTAAAAGTACTATTATAAATCCGTCTATAAACAATGTAGATGTTTTTTCTATTATTTCTGATGAAACCCATGGGTATGCAAACTTTCTAAAAATTTCTAACGGATCGATTATTCAATCGCATACAACAGAAATTAAGAAAAAATTAGACGAAACAGATAAAGAGTTGTTAGAATTATTTATTGTAGAAATTAGACAACGTTTCGAATCGCAATCACCAGAAATTTATGTGCCTTTTAAAGTAGATTTAGGTGAAAATTTAAAAGTAACAATTCCTAAATTAGGTGATAAAAAACGTATTGTAGAACTGTCTCAAAGAAACGCAAAATATTATAGACAAGAGCAATTTAAACAAGTTCAGATTGTAGATCCAGAGAGGCATACAAAAAGAATAATGGCACAAATGAAAAAAGATTTGCGTCTATCTGTAGAGCCTCGTCATATAGAATGTTTCGATAACTCTAATATACAAGGTACAAACCCAGTTGCTGCTTGTGTGGTTTTTAGAGATGGTAAACCAAGTAAAAAAGAATATAGGCATTACAATATAAAAACAGTTGTTGGGCCAGACGATTTTGGTTCTATGGAAGAAGTTGTTTTTAGAAGGTACAAACGCTTGTTAGAAGAAGATAAACCGTTGCCACAATTAATTATTGTAGATGGTGGTAAAGGGCAATTATCATCAGCATTAAAAAGTTTAGAGGTTTTAGGTTTGCGAGGTAAAATTGCCATAATTGGTATTGCTAAAAGATTAGAAGAAATTTATTATCCAGATGATCCAATACCTTTATATTTAGATAAAAAGTCTGAAACCTTAAAGATTACACAGTATTTAAGAAATGAGGCGCATAGATTCGGTATAACATTTCATCGAAATAAACGAAGTAAAAGTGCTATAAAATCTGAGTTAGAACAAATTCCGGATATTGGTAAACAAACAATTACTACTTTATTGCGTAAATTTAAATCGGCAAAACGAGTAAAAGAAGCTTCTTTAGAAGATTTAAAAACAACAATTGGTAACTCTAGAGCTTTAAAAGTCTACAACTATTATCACAAACAATAATTATGAAAATAAAACTACTTTTTTTTGTTTCTCTTATCACCTTAAGTATTTATACGCAAAGTAAACAACCAAAAGTAGGCTTGGTTTTAAGCGGAGGTGGAGCCAAAGGTTTTGCTCATATAGGTGTTTTAAAAGCAATTGATAAAGCTGGTATACAAGTAGATTATGTTGGTGGTACAAGTATGGGTGCAATTGTTGGTGGTTTGTATGCTGCGGGTTATTCTGCAAATCAAATAGAAGAAATTATTTTAAAAACAGATTTTTTAACGCTGTTAAGAGATCGGTTGCCTAGAAGTTCAGAAACCTTTTTCGAGAAAGAATATGGTGAGAAATCTGTAGTAACGCTTCCTGTAAATAAAGGCAAAATAGGGTTGCCAAGAGCGATTTCTAAAGGACAAAATGTATTAAATTTATTATTAGAGCTTTTCGATTCTGTAGACGGTAATCAAGATTTCTCTAAACTTTCAATTCCGTTTTTTTGTGTAGCAACAGACGTAGAAAATGGTGCGGCGGTAATATTAGAAAAAGGCTCTTTACCATTGGCATTAAGAGCAAGTGGCTCTTTTCCATCACTTTTAAACCCAGTAGAGGTAGATAACAAATTATTAATTGATGGTGGCATTGCAAATAACTTTCCTGTAAGTATCTTAAAACAAAAAGGAATGGATATTGTGATTGGTGTAGATGTTGAAGGTAAATTATTTCAGAAAGAAAAAATAAACTCTGTTGTTGCTTTATTAAATCAGATAATGAGTTATAAAATGTATAGTAAATCTGATGAAGAAATAAAGAAAATAGATGTTTACATTCATCCAGAGATTTACAACTATACAGTTGTAGATTTTGATAAGAAAGAAGAGATTTTAAAAAAAGGTGTTGTTGAAGCGTCTAAATATGCAGAGGTTTTTGCTGAAATTGCAGCCAAACAAAAAGTAAAAAAGAAAAGAAAAAAGTTAAAGTTTAGTACAGAAAAATTGTTGATTTCTGATATTGGAATTGATGGAGCATCTTATTATACAAGAGCTTTTGTTTTGGGTAAATTAAATATAAAAAGTGGTGACAGTTTATCTAGAAATGATATTACAAAGAAGATTTACTTGCTTTCTGCAACAAGAAATTACGCTAGAATAGAATATAATTTAATTAAAAAAGTTAACGGTAGTTATTTATTAGACTTTAAGTTAATAGAGTCTAATGAAAATGCAAATTTAAAGTTAGGTGTACATGACGATTTGTTATATAAATCTAGTGTTTTGGCAAGTTACAATCAGAAACATTTACTTAAAAAAAACGATTTATTTTCTTTAGATTTGATTTTAGGTGATAACTTAAGATACAACTTAAATTATTTTGTAGATAATGGTTTTTATATAAGTTACGGTTTTAGGTCTCGATATAATCATTTTAGAAGTAATTCTAAATACAATCAGGTATCAGATTTACCAAATGTAAGTAGTATAAATTTAAGTTACACAGATATTACCAATCAAGCATTTTTTCAAACGACATTTAGTAGAAAATTTGCTTTGGGTTTGGGTGCAGAACATAAGTGGTTAAAAGCATCAACAGAAACATTATCTACTAATGAAATACCAGAAACAATTATAGATAGAAGTAATTATTTTAATGCATTCGGATACATAAAACTAGATACGTATGATAAAAAATATTTTGCTACTAAAGGTTATTTTGCAGATTTAAACTTTAAATGGTATGTTGCCTCTACAGATTATAATGATGATTTTAAGATGTTTTCGCAAGCAAAAGGAACCTTGGGCTTTGCAACTACTTTTTTTGATAGATTAACATTTCAAAACACCAATGAAGCCGGTTTTACCATAGGAAACCCAACTTCGAATGTATTTGATTTTTATCTTGGTGGTTATAATCAAAATTACATAAATACCTTTGTTTCTTTATATGGATACGAGTTGGCAGATTTTTCTAACAATTCGTTTATAAAATCTCAGTTTGATTTTAGATATCGATTAGGCGATTCTCATTACTTTTCATTTATAGCAAATTACGCACGATTAGAAGATAATGTTTTTAGAGATTTAGATTTGTTCGAGAATATAAAATCAGGTTATGCTCTTGGGTATAGTTACGATTCTTTTTTAGGTCCTATTGAGATAAAATATAGCTGGACACCAGATCATACCGATGGCCAATGGTTATTCAATCTTGGTTTTTGGTTTTAAAAAATTGTCATAAAAAAAGCCCTGAGATTTCTCAGGGCTTTTTTTATGTGATAAATATAATATGTTATTTATTTGATTTTGTAGTTAAATAAAACTCTTCATAAGTATTTAAAAGGTTCATTAAAGCAGAAATTAAATCTTTTGTTTCTAATAATAAACTAAAATAAAGAGTTGTATTCTTCGGGCTAGTTTCATCTGTTCTAATTCTAGCTACTTGCTTTTCTACGGAATCAGAAACATTGTTTAAAAGTTGCCTTTTTTCAAAAATAATTTGACTTAAATCATCGAAACTTCTATTTTTAAAAGTAGCATTTACTTTTAATAAAAGTGAAGCTAATTCAATATCTATTTCTTTAAGGTCTTTTAGTTGTCCTTTTTTTAAGTTTTTATGATTGTTGTTTACGTGTTTGTAGCTTGCTCTAGAAATATAACTTATAGATTGCGCTACATCTTGTAAATAACCTAGAACCATAATGTAAAATCTACTAGCTTGTACAGATGTTTCATCTAAAGATTTTATAAAATAGAATACGCCATCTTTTAAACTGTCAATTTCGTTATTAAGCTTTTCTACGTGCTTATCTGTTTTACGAAGTTTGTTTAAATCGTGGTTTGCTAAATCATTTACAACGTTTGTGTACAATTTGTTTACTCTTTCTGCAACTCCAGAAATATGATCTGCACTTTCTTCTATTACTCCGTTAATTGTAATTAATTCAGCTCTTTCTATAAAATCTTTCTTTTTTACTTCTTTTGTTTTATTACGGTGTTTAATTGTATTTCTACCAATTAAAACAGCTAAAAGAATTAATAATAAAGGTATAGAAGCAATGTGTAAACTTATTAAGTAAGCAATTACACCTGCAGCAATAAAAGCAATAATTGCGGTTAAAAACCAACCACCAATTACATTTAAAACACCTGCAACTCTATAAACAGCACTTTCTCTACCCCAAGCTCTATCTGCTAAAGATGTACCCATTGCAACCATAAAAGTTACATAAGTTGTAGAAAGTGGCAACTTCATAGAAGTTGCTATAGAAATTAAAACACTTGCCATAATTAGGTTTACCGAAGCTCTAACTAAATCAAAAGCAGGCATTTCGTAAGTTTTATCTTTTGTAAGTTGTAAAACAGGTTTCTCGAATTTCGAGTTTATAAACGTTTGTGTTTTTTTAGGAATTACATAGTTAATACCAACATTTAAAAACATTGCAGCTCTTACAACAACTCTAGAAACATTGTTAGGTTGAAACTTCTCATGGCCTTCACCTTGTCTAGATAAATTAATACCAGTTTCTATTACAGATTTTGCTTTAGAAGATGTCCATAGTGTAACAACCATAATTCCTCCAGCTAAAAGAAGTAACCAAATGTTAGAAGGTACTTTTTTGGCCAAACTTCCCATAGAAAATAATTGAGGATCTACGCCAGAAGCACTCCAAGCTTCATAAGAATTTAATGCAGCAATTGGTACACCAATAAAGTTTACTAAATCGTTACCAGCAAAAGCCATTGCTAAAGAAAAAGTACCAACACCAATAATTAAAACAAGAATATTAATTTTTAGAAAACGAATTAATAATCCAGAAATTAGTGTCCAAATTAAAAAACTTGCAGCTATAATTTGTATTGTGTTACCATCTAATAAACCGGCAATGCTTCCGTAAAAATCTGTTCCTTTTAGACCTTTAATTATTATAAAATAGGTAATAGCTGTAATTGCAAAGCCACCAAATAATGCGTTGATATAGTTAGGTCTTGTTTCAAAATTAAACGAATAGATAAGTCTCGAGAAATATTGCACAATTGCACCGACTGAAAAGGCAACTACTACAGAGAGTAAAATACCTAAAACAATATCTGTAGCGGTATTGTAGTTTATGTAGTTCCAGATAGCATTAATGCTTTCGGCATCGTTATTTGCAATTTTAATAAGTGCAATAACTACAGCAGAACCTAAAAGTTCAAAAACGATAGAAACCGTTGTAGAAGTTGGCATTCCTAAAGAGTTAAAGATGTCTAGCAATAGAATATCGGTAATCATCACTGCCATAAAAATGTACATTACATCTTGAAAAACAAACATGCCAGGATTAAAAATACCTTTTCTAGCAACTTCCATCATTCCGCTAGAAGTTACAGCCCCAAAGAAGACACCAACACTAGCAATAATCATTATTTTCTTTACAGAAATGGCTTTAGAACCTATGGCAGAATTTAAAAAATTTACTGCATCGTTACTTACACCAACAACTAAATCTACAATAGCTAAAACAGCTAAAGCGACAAGCATTAAAATATATGGATCACCCATTTTTCTTCAAAAATTTTAAGCAGCAAAGTTAAATACTCAATCTGTTGACTACGTTATCTTAATGTTATGAAATTCATTTAAGAATGCGTCAAAAATAACAATTTTATTATTAACCCATAAAATTATTAAGAAATGTTAAATTAACATATAAACACATCTGGTTAACATTGTCTTAACGCGCTAATAACGCAACGATAATTTACAACTAACATAGACTTTACAAATCTAACGGACTTTTGCCAACGTAAATAACACACAAAATGAAGAAATTTTTATTTATTGCTTTTATTGCATTAAGTCAAGTATTAACAGCGCAAGACAAAGGAACTTTAAAAGGTTTGTTAACCGATAAAGAAACTAACAATGATCCTTTACCTTTCGCAAATGTATTTATTAAAGGAACAAGTATTGGGGCAACCACAGATTTTGATGGAAATTACTCTATTAAAGTACCTGCAGGAACACACGTTGTTTCTTTTAGTTTTTTAGGTTACAAAACTGTAGAAAAAACATTTACAATTAAAGCAGGAGAAACTGTAGTTTTAAACCAAGTTATGTCTGCAGAAGAAGGTGTAGGTTTAGATGAGGTTGTTATTAAAACATCTACAAGTAAAGAGTCTGCAAATGCATTATTATTAGAACAGAAGAAAGCAACTGTAATTAAAGAAAGTATAGGCGCGCAAACATTAGCTAAGGTTGGTGTATCTAATGCTGCTAATGCAACAACTAAAATTTCTGGTGTTACAAAAAGTGAAGGTACTGGAAATATATTTATTAGAGGTTTAGGAGATAGATACTTATCTACTACTATGAATGGTTTAGCTATTCCTTCGGATAACGTATCAAACAAAAACATCAACTTAAACTTATTTTCTACAAGTGTTATTAAAAATATAGGTGTAAGTAAAACATATGCTACTTCTAGTTATGCAGACCAAGGTTCTGGTAATGTAGATATAGATTCTAAAGAGTACACTAAAAAAGGTTTTTCTATATCTGTTTCTGGTGGTACTAACACAAACGTAACAAGTTTAAACGGAGATTTTAGAACGCCAATTATTAACAATGATGTTACTTTAGGTTTTCATAAAAAAACATTTGCATTACAAGATTTAATAACAAACCAAGGTTGGGGTACAGAAGCAATGTCTACACCGGTTAATTTTAGTGGTTCTTTTACTGCAGCAAATAAATTTACAGTTTTAGGTAAAGATGTGGCTGTTTTCTTAACAGGTTCTCATTCAAAATCTTTTACACACCAAAAAGGTGTTTTTAACTCTTATAGATCGAACGTTTTAGATAATAGTTTTTCTGATGCAGAACAATATAGTTCTGTAGCAAATACTACAGGTTATGTAAACTTTAAAATAAAATTAAACGATAATAACAAACTTAAATACAACACACTTTTTGTAAATACAGGTACAACAAATTTGTATGAACAAGGTAGAAATGGTTTGGGTTATGTTTTTGATCAAGATCCGCAAGAAGAAGGCGCTTTTGTAAGAGACCAAAACTTTAAGCAAACAACAATGTTTGTAAACCAATTAATGGGAGAACATAAATGGAACGAGAATAATACTATAAATTGGGCCGGAGGTTACAATTTTGTGTTAGCAGAAGAGCCAAACAGAATTAGAAACGAGGTAAATATTTTAGATATTACAAATTCACCTTTAATTCAGTATTCTCATGTTGGTGATTATCAGCAAAGAAAATCTACTCAGAAAATTCAAGATAAAGAATATACTGCTTTTATAGAAAATAAATGGGCTTTAGGAGCTATAAACGAAGACGATGACAAACCATATTCTTTAAATTATGGTGTAAACTTTAGACACAAAGAAAGAACTTTTAGATCTTTATTTGTTGGGGTTAGAGCTAAAGATTTTACAGCACCTTCTATTGATGATTTATCAGAAACATTTACAACAACTAATTTTAATAATGGTTTAAGATTAAGAGTTGGTGAAGTAGATAGATATAATGCAGATTTAGATATTATGGCAGGTTACGTAAACTTCGATTTTCAATTAAACGAAAAGTTTTCTGGTAATTTAGGTTTACGTTACGAAAGAAATGAATTAGACGTTACTTGGGATGTTACAAACTATGTTGGTAGGTTAGGTACAATTAATAGAGTTTACGAAAGTTTATACCCAAGTGTAAATTTAAAATACGAAATTAAAGAAAATCAATATTTACGTTTTGCATCTAGTATTACACAAACTTTACCAGAATTTAAAGAATTAGCACCTTTCGAGTATGTTTCTCCTACAGGTCGTGTAATTAAAGGAAATCCTGAATTAGAAAAATCTGACATTTATAACTTAGATTTAAAATACGAAATGTTTCCTCAAAGTGGGCAGTTATTTTCTGCAACTGCATTTTACAAGCAAATTATCAACCCAATTAACTTAGCGCAAGCAAGAGGTTCTTCTGGTAACTTTGTATATTCTAATACAGGTGATGAAGCAGAAGTATATGGTTTAGAACTTGAAGCTAAAACAGATTTAATAAAAAATGATGACGATGAAGGTGTTTTAAACATAACTGGTAACGTTACGAAAATGTGGTTAAAACAAGATTTATTAAAAGATTTTCAATATAAAGATATTACAGAATCTAGTTTACAAGGAGCTTCAGATTTTATTATAAATAGTTCTTTAAGTTATAGTGATAAAAAAGAAAAAGAATTTATTGCAACTTTAACAGGTAACTATTCTTCGGATAAAATATTTGCTTTGGGATCTCCAGAGGATTTTGCAAATAGTGCATCTCTTTATAATGACGAAATTTTAGAAAAAGGGTTTGTTGCTTTAGACTTAGTTGTAAGTAAAAAACTTACAGATAATTTAGTTGTAAAGTTTGTAGGTAGAAACTTATTAAACCCAGAGATTAAACAAACTCAAAAAGTTAGAGATTTAATTTCAGAGATAGAAACAAATCAAACTGTTTTGTCTTACAAGAAAGGAAGTCAGCTTACATTAAGTGTAAAATATACTTTTTAAATCTAGGTTAACGATTATTTAACAAAAGGGTAGTTTTTGTAATAAAAGCTAACATAGGATTAATATTTACATAAAGAAAAGAAAAGGATTAGTTGATTTCTTTGTGGAAAATTAAAATCAAACAAAAAACAATGAAAAAATCAGTTTTTAAAATTCTTAACATCGTAGCTTTTTCGATAGCTACTTTAACATTAACCAATTGTGGTAGTGACGAGCCAGATATTATTTTACCAGGTAACGAATCTGAAGTTATAGAAAACTTAAAGGTTGGAATAATGAATGGTAACTTAGATGAAGATTATACTTTAGATCCTGGTGTGGCATACAATCTTAACGCAGCTTTTACTATTGACTCTGGTGCTAAATTAACAATTCCTGCAGGAACTAAAATTCAGGCATTAAACAACGGAACAAGCGTTTTTATCGCTGTTTTACAAGGAGGTCAAATAGATATTCAAGGTACAGCATCATCTCCAGTAATTATGTCTTCAGCTTCAGGAAATCCTGGTGATTGGGGTGGTTTAACTCTTTGTGGTGAAGCTACAACAACTGCAGGTGTAGATGCAGAAGCAGAGGTTGGTGGTTTTATTTATGGTGGTACTAACGATCAAGATAGTTCTGGTTCTATTAACTACTTAGTTATTAAAGGTACAGGAGCTCAAATTAGTTTAAACTCTCAATACAATGGTGTTTCTTTTTACGCTGTAGGTTCTGGTACAACAGTAAGTAATGTTGCTGTTATAGATGGTTCTGACGATGGTGTAGAATTTTTTGGAGGTACAGTTTCTGTTTCTAACTTATACTTAGAAAACAACGAAGATGATTCTATCGATTGGACAGAAGGATGGAACGGAACAGTAAATACTGCTTATATTTCTCATACTAAATCTGGTTTTTCTACAGTTTTTGAAGGAGATAAAGATAACGGAAACCCTAAATTTAACGATATTACAGCTATTTCTACTGTTGGTGGTAAAGCTTTACAATTTAAAAAGACTTCTGGAGGAACAATCTCTGGATTATCTTTAAGTGGTTATGATGTAGATTTAGACATGGCAGATGGTGGTGCTACTTCTAACGTAGTTTTTTCTGATGGTTATACACCAGTTGCTTTAGCTACAGAAGAAGAAATGGCAGCTTCAGGTGAATACTTTTATACATTAAACACAACTGTTGTGCCAACTGTTGCAGCTTCTGCATTCGATTGGGTACCAACAGACTTATCTTTTGAAACAAGTGCTTTACAAGGTGCTGTAACTACAGATGTAACTTTAGATGCTTCTGTTAACTATACATTAAACTCTTCTTACATAGTACAATCTGGTGCAACTTTAACAATTCCTGCAGGAACAAAAATTACTGCAAGAAATGGTGGAACTGGTGTTTACATTGCAGTTTTACAAGGTGGTAAAATAGATATTCAAGGTACAGCAACTAACCCAGTAGTTATTGCTTCTGCTTCTGGTGAACCAGGAGATTGGGGTGGATTAACAATTTGTGGTAAAGCAACAACATCTGCGGGTGTTAATGCAGAAGCAGAGGTTGGTGGTTTTATCTACGGAGGAACGGAAGATGCAGACAATTCTGGATCTATAAAGTATTTAGTAATTAAAGGAACAGGAGCTCAAATTAATTCTGAATCTCAGTACAACGGTGTTTCTTTTTACGCTGTAGGTTCTGGTACAACGGTAGAAAACATTTCTGTAATTGATGGTGCAGATGACGGTGTAGAGTTTTTCGGTGGAACAGTTTCTGCTTCAAACTTATACTTAGAAAATAACGAAGATGATTCTGTAGACTGGACAGAAGGATGGAACGGTACTGTAACTAATACTTACATTTCTCATACAAAATCTGGTTTCTCTACTGCTTTTGAAGGTGATAAAGCTAACGGAAATCCTAAATTTGTAAACTTAACAGCTATTTCTACTGTAGATGGTACGGCTTTACAATTTAAAAAGACTTCTGGTGCAACTATTACTAACATTTGGTTAGAAGGTTATGCTAAGAACATCGATATGAAAGACAATGGTCCTTTAGCAAACGTTATTATAGATGGTGTAGCGGCAACAACTACAGCAGACTATAAAACAGGAACTAAAGTAGATGTTTCTACTTGGACTTGGAAAAGTGCAGGTTTATAATCTAAAACTTTTATAAAAACTAAAAAGCAGGCGTTAAGCCTGCTTTTTTTAATTTATAGAAATACTGTTGTTTTAAATAGTTTCCTTTTTATCGCAACAAGCCATTTTACAATCTTCTGCACAAACCATTTTACCATCGATGGTTTTACCAGAACAACAGCCTTTTTTTTCTGTTTTTAATTCACATTTTTCTTTACAATCATCAGAGCATTTATGTGATTCTTTAGTAGTACTTATTTCATTAGAAGCTTCATAAGCTGTATATAAATCTCCGCCAGCAATTCCGTTAACATAAGCAATTAAATCTTTTTTAGATGTTGTATTTGCATCGTAAGAAATGTTAGCAATACTATCAGTAAAAACAACTTTAGCATCTATTACACCTTCTTTTTTAGACAATTTAGATTGAATTGTTTTTGCACAACCAATTTCACAAGTCATACCAGAAATAGCTAGAGACACATTCTCTTTTTTTACATCTTTAGCGCATCCTATAAAAAACAAACATGTAATTGCAATAGAAAATAATATTCTTTTAGTGTTCATAATATTTAATTATTAAATTATGTTACAAATTTATCAATAATCAAGTTTATATCTTAATAATTGTTACACTTTTGTATTGAGAAATATATTAATTATGAATAATCAACAACAAAAATGGTTGTATTTAACCTTGCTTTCTTTGGTTTGGGGTAGTTCTTTTATTCTGATGAAAAAAGCCTTGTTGGGTGTTACGCCAATACAATTAGGTGCTTTAAGAATGGTTTTTACTGCTATATTTTTACTGTTAGTCGCTTTTCCATCACTTAAAAAAATACAAAAGAAACATTATAGGTACATCGTTTTTACTTCAATAGCCGGTACGTTTGTGCCAGGTTTTTTATTTGCTTTTGCTATTACAACAATTGATAGTTCTATTGTTTCAATTTTAAACTCTCTAACGCCTTTTAACACGCTTATTTTTGGTGCAATTGTTTTTGGTTTCGGATTTAAAAGAACGCAATTGTATGGTATTTTAATTGGTTTAATTGGTACGTTAATTCTCATTTTAAAAGGAGCTGCATTAAATCCAGATCAAAATTATTGGTATGCATTTCTTATTATTATCGCCTCGGTTGGTTATGCTTTTAATGCAAACATGGTAAAAAAGTATTTAAATGATTTAAATGCTTTGTCTATTGTTACTGGTAATTTTTTATTATTGATTGTACCTGCGTTTATTGTTTTAATGTTTACAGATTTTTTTAAGAATTTCGATTTTAATAACAAGGTACTGATGCAATCTTTAGGTTATTTGGCGATCTTATCTATTGTTGGAACCGGAATTGCCAAAACTATTTATAATAAATTAGTACATATTTCAGACCCAGTTTTTTCGTCATCTGTCACGTATTTAATTCCTTTAGTAGCTATTTTTTGGGGAGTTTTAGACGGAGAGAAGTTAAGCCCGCTTCAAATATTTGCTGGTGTAATTATACTTTTTGGAGTATATCTTGTAAATAAGAAAAAATAAAAAGAGCCAAGAAATTAATCTTGACTCTTTATAAAATGTATTATTTTAAAGTTGATTAATTAAAATCTGAATCAGAAACACCTTCATTAATTTTAATTTCTTTTACAACAAAATCTAAGTTCATTGGTCCAGATTTAATTCCGATAGCATGCGGAAATTTAATTCCGTTTACTTCTTTATAATCAGAATAAACAGTTGGGGTTTTTACTTCTTTTCCGTCTGGAGTTTTAATAGTAGTTATCTCTTTAACTTTTAACCCAGAAGTCATATCATAAAATACCTCTTTATCATTAAAACCTAAAACATAAGCATTTTTACCATCTAAAGGTTCTATTCTTAAAAGTTTACCAGCAGTGTAAGCTAAATCACTAAATAGTGCATTTGCACTTTTTGCTTTTGTAATTTGTTCTGCAGTCATATCTCTTTTTTGACCTCTTGAAGAAGCGTAACCAGTTGTACCGTTAAAAGTACTTTTTTGCATTACGTTACCCATAACAGCAATCTCTTGAGAAGATTTGTTAGGTGCAGCAGCTTTCATTGTCATAACCAATGGTGTACCTTGTACTGTAGCATTAGAAACAATCATGGTGGTTTTTACAGCCATAACTTTGTCTTTACCACCAATAGCATCTAAATATTTATTTATAACTTTTTCTGCAGTAACTCCTTCTGGTATAGGCATTGTCATTTCTGGTTTTTCAGTAGGATTTCCTTCTTTGTCGAAATAGCTAATTACGTAATCAGTTTTTTCTAAGTTTTTAAGAACGTCAATTCCTCTACCAGTTACCATTATTCTAGATTTATCTCCTCTAAAATATTTGATAGCAGCATTTTGTACATCATCTACAGTTACAGAGTTAATGTTTTTAATGTAGTTTGCATAAAAATCTTCTGGTAAATTGTACAAAGCAATGTTTAAAGCATAACTTGCTGCAGTAGCAGGTTTTTGTACATCCATTACAAAACCACCAATGTATTCTTCTTTAGCGTCTTGTAATTCTTTTTCTGTAACTTTTTGATAACGAATTTTGTTAATTTCTTTCTTGATTTCTACAATAGCGCTATCGGTTACCATGTTTCTAACACTTGCAGTTGCTCTAAAAGTTGCTGTGTTGTCTTCTCTACTTTGACTAATACCAGAGTAAGAACCATAAGTATAAGCTTTGTCTTCTCTTAAGTTGTTAAAAAGTCTTGCAGAACCACCGCCACCAAGAATTTTATTAGCTAATAATGCAGCATAATAATCTTTGTCTCCTAAAGTTAAATCTGTAGTATTAATTACAGAAATTTCAGATTGTTTTGCATTTGGCATGTTAACAAAACTAATTGCTGCAGTTGGTAAATTTTCTGGAGCAGGATATGAAGATGCAGGTATTTCTCCTTCTTGCCAATCTTCAAATAAATCTTCTACTAATTTTTTAGTTTCCTTCGGATTTATATCACCAACAATAATTAGATACGCATTGTTAGGTTTGTAATAAGTGTTGTAATTGCTTTTTATATCTTCTAATGTAATAGCGTTTACAGTTTCTTTGCTTGTGAATTCTCCGTAAGGATGATTTTTACCATACACTAAAATATTCTGAACTCTACCTGCAATTGCTGGTACATTTTTTTCTGTAGATTTTAAATTCTCTAAAGTAACTTCTTTTTCTTTATCAAATTCTTCTTGAGTAAATGTAGAGTTTTTAACACCATCTGCCATTAAACCCAAAACCTCTGGAAAATATTTTTTTAACGATCTTGCAGAAGCGCCAGTACTATAATAACTTACACTTGCACCTAAAAAATCTACTTTTTCATTAAAATCATCTTTAGAAATATTAGTAGTTCCTCTACCTAGTAAGCTTCCCATCATTCCAGAAACACCAGCAATATTACCTTCTAAATAAGGTTTATTGTCTATTCTTAAAGTTGCAGAAACTCTAGGTAATTTATGGTTTTCTACCATAATTACTGTCAATCCGTTTTCTAGAGAAAATTTTTCTGCACTTCCTAATTTTACAACAGGATCTGGCCCTGGTGTAGGCATTTTACTTCTGTCTATTTGCGCATTTGTGGCAAAAGACATGGTTATAACTGCTATAATTGATAAAATTTTTGTCTTCATCTTTCTTAATTATTTTTTCTTAGGTAGATACTCTAAGATTAATCTTTGATTCTTGTTTAAATATTTTTTTGCAACTTCTCTCATTTCTTCTCGAGTAATAGATCTATAAATATCTATTTCAGAATTTATCAAATTAGTATCACCATACATTACGTGGTATCTAGCTAAAGAATTTGCAATACCTACCACACTAGAATTAGAGTTTACGTAGTTGTTTTCAAATTGATTCTGAATTTTTTGGTAATCTCTTTCAGAAATTAAATCTGTTTGTATTTTTACTATTTCTTCATCAATTTCTTTTATTAAATCCATTAAAGGAGTTTTACCTAAAGGAATACCAAAAAGAGCATACACACCATAATCTTGCTGAGAAACATTTGCAGCTTGTACAGCTAAAGCCATTTTCTTTTTGTCTACAATCTTTTTGTATAAAACAGAACTTTTACCACCGCTTAAATACGTAGAGATCATGTCTAAAACCTTAGAATCTCTTGTTTTAAAAGAAGGAGTTCTGTAAGCCGCTACAATTGCAGGAATTTGAATGTTCTCGTCATAAGCCTTTGCTTTAAACTCTTTTGTAATAGGTTCTTCTTTTGGGAAAGTTCTTACTACTTCTTCGCCTCTTGGAATTGGTCCGAAGTAATCTTCGATCATTTTCTTGGTAGAAGCAATATCCATATCACCAGCAACCACTAAAGTTGCATTGTTTGGTACATAGTATTTTTTGTTAAAAGCTAAAAACTCTTCTAAAGTTGCAGCGTCTAAGTGGTCCATATACCCAACATTTGGGTCTTTGTATGGATGTACTTTAAAGATGTTTTTAGATATTTCTGGTAAAAGATTAGAGTAAGGTCTTGTACGTTGTCTTTTTTCTTCTTTAACAACTTCATTTTGAATGTCTACACCTTCTTGTTTAATAATTGGATGCAATAAACGTTCAGATTCCATCCATAAACCTAGTTCTAATTTGTTAGATGGAAAAATTTCATAGTAATATGTTCTATCTTGAGAAGTGTTTGCATTATTTCTTCCTCCGTTAGAAGAAACAATTTTAAACCAATCTCCTTTTTTAATGTTTTTAGTTCCTTCAAATAATAAGTGTTCAAAGAAATGTGCAAAACCAGTTCTTTTTCTGTCACCATCTTTACCACCAACACCATACATTACAGAAGTAATAATTACTGGGGCAGATTTGTCTTGATGCAGTATTACATGTAGTCCGTTGTCTAACTTGTACTCTTCAAACTCAACCTTTTGTGCATTTGCAGAAAATGCAATCAACACTGCTGAAGCAAGAGATAAAATACTTTTTTTCATTTATTTTTTATTTAATTAATAGTTGATGCTTTGTATGACGCAGATAATTTATCTTTGTTACAACAAATTAACTTTTTTTGTAAGTTATCTTCAAAAATAGCAAGAATCTAATGAAACATAAAGAGCAAACCGTATTTATTTGCTTGATTGTTAAATAGTTTATTTTTCTATAGCAATGTTGTAGAGTTGTAAAAAATATGTATATTTGCATCCGCATTTTCAAGAGAGAAAGTGTATAATAAGTATAAATACGCAAAACAAATAGTATGTACGCAATCGTAGAGATAGCAGGGCAGCAGTTTAAAGTAGCAAAAGACCAAAAAGTATACGTTCACCGTTTACAAGGAGAAGAAGGATCAGAAGTAAGTTTTGATAATGTTCTTTTACTAGACGATAATGGAAGTGTATCGATTGGCGCCCCAGCTATAGAAGGAGCCGCAGTAACGGCCAAAATTTTAAGTCACTTAAAAGGTGATAAAGTAATCGTTTTTAAGAAGAAAAGAAGAAAAGGTTACCAAAAGAAAAATGGACATAGACAAGCTTTAACAGAGATTCAAATTGAATCTATTGCTGCTTCTGGTGCTAAAAAAGCAACTAAGAAAGCTGCAACTAAAAAAGCAGCTGCTCCAAAGGCAGAAGCTAAAAAAGCTGCTCCAAAGAAATCTTCTAAAGGAGATGACTTAAAGAAAATTGAAGGTGCAGGACCTAAAGCTGCTGAAGCTTTAGTAAATGCAGGTTTAGATACTTTTGCAAAAGTAGCTAAGACTGATGCATCTAAATTAAGCGAAATTTTATCTGAAGCAAGTTCAAGATTATCTCACATCGTGACTGATACTTGGCCAAAGCAAGCTGGTTTGGCTGCAGAAGGTAAATGGGATGAATTAAAAGAATTACAAGATAGATTAGACGGAGGTATTGAAAAATAAATCCTTATAATTTAACTTTAACCTATAAAAACTCAATAACATGGCACATAAAAAAGGTGTAGGTAGTTCGAAGAATGGTAGAGAATCAGAATCGAAACGACTAGGAGTAAAAATATTTGGAGGACAAGCTGCAATTGCAGGTAACATTATCGTTCGTCAAAGAGGTACTACGCACAATCCAGGAGAAAACGTTTACATGGGTAAAGATCATACTTTACATGCAAAAGTTGATGGAATTGTAGAATTTCAAAAGAAAAGAGATAACAGATCTTATGTATCTGTAACTCCATTTGAAGCTTAAGATTAAGTTTTAAAAAATATAAAAAGCTCAAACATTAATTTGTTTGAGCTTTTTTTTGTGATAAAGGTTACAAAACAACTTGTTTGTATTTTGTACTTTTACAGTCATGAAATTTTTATACAATTTAGTACTTTTTAAAGCAACTATTTTACTGCCGATAATTGGTTTTTTTAATAAAAAAATAAAACTTTTTATAAATGGAAGAAAAGAAGTGTTCTCTAAAATTGAAGTTTTAAAAAATGAACATACAATTTGGTTTCATGTAGCTTCATTGGGTGAGTTTGAACAAGCTAGACCAATTATAGAAGAGTTAAAAAAAGAAAATTATAAGTATAAAATATTAGTTACTTTTTTTTCGCCATCGGGTTACGAAATTAGAAAAAATTATAAGTTGGCAGATGTAGTTTGTTATCTTCCTTTAGATACAAAGTCAAATGCTAAAAAGTTTATAGAAATTGTAAATCCTAAAATGGCAATTTTTATTAAATATGAATTTTGGCCAAATATTCTGAATCTGCTAAAAACCAAAGAAATTCCTACGATTTTAGTTTCTGGTATTTTAAGAGATAAACAATTGTTTTTTAAGAGCTACGGAGGTTTTATGAGAGAGTCTTTAAAGGCTTTTCATTATTTTTTTGTACAAAATCAAGAGTCTAAAAAATTACTAAATTCTATTAATTTCACCAATGTTACAGTTGCTGGAGACACCCGGTTTGATAGAGTTTCAAAAATTTTAGAACAAGATAACTCATTAGATTTTATAACCGAATTTAAAAGCGGTAAATACACTTTAGTTGCAGGCAGTACTTGGCAAGAAGATGAAAAATTATTGGTAAATTATATCAATAATAATGCAGGCGAAGATGAAAAATTTATTATTGCACCCCACAATATCAAAACAGATGCAGTTTTAGAACTGCAAAAATCGATCAATAAAAAAACAGTATTATTTTCTAATCGATCAAACAAAAATCTCTCAGAGTATCAAGTTTTTATTATTGATACAATTGGCATTTTAACCAAGATATATGCTGCGGCAAATGTTGCGTACGTTGGTGGAGGTTTAAAGACTGGATTGCATAATATTTTAGAGCCAGCAACCTTTGGAATTTCTGTAGTTATTGGAAATAAATACGACAAATTTAAAGAAGCGGTAGATTTAGTTAAAATTGGTGGTTGTTTATCAATTAAAAATCAAGAAGAGTTTACAAAAACTTTGTTAAAATTAAAGGAAGATGAAAGCTTTAGAAACTTAACAGGGGTTATCAATAAGAGGTATATAAAAGACAATCTTGGTGCGACTACACAGATTATAAATTATTTAAAAGATAAAATTTAAGAGAGAATTTATTTAGGTTTTGGTTCTTTGAATTCATGCTGAATAGATAAAAATAGATTAATTATGGATATTATTTTACAACCTTGGGCTTGGTATGTTGGCGGGCCATTAATAGCAATTTCGTTGCTTTTGTATTTTTATTTTGGTCAAAATTTTGGTGCTTCTACTAATTTTGAAACCTTATGTACAATGGCTGGTGCAGATAGATTTTCTGATTATTTTAAAAAAGATTGGAAAGACAGAGATTTTGCATTGTTATTTGTAGTTGGTTTGATTATTGGTGGTTTTATTTCGGCATACTTTTTAACACCAAACCAAACAATAGATTTAAATCCGAAAACTGTAACCGAATTAAGTGATTTAGGTTTTTCTAATATTGGTAATCAATATTTTCCTGATGAAATTTTTGGTGATGATGTTGTTTTTTCTTTAAAAGGATTTTTAATATTATTAATTTCTGGAGTTTTTGTAGGTTTTGGTACAAGATATGCTGGCGGTTGTACATCGGGTCATGCTATTACAGGTTTAAGTAGTCTACAATTGCCTTCTTTACTAGCTGTTATTGGTTTTTTTATTGGCGGAATTATTGCAACTTGGTTCATAATCCCTTTATTATTTTAAATTATGAAAAATATTAAATTTTTATTTTTAGGAATCTTTTTTGCTATTGTTTTAAGTAAGACTCAAGCAATTTCTTGGTTTCGCTTTTACGAAATGTTTAAGTTTCAATCTTTTCATATGTATGGTATTATTGGCGGTGCCGTAATAATTTCTGCAATTTTTATGCAGTTATTTAAAAGCGGAAAAATTAAAGATATAAATGGTAATAGAATAGTACCAAAACCAAAGAAAAAAGGCTTTATACGAACTATTTTAGGTGGAACTTTTTTTGGCTTAGGATGGGGAATCTCTGGGGCTTGTGCTGCACCAATTTTTGTTATTCTTGGGTTTAAATTGGCGCCTGCATTAATTTTATTAGTTGGCGCTTTATTAGGCACTCTAATTTATGGTGTATTAAGTAAAAAATTACCAAATTAATAAATCGAAATAAGAAATTTCTTGTAAAAATATTAAGAGTAATTAAAAGCTTTTGTAGACTGGAAATTCGATGCAATAGTTACTTGTATTTCTGTAGAAATTGTGTAAAAGTACATTCAGAATTCTAGTGTATACTATTTTCAAGTTTTTATAAAGGAATTCTCAAAATTAAAAACTAATTTTAAAGAAATTATTGCCTCGTATTATATTATGTTAATATTTTTAGATAAAAGAAGTAAAATAACATATTTTACAGCTAGATTTAAAATCTTTTAATGAGTAAACTTGTAGACAATTTTGGACGACAAATGGAGTATGTACGATTGGCGGTTACCGATCGTTGTAATTTACGTTGTCAATATTGTATGCCCGCTCATGGTATAGACATAGTGTCAAGGCAAGAGTTATTAACCTTTAAAGAAATGTATCGATTAATTCGCGTTTTAACAGAGTTAGGCGTAAATAAGGTGCGATTAACTGGTGGCGAACCTTTTGTTCGCAAAGATTTTGTGGGTTTTTTAGAAATGCTGTCTTATAACGATTTGCTAGATGCCATAAATATTACAACAAATGGTGCGTTAATTTCTCATCATATAGAAAAAATTGAAAAACTAAAAAAGATAAAGAATATCAATTTAAGTATCGATAGCTTACAAAGAGAAAAATTTGCTAAAATTACTAGAAGAGATGTTTTTCCTGAAGTTTATAAAACTTTTGAATTGCTAGAAAAAAGCAGCTTAAATTTAAAGCTAAACGTAGTTGTACAATCGGGTTTTAATACCAATGAAATTGTCGATTTTGTAAGACTAACAAAAGATAAAAATGTTGCAGTTCGTTTTATAGAAGAAATGCCTTTTAACGGAAAAGGGCAAAGAGATATGCAAGAAAACTGGACGTTTGCTAAAATTTTAAATGAAGTAAAAACCGAGTTTTCTGTGGATGAAATTCAATCAGAGAAATCATCAACCTCTAGAAATTATAAAGTAGAAAATCATTTAGGTACTTTCGGAATTATACCTGCATTTACAAGAACTATTTGCAACGATTGTAATAGAATTAGAATTACAAGCACAGGAACTTTTAAAAATTGTTTGTTTGATGATGGAGTTTTTAATTTACGTGATTTCATAAGAAAAGGCGCTTCAAATGACGATTTAAAAGAACTTTTCTTAGGGTTGGTAAAAGACAAACCAGAAAATGGTTTTATAGCAGAAGCAAATAGAAAAGATGGTGGCGCTTCTGAAAGTATGAGTACAATAGGAGGATAAATATGATTTCAGTAAAAGGAGCTTTAGAAACCGTTTTAAATTCAATCCAAAATTTTGGAGTTGAAGAAATTCCGTTTATAAAATCTGTTGGAAGAGTTTTAAAAGAAGATATTCTTGCAGATAGAGATTTTCCGCCATTTAATAGAGTTTCTATGGATGGAATTTGTATCGATTTTAATGCATTTAATAACGGACAAAGAGATTTTAATGTAGAAGGAATACAAGCTGCTGGAAGTGAGCAAATGACGCTTAAAAATAATGAAAACTGTATTGAAGTTATGACAGGTGCTGTTTTACCAAACAATGCAAATACAGTAATTCGTTATGAAGATGTTACGCTTAAAAACGGAATTGCAACAATCAATATTAATAAAATAAATGATTGTCAGAATGTACATGCAAAAGGGAAAGATGGTAAAGTTGGTGATGTTTTAATCTCAAAAAACAAAATTATTTCTGCCGCAGAAATTGGTGTTTTTGCAACAGTTGGTAAATCGGTTGTAAAAGTTGCAAAACAACCAAAAGTAATGATTGTTTCTACTGGTGATGAATTGGTTGGTGTAGATGAAATTCCGTTAGAACATCAAATTAGAAGATCTAATGTTTTTACGTTGGTTTCTTTGTTAGAAAAATTAAATATTCCGTCGGAAACGGCACATATTACAGATGATAAACCAATTTTAAAATCAAAAATAAAAAGCTTCTTAAAAGAGTTTGATGTGTTACTTTTTAGTGGCGCAGTTAGTAAAGGAAAATACGATTTTTTACCAGAAGTTTTTGAGGAATTAGGAGTAGAGAAATTGTTTCATAAAATTGCACAAAGACCTGGGAAACCTTTTTTCTATGGAAAAACTAATGAATGTAATATCTTCGGATTTCCCGGAAATCCAATCTCAACATTTGTAAATTGTTTGGTGTATTTTTATCCTTGGTATTATAAATCTACAGGAGTAGAAATAGAAGAAGAAACGGCAATTTTAGCTGAAAATGTATCATTTAAACCCAATTTAGAGTTTTTTTTACAAGTAGAATTAAAAAGTAAATTTGGGCACTTAGTAGCCTTTCCAATAAAAGGAAATGGTTCTGGAGATTTAGCAAGTTTGGTAAATGCAGATGCTTTTATTCAATTACCAAATGATAAAAGTGAGTTTAAAAGTGGAGAAGTTTTTAAAATAATTCGCTATCGCTAATTATTAGTTTTGAGTGTTTAATTTTAAGTAAAAAAAGAGTTATGAAAGAAAGTATCGTTCAAAAAAAGAGTTTCGAATTTTCTTTGAAAATCATTTCTCTCTACAAGCAATTACAGCAAGAAAAAGAATTTATAATATCAAATCAAATTTTAAGAAGTGGAACTTCAATTGGAGCAAATATTGAAGAGGCATTGGCAGGACAAAGTAAAAGAGATTTTACAGCAAAGATGTCTATTTCATCAAAGGAAGCAAGAGAAACTAAATATTGGTTACGATTATTAAAAGAAAGTGAATTAACAAATATAGACGTGAATCCACTAATTTTGGACATTCACGAGTTAATCAGAATTTTAACTTCCATTGTTAAAACTTCGCAAAGTAACTTAACTAAAAACTAAACATTTAAAACTAAAAACTATTTAAATGACTTTTACACATTTAAATTCTAATAACAATCCTAAAATGGTAAATGTTTCTGATAAGAAAATTACCAAAAGAACAGCAATTGCAAAAGCAACCATGTTTTTAGGAAAAGAAGTGATTTCTAATTTTTCAAATGATGAATTAACAACCAAAAAAGGCCCCGTTTTTCAAACAGCAATTATTGCAGGAATTCAAGGTGTTAAAAAGACTTCAGAATTAATACCAATGTGTCATCCATTATTAATTAATGGAGTAGATATTGATATTAAAATTATCGATTTAGAAAATATTGAAGTGCTTTGTAAAGTTACAATTGAAGGAAAAACTGGTGTAGAAATGGAAGCTTTAACTGGTGCAAATATTACTTGTTTAACAATTTATGATATGTGTAAAAGCATCAGTCAAAAACTGGTGATTAAAGAAGTAAAGTTGGTAGAAAAAACTGGAGGAAAATCG
>JAHDHO010000212.1 GCA_020631275.1 Polaribacter sp. | reverse complement strand
GTTTTGCAGCAGCAATGTGGGCGCATGAATTTTTAGCAATGACACATCTTAATAAAGAAGGTACAGATTTTATCAAACAAAAATATCTTGTGCCAAGTGTAGAAGGCGACAAAATTGGTTGTCTTTGTATTACAGAACCTTTTGGCGGAAGTGATGTTGCGGGTATGAGATCCACAGCTATAAAAAAAGGCGATAAATATATTTTAAACGGATCTAAGACTTTTATAACTAACGGAGTTTATTCTGATTATTTAATTGTTGCAGCTAAAACAGACCCTTCAGATAAATATAAAGGGATTAGTATTTTTGTAGTTGATAGAGAAGCAAAAGGTATTTCTGCAACCAAATTAGATAAATTAGGTTGGAGAGCATCAGATACAGGAGAAATTGCTTTTGATAATGTTGAAATTCCTGTAGAAAATTTAATGGGAGAAGAAGGAAAAGGTTTTCCTTACATTATGCAACATTTTGCTTTAGAAAGATTAATAATGGGTGTAAATGCACATGCAAGAGCAGAATTCGCTGTAGATTATGCAATTAATTACATGCAAGAAAGAGTTGCTTTTGGTAAATCTCTAGATAAATTTCAAGCTTTAAGACATAAAATAGCAGAAATGTCTAGTAAAGTAGATATGTGTAGAGAGTATAACTACTCAATAACAAAAAGGTTGGATTTAGGAGCTTATGTTGTTAAAGAAGCAAGTATGTCTAAGTTATTGTCTACTAAGATGGCAGATGAAGTTATTTATGATGCTTTGCAACTTTTAGGAGGTTATGGTTATATGGAAGAATATCCGATGGCGAGATTATTACGAGATAGTAGGTTAGGGCCAATTGGTGGAGGAACTTCAGAAATATTAAAAGAGATTATTGCTAAAATGGTAATAGATAATAAAGAATATAAACCAGCAACCTAATAAATTTTTATATTTTATTATTTTTTGACATGATAATAATTATTAAAAACTGTTTTAAACTATTGAAAGTTAGAGTAAATAGAAGATTTAAAATAATTTTACTTTAGTAATTGTTATTTCATAATTTGTAACTACATTTGCAAACCAAAAAATAAACCAAATAGCCACTGCGCTATTCAAAATATAAAGATACTATGAAGGGAGGTGCTAACTTATGTTAATTATACCTATTAAAGAAGGAGAAAATATAGATAGAGCGTTAAAGCGTTATAAAAGAAAATTCGATCGTACTAAAACGATGAAGAACTTACGTAACAGAAAAAACTTTACAAAGCCATCTGTAGCGAAAAGAGCTCAAAGAATAAAAGCTTCTTACGTTCAAAGACTAAGAACACAAGAAGAGGTTGGATAAATCTAACTTATTCTTAAAATAATACATCTCGTACTAAATTTAGTGCGAGATTTTTTTTGCTTAAAAAACACTAAATTTGATTATAAAATTTCAATAATGATAATCAATTCGTTTTTAGAGTATTTATCCTTAGAAAAAAAATATTCTAAACATACTGTAACTGCATATAGAACAGATTTAATTGCTTTTAAAGAATTTTGTTTGTCAGAATTTGATTTAAAAGATTTGTTAGAGGTAAAATACCCTTTTGTTAGAAGTTGGATTGTTAATATGGTAAATTCTAATATCTCAAATAATTCGATTAATAGGAAGATTAGTTCTCTAAAGTCATTTTACAAATTTTTGCAAAAAACTGGTCAATTAGACAGTAATCCGTTAGCAAAACATAAAGCTTTAAAAATCATGAGGAAAGTTCAAGTGCCATTTACAGTAAATGAGATTAACTCTGTTATAAATAATTTTAAAGATGATGATAGTTTTGAAGCATTTCGGAATAAATTATTGGTAGAGTTATTATACTCAACAGGAATAAGAAGGGCTGAATTGATTAACATAAAATTGAAAGATGTAAATTTTTCTAATAACACCTTAAAAGTTTTAGGTAAAAGAAATAAAGAGCGCTATGTACCAATATTACCATCTGTATTAGTTTCTATTACCAAGTATTTAGAAGAGAGAAATAAAGAGGGGTTTATTTCAGAATATTTACTAATTACTTCAAAAGGAAATAAATTATATGAAACACTTGTTTACAGAATTATAAATTCTTACTTTAGTCATGTCTCATCAAAGGTAAAAAAGAGTCCGCATATTCTAAGACATTCTTTTGCGACACATCTTTTAAATGAAGGGGCAGATTTAAATTCGGTTAAAGAGTTGCTAGGGCATTCATCTTTAGCCTCTACGCAAATCTATACTAGTAATAGTTTAGAAGCAATAAAAAAAGTGTATAACAATGCTCACCCTAGAAGCAATAAAAAAGGATAAAGTATGAAAGTATTCACGCAATCAGTAAATTTTAATGCAGATAGTCAATTAATAAAGTTTGCAGAAACTAAGGTTTTAACATTGTCTAAATTTCATGATAAGATAGTTGATGCAGAAGTTTTTTTAAAAGTTCAAAATACAAGTGATAAAGAAAATAAAATAACCGAAATAAAAATTAATATACCTGGTAGTGAGTTAATTGTTAAAAGAGAAACAAAAACTTTTGAAGAAGGTATAAATGCTGCTGTAGATAATTTAAAGAGGCAGTTAAAAAGGTCTAAAGAGAAATTAAGAAATTCTATGATTTCATAAAGTGAAAAAAAATAAAAAAAAATTAAAAAAAAGTTTTGGAAATTGAAAAAACTTTATACATTTGCAATCCGTTAGAAATAGCGGGTTGTTTTTGTAACAACAAAAGCCGATGTAGCTCAGCTGGCTAGAGCAGCTGATTTGTAATCAGCAGGTCGGAGGTTCGAGTCCTCTCATCGGCTCAAAAAAACAAGTTCTTTAATTTATTAAAGTATTGGGGAGATTCCAGAGCGGCCAAATGGGACGGACTGTAACTCCGTTGTCTTACGACTTCGCAGGTTCGAATCCTGCTCTCCCCACAGTTTTTAAAAGAATGCGAGAGTAGCTCAGTTGGTAGAGCGTCAGCCTTCCAAGCTGAATGTCGCCG
>JAHDHO010000020.1 GCA_020631275.1 Polaribacter sp. | reverse complement strand
CTCTATCTAATTCTAAAATCCAACCAGCAACATTATCTAAGAAATATCTATCGTGAGTAACAGCAATAACGGTTCCTTTATATTGTGCTAAATGATGCTCTAACCAATGTACCGATTCTGCATCTAAATGGTTTGTTGGCTCATCTAATAATAAAATTTCTGGTTCTTGTAATAAGAGTCTACATAGAGCAACTCTTCTTTTTTCACCTCCAGAAAGTACTCCTATTTTCTTATCAGAATCTGGAGTTCTTAATGCATCCATTGCTATTTCTAACTTGGTGTCTAATTCCCATGCATTAGCTGCATCAATTTTATCTTGTAATTCTGCTTGTTGCGCCATTAACTTTTCCATCTTATCGGCATCAGAATATACTTCTTCTAAGCCAAACATGTCGTTAATTTTGTTATACTCATCTAAAATGGCAACTGTTTCTGCAACACCTTCTTTTACAACTTCTAAAACTGTTTTTTCTGGATCTAATTGTGGCTCTTGCTCTAAATAACCCACTTTATAACCTGGTGAAAAAGTAACATCACCTTGAAAATTCTTTTCTACACCTGCAATAATTTTTAACAAAGTAGATTTACCCGAACCGTTTAAACCAAGAATACCAATTTTGGCTCCATAGAAAAAACTTAAATATATATCTTTTAAAACTTGCTTTCCTGTAGATTGATAGGTTTTAGAAACCTTATTCATCGAAAAGATAACTTTCTTATCGTCGCTCATTTTTATTATTTTATAAATTTATTTTTGAAAAATTGCTACTAAAATTAGTAGACTTAAAAACTATACTCTTCCTTTTAGGGCGTTAAAAACCCAAGCAATCGCAAAAAAACCGGCACCAACTGCAGCAAAACCCCAACCTGCAACATCATCATATCTAAAAGCACCCAATGCTATTAAACCCAAACCTACAAGTATCATTATAAATGTTGCCCACGCAAGCACTGTATTCTTATTCATTCCCATAATTTGTAAATAGTTATTTCTGGCGCAAATATCGTTAATTTATTCTGTTTCTAAAACTTGTTGAAAAGTATAGCTTAAGATAACTTAGATTTGCTAAAAGTATTTAATATCTTCTACCACCCATTCCTGGACCATTTCTTCTTCCCATCATACTCTGTGAACCATTATTATTTTGGTTTTTTGGTGCTTTTGGTAGTAATTCTCTTTTTTGTGCCTTTTGATATTTAGTCCATTTTTTAAATTGTTTTTTATTTAAAAAACTTTTTAATTCTTCGTTTAAAACCTTTTCATGCACATCTATGCTATCTCTTATTGGTCTTATTGTTTCTCTAACTTGTTTACCTACTTTCTCTGCCAAATCTCTATTAGAATACAATTGTTTTCCTAAAGAGTTTATAGTAAGTTCTAATTGTTGAAGTTTTGCAGAATTTAAAAAAGATATTTTTTTAATTTTATCGTTATACTGTCTAAGAACTTTTATTGTTTTATTCTTAGTTTCATCATCTTTCACTTTTATTTTAGGAGGTACTTCAGCAAAATTATAGTAAAAAATATTTGCAGAATTTTTTGCGTTGTATTTAGGAAATTCTCTCTCTTGCTGCGCAAAAGAAAAATATGCTGTAAATAATGCTAAAAATAATATTGCTTTCTTCATGTTTTTTAATTTAATAGCAAAAATATAAAAAGAATTATAATTTTGCGGCTAATCTACTACCTTGATTTATGGCTCTTTTAGCGTCTAATTCTGATGCAAAATCTGCACCACCAATTACGTGTACTTTTTTATTTGCATCCAATAAAGGTTGATACAATTCTTTAAACGGAGTTTGACCCGCACAAACTACAATATTATCTACTTCTAAAACCTTGTTTTCGTTATTTTGCGTGTAATGTAAACCTACGTCATCTATTTTAGTGTAAGCTACTTCACCTATAAATTGTACTTTTTTCTTTTTAAGTGTAGATCTATGAATCCAGCCCGTAGTTTTCCCTAAATTATGACCAAATTTACCTTTACTTCTCTTAAACATAAAAATTTCTCTTGGTGAAGGATGATATTCTGCCTTAACACCCTCTATACCAGAACGTGCTTCTAAGGTTTTATCTATTCCCCATTCTTTTAACCAAGCATCAATATTTTGAGATGTTGCTTCTCCTTCATGAGATAAGTATTCTGATACATCAAAACCGATTCCTCCTGCTCCTATAACCGCAACTCTATTTCCTACAGGCTTTTTATGTTTTAAAACATCTAAATAACTTAATACTTTTTTATGGTCTGCGCCATCTATTTTTAGCTCTCTAGGTTTGATTCCCGTTGCTAAAACAATTTCATCATAATTAGAAGTTTTTAAATCTTCTAAAGAAACTTCGGTATTTAATTTTAAAGTAACATTATGCAATTCAATTTGTTTTTTAAAGTAACGTAAAGTTTCATAAAACTCTTCTTTACCTGGTATTTGCTTAGCAACATTAAATTGACCTCCAATTTCATTTGCAGCATCAAATAAAGTTACATCATGCCCTCTTTGTGCTGCGACAGTTGCTGCAGCTAAACCTGCAGGTCCTGCACCAACAACAACAACTTTTTTAGCAACGTCTACTGGTGTGTAATTTAATTCAGTTTCATGACAAGCTCTCGGATTTACCAAACAACTTGCTACTTTCTGCTGAAAAACATGATCTAAACACGCCTGATTACAACCAATACATGTATTAATTTCATCATCTTTTTCTGCTTTCGCCTTATTTACCCATTCTGGATCTGCTAAAAATGGTCTCGCCATAGAAATCATATCTGCATCTCCTTCTGCAAGTACTTTTTCTGCAGTTTCTGGCATATTAATTCGGTTAGAAGTAATTAGCGGAATCGATAATTCTTCTTTCATTTTTTTAGTTACCCAAGTAAACGCAGCTCTAGGAACTGAAGTAGCAATTGTAGGAATTCTAGCTTCGTGCCAACCAATACCAGTATTAATAATTGTTGCACCAGCTTTTTCTATTTCTTTACCCAATTGAACAACTTCTTCCCATGTAGAACCATTTTCTACCAAATCTAACATCGAAAGTCTATAAATTATAATAAAATTTTCGCCAACAGCTTCTCTTGTTTGCTTAACCAATTCTATTGGTAGGCGCATTCTGTTTTTATAATCTCCACCCCAAGAATCTGTTCTTTTATTGGTTCTTTTTGCAATAAACTGATTGATTAAATAACCTTCTGAACCCATTATTTCTACACCATCATAACCAGCTATTTTAGATAGTTTAGCAGAATTTACAAAATCTCTAATTGTTCTTTTAATACCAGATTGCGTTAACTTAAATGGTGTAAAAGGTGTTATTGGCGATTTAATTTTAGACGGCGCTACATTAAAAGGATGATAACCATAACGCCCAGCATGCAAAATTTGCATACAAATTTTACCTCCTTCTTTGTGTACAGCCTCTGTTATTTTCTTATGATGTTTGGCATGTTTTTTTGTAGACATTCTAGAAGAAAACGGTCCTGTCCAGCCTTGTATGTTCGGCGAAATTCCACCGGTAACAATTAATCCAACTCCACCTTTTGCTCTTTCTGCATAATAAGCAGCTATTCTTTCTAAACCATTTTTTTCTTCTTCTAAACCTGTGTGCATAGAACCCATTAAAATTCTATTTTTTAACGTTGTAAAACCTAAATCTAAGGGTTCAAAAATGTGCTTATATTTCATAATTGTCTTTTTAAATTTACTATGCATGCATAATACTTTGCAAGATATGTTTATTTTTTCAACTTAAAAAGTAAAAGAGCTAAATACAAATTTAAATGAACTAAAAGTAACCTTACCTTCTAAGTAGCTTTGTAGAAATAATAAAACTTAAAGATATGAAACTTAATAATAAAGTAATAATAGTTACGGGTGCATCTAGTGGAATTGGAAAAGCAACTGCAATTAAACTTGCCAAAAACGGGGCTTCTGTAGTATTGACCTCTAGAAGTGAAGACAAATTAGAAGAAATAAAAGAAACCATAGAAAATAATGATGGTAAAGCTCTTGTAATAACTTGCGACGTTACCAATAAGGACGACTTTTAGAAATTAGTAGAAAAAACAATTCAAGAATTTGGTACCGTAAATGCAATTATTAACAATGCAGGGTTAATGCCTTTATCTTATATAGAGAAGTTTAAAACAGATGAATGGGAAACAATGGTAGATGTAAATATTAAAGGTGTTTTAAACGGAATTGCTGCCGTTTTACCTACGTTAATAGAAAATAAAGGAGGTAATATAATCAACATTTCTTCTACCGCAGCGTATAATTACTTTCCTGGTGGGGCCGTTTATTGTGCTACTAAATCTGCAGTAAAAATGTTTTCTGAAGGTTTAAGAAAAGAAATTACACCTAAATACGGAATTAATGTAACATCTATTGAACCTGGTTCTGTAAACACAGATCTTTTAAGTACAATTACTGATGAAGATATTAAAGAAGAATTAAAAGAGATGAAAGAGATGACAAGTTTAGAAGCAGAAGATATTGCCGATGCCATTTTTTACACATTAACCCAACCAGAAAGGGTAAACGTAAACGACGTTCATATTTTACCAAGTGAACAAAAATAATCATTAATTAAAAAAAACACTCGTCATGAGCAAAGAACATATAATCACAATAAATCCCGCAACAGAAGAAAAGTTAGATGAATATACTTACTTAACAGATAAAGAATTAAAAAATAATATCGAAGCATGTAATACTGCTTTTTTAGATTGGAAACTAAAACCAGTTAAAGAAAGAGCTAAAGTTATCGAAGCAATTGGTAAAGAATTGACCAAGAATAAAACAGAATTAGCCAAACTTATGACTAACGAAATGGGGAAAATCATTAGTCAAAGTGAACACGAAATTGATTTATGTACAGGTATTTGTAACTATACGGCCAAAAACGGACCAGAAAATTTAGCTACAGAAAAAAGAACTTTAAGTAATGGTAATGATGGTTTAGTTGCCTACTCACCAATAGGAATTGTGTACGGCATTCAACCATGGAATTACCCATCTTATCAAGTAATTAGATATGCTATCGTTAATTTAATGGCTGGTAATGGTGTGTTACTAAAACATGCATCTAACGTTACAGGAACAGGTCAATTTTTAAAGAAAATTTTTGTTGATGCAGGTTTACCTAAAGGATTATTTCAAGCTTTAAAAATATCCCACGATCAATCGGATACAATTATAAAAAACAAACATGTTAGAGGTGTTACTTTAACAGGTAGTTCTGATGCTGGTAGAAACATCGGAGAAAAAGCAACTGCAGAGTTAAAAAAAGTTGTTTTAGAACTTGGTAGTAATGATGCTTATTTAGTATTAGAAGATGCCGATTTAGAAATAGCAATTGAAGAATGTGTAAAAGGTAGAATTTATAATAACGGAGAAACTTGTATCGCTGCAAAAAGATTTATTGTTGTAGAGAAAGTATATGAAGACTTTAAAAAGGGATTTGTTAAAGCAATGAAAAACGTTAAAGTTGGTAACCCATTAGAAGATGGCGTAGATGTGGGACCCATTGCAAGAAAAGATTTAAGAGAAACTTTACACGAACAAGTAGAAAAAAGTGTTAAAAATGGTGCCGAAATTCTATGTGGTGGTAAAATACCAGATGGTAAAGGATATTTTTATCCGGTTACAGTTTTAGGTAATGTAAAACCTGGGCAACCAGCATACAGTGATGAACTATTTGGACCAGTAGCTTCTTTAATTAAAGTTAAAGATGAGCAAGAAGCTATAAAGGTTGCTAATGATAGTAGATTTGGTTTAGGTGGCGGAATTTTTACAAAAAATATCAAAAAGGCAAAAGAAATAGCAACCAACCATTTTGATACTGGTATGGTATTTATCAATACTTTTGGTATAGCAGATCCTGCAATGCCATTTGGTGGCGTTAAAGATTCTGGTTTTGGTAGAGAACACGGTGGTTTTGGTATCAAAGAATTTGTAAACATTAAATCTATTGTTTTAGGATAACAGATTTCACATCATAAAAAAACCCTATTCTTAACTGAATAGGGTTTTTCTTTTTAACACATTTTAAAATTGCATAGGAATGTCTATAATTAATAATTTACTGTCTTTATTTGCTTTAATTTTCACCAAATCAGTTTCATAAATACCTACAGCATCTCTTTTATTTAAAATAACATCTTCTATTTCTAGTGCACCATCTATTAAGAAAAAATAAGCTCCATTTTTTAAACGATATTCGATGTTAAAATCTTTATCTAAATCTATCATAGACAAATATCCTTGCTGGTTTATTGGCAAAGAACCATCAACTAATTTATCTTTTGGTGAAACCAATGTTTGAAATTGATTCTTTCTACCTATTTTTTCAAAATACTTTTGATTATAATAAGGTGTTACATTTTCTTTCTCTGGAATTATCCAAAGTTGAAGAAAATTAACTTCTTCGGATGAACTATCATTAAATTCTGAATGCGTTACACCAGTTCCGGCACTCATAACCTGTACTTCACCAACTTCTATTGCACGCTTATTTTGCATGCTATCTTTGTGAGATAAAGAACCAGAAATTGGTATAGAAATTATTTCCATATTTTTATGAGGATGGGTGCCAAACCCCATTTTTGGTTGTACAATATCGTCATTTAAAACTCTTAAAGCACCAAAATTCATTCTTTCTAAATTTTGATAGCTTGCAAAGCTAAAAGTATGGTATGACTTTAACCATCCATGATTCGCAAAACCTCTTGTTTCTGATTTGTGAATTATTTTTTTCATCTCTAAACCTGTATAATTTCTTCTAATTTATGTGTTGATGCGTTAGTGATTGCAACGGCATCCTTTTTGCTTTTTCGGCAAAAAGATATAGTGGAAAGCACGCCCCTTTTCGGGGAACGCCCTAATACAAATAGCCCATTTTACCTTGCTGATAATCTCTCATTGCTTCTAAAATTTCTGTTTGAGTATTCATAACATAAGGTCCGTATTGCGTTATTTTCTCTTTAATTGGATTGCCAGAAAGAATTAACAAATTGCTTTCTTTTTTAGCTGAAAAATTAATTAAAGAACCGTCTTGATTAAATGTTATCATTTGGTTTTTACCTTTGGATAACTCTTCTGAATTATTAACCAAAATCTCGCCATCTAATAGGTAAATTAAAGATTGATGCATTTTTGGTATTTCGATTTCTATAAAGCCATTTTCTTTAGCATTTACAGTATAAACATTTACTTCTGTTTGTGTTTGTACTAAACCAAAAGTTTCTTCTAAATTACCCGCTACAATATTAATTGCTACTTTTTTATCTTTTGATGTAATTTGTGGTATTTGCTCTTTTTCTAAATGTTGATAATTAGGAGTTATCATTTTAGATTTAGCTGGCAAGTTTAACCATAATTGAATTCCTTCTAAATCGCCACCTCTTTTAACAAATTCTTTAGTTGGTGCTTCCGCATGAATAATACCACGACCGGCAGTTGTCCATTGCACACCTCCAGCTTTCACAATCATTTCGTTACCCAAAGAATCTCTGTGCAATTGTTCTCCTTTAAATAATAATGTTATCGGTTCAAAACCTCTGTGAGGATGCGGACCTAAATCAAAAGGATTATTGAATTCTGAAATAGCATAAGGACCATAATGATGTAATAATAAAAAAGGGTCTACATTCTCTAAACCATTTGATGGTAAAGGTTGGCGAAGTTTTATGGGCCCCATATTAACCAACGGACTTTCTACTACTTTTTGAATAGTTTTATATTTTTTCATACTTTATAAATCCTTGTTAATATATTTCCCAAGGAAAATATATTTTTAAATTTTTTTTATCTTATTTTATCTAAAAGATTGCTTAATGTTAATGCTTCTTCTTCTGATAACTTGTCTAAAAAAGATACGTTTTTAAAATCGTCTATTTTAGATAATAAATGTAAACCTTGTTGTGTTATTTGCACATAAACAACTCTTCTATCATGTTCACAACGTTCTCTTTCTATTAAGTTTTTATCACACAACTTATCCATTAATCGAGTTGCATTTGGTGCTCTTTCTATCATTCTATCTTTGACCACTTGCACCTTAATTTTAGCTTTTGCACCTCTTAATATTCTTAAAATGTTGTATTGTTGCGGCGAGATTCCGTGAGGTTTAAAAAAATCGTTTTCTCTACTACTTAACCAATTAGAAGTATATTTAATATTTATTAAAGCTTTTACTTTATTACTTATAAACTTAGAATTGATGTCTTTCGAAATGTCTCCCATCTGCTACTGTTTTTATTTTCAAGTTAAAGTTTTAAGCTCTTAACTTTAAATCTTGCATTATCTTATTAAATTCTTCTGTAGTTGGTGTTAAATACACTTTTTCATTTACAATTAACGTAGGAAATTTAGCTACACCATTGTATAATTCTTTACTGTGTTCTCTTGCTTCTACATCTTTAGAAATATCTTTGTATGTATAAGGCACATCTGTAGAATTTAAAAAATTTTTAAATGCTACAGTATATGCATGACCTTGTTTACCGTATAATACGATGTTTAATTTATTGCTCATTAACTAATTTTTCGAAGGTGTTTACTTGTTCTTTTAATGCTATTAGAAGATCTTCTCCTGTAATCTTACCTTCTTTAAAATTATCGTAAAAACTTGGTAAAGAAAAGGTAACAATATTACTAGCACCGTGTCTAGAAAATCTTTGCTCACCAGCACTTAAAACAAATTGACCGCCCATTCCGCCTGGTGAAGTTGCCATTAATAATAATGGTTTATCTCTAAATACTTTTACGTTTATTCTAGAGCTCCAATCGAAAATATTTTTAAAAGCGGCAGCATAAGAGCCATTATGTTCAGCTAAAGAAACTATGAATCCGTCATAACTATCTAAGCTAGCTGTAAAGTTTTTAATATCTTCTGGAAAACCGTTTTTCTCTTCATCTTCGCTATAAACGGGTACTTTAAAAGCAGCAAAATCTATCACTTCAAAAGCTAAGTTTTCTAAATTTTCTGCTGCAAAAGTAGCTAACTGTTTGTTTATCGATGTAGAACTTGTGCTTCCTGCAAATGCTAATATTTTTTTCATACTAATTTTTTAAATAATTTTTGATTCTATTCTAGTTTCTCCTTTTACCATTTTTGCTACCGGACATTTTCCTGCAATTACAAGTAATCTCTTTTTTTGATCATCTGTAATTTCTTTTTCAAAAGAGATTTCTTCCGTTAAAAATTTCTCATTATTTTCTATTACCTGAGTAACTTTTACATCAATCTCACCTACATCCCAACCTTTTCTTTCAGAATACATTCTTAAAGTCATGGCTACACAACCACCAATTGCAGTTAATAAATATTCTACTGGCGTTGGTCCGTTATCATCTCCTCCATCAGCAACAGGTTCATCTAAAGTTAAAAAATGATTTCTAGCTTTTGCTTCTGCTAAATAATTTTTATTTGATAAAGTAACTTTAGAGTTTGTCATGATGTATTTTTTTTGAAGTGATGTATGAAGTAATCAAAAGAATCATTGCAACTAAAGCACCAATTTGCTCACCATCGCTAATCATAACATGGGCAAAAAACGCTAAAATAAATGCAAAGAAAAAACTGGCATATGCCCATTCTTTAATTACGCTTTTGGTAAAAAACCAAATTGCAATTAACCCCAAAATCTTAGCAATAGCATACGGATAAATAATGTAAGTTGGATATCCAAAATTGGTAAACATTTGAGCTACTTCTTCATGATTAAAAAAGTACATGCCCGCAGAAAAAAACATCAATAGTGTTAACAATCCTGTGGAAATATAATATATAATTTTTACTGATTTCATTCTTTAGTGAATTAATTAGAGTACAAATTTACAAAATAAAAATTTATTTACCAAGGAAAATAAATACATGGAAGTATTTACTAGTTGTAAAAAAAAGTAAATTACAATATTGTGCTCTTTATTTTTTTAAGAAGTTTTATTAAAAATATAGAAGAGACAATAACTAAAGATGTTAAAATAATTGCTTGTGTATAATCACCATAAATCCAAAAGCCAGTTGCAAACAAACAACTATAAATTAACACACAACTAAGCAACATTGCTAAAATTGCATTAGGTAAACTCCAATTTTTTTCTGTTGAACCAAAACTTATGCCTTCTGTTTTTGCTTTGGCAATAACCGAGCGCCAACCTGCACCACTTGGCAAAATATTTTTATAGAATAATCGAAGAGTTTCATCTTTTTCTGGTGGAGTTAAAAAGGTAACTGCCAACCAAATTATTGTTGTTACTAATACTACAAATGGAAATTGAAACCAAATAGGAAAAATTCCATCTTCTACTCCGAATAAAATAGTTTTTAAAGATGTAAAATTTAACAATATCGAAATTATTCCAGATGAAAACATTGCAGAAATTTCACTCCAAGCATTTATTCTCCACCAAAACCATCTCAAAATAAATATTAAACCAGTACCTGCCCCAAACATGATAATAATATCAAATACTTGTTTCACATTTGTTAAAGTTAAAGCTAACAAACCACTTATAATCATCATTAATATTGTACTTATCCTACCAACATTTACCAATTGTTTTTCAGTGGCTTCTTTCTTTATAAAACGTTTATAAAAATCATTTACAACATAAGAAGAGCCCCAATTTAAATGTGTAGATATTGTACTCATATACGCTGCAATTAAAGATGCTAAAACGATTCCTAAAATACCTTTTGGTAAAAAGTTTAACATTGCAGGATACGCTAAATCATTCCCTAATTTATCTGCAGGAATATTAGGAAACGCACTTTGCAAACTTGCAATATCTGGATATATTACCAAAGATGCCAAAGCAACTAAAATCCAAGGCCAAGGTCTTAGGGCATAATGTACAAAATTGAAAAAAAACGTGGCACCTATTGCGTGGTTTTCGTCTTTTGCGGCTAACATTCTTTGTGCGATATAACCTCCACCTCCTGGTTCTGCTCCAGGATACCAAGAACTCCACCATTGTAATGCTAACGGAATAATTAAAATTGTAATTACTGTATTTATATCATTAAAATCTGGCAACATATTTGTTTTTGTAGCCACTAATTTATTATCAAATAACCTTTCTAAACCACCAACTTCTGGTAAATTTACAGCATAATAAGCGGCAGCTAACGCCCCAAACATTGCAATTATAAAAAGTAAAAAATCGGTATAAACAACACCTCTAAAACCACCAAAAGCAGAAAATATTACTGTAACAGATCCTGCGTACAGAACAACTTCCCAAGGTTGAATACCTAACATTATTCCGCCAATTTTAATAGCTGCCAATGTTACTACAGACATTACCAAAATATTAAAAATAACACCCAAATAAATAGACCTAAAACCTCTTAAAAAACTTGCAGCCTTACCGCTATATCTTAATTCGTAAAACTCTAAATCTGTAGTTACTCCAGATTTTCGCCAAAGTTTGGCATAAACAAAAACCGTAAGTAAACCTGTAATTAAAAACGTCCACCAAACCCAATTACCTGCCACACCATCTCCTCTAACAATATCTGTAACTAGTAATGGTGTGTCTGCAGCAAATGTAGTTGCAACCATAGAAAAACCAAGCAACCACCAAGGCATTGATCTGCCAGAAAGAAAAAATTCTGAAGAACTTTTTCCTGATTTTTTAGATACTACAAAACCAATTAACAAAATAACTGAAAAGAAAAGAACGATTATAAAATAATCTAATGCAGATAGTGCTATCATTTATTTAATTTATTTTTTAATAAAATAATTTATTCAAAAATAGGTAAATAAATTTTATGCCAGTTTTGTCAAAAGATGTAATACAAGATAACTAGAAATACTAGTTCATTTTGATAGAATCAATCTTTTTTTGTAGTTCTTTAATCTTTTTAAAATCTAATTCTTTTTTTGAAATAAGCTTAATAGAATCTAAAATAGATTTATTTTTTTCTAAAATTGTTTGTTCTTTTTCAAAGTAAATATTTCCGTTTTCACTTGCTCTCCAAGCTTCGTTTAATTGAATGTAGACATCTTCATTCCAAGTACTTGGTTTTTTTGCATCAATCCAAATAACATCTCTATATTCACTATCTATTAATGCTAAATCTGGGGTTGCAGAACCATCAAACTGTGCATTTTCTTTTTTTATCGCAGAAATTGTACTTAGAAAAAACATTCTCTTTTTACCCGCAATATTTTTAATGTAAGGTCTAAATTCTACTGGCTTATTTGCAGACCAGTCATATTCTTTTCTAGATTCTATTACTTTTAAAGGCATTGCAGAAACACCTGCATAACCTTGTTTTTTAGAAGCATGATCGTAATAATATAATTTATCGGTTCCATCCGCAGGAATAAAAACACTAAATGTTAAACTTGTTCTTTCGTCTCCAACAGGTTCTAGACCAAACCAATGATACAAACCGCTAAAAGCACCAGTTTTTGTATCAGAAAAATCGAAATCTGTTACAAACGGCTGCTGATTTTGGTCGTCTGGCAAGTCCGGAATTTTAACTGCCGTCTTCATATTCCACGGCAAAGGATCTCTAAAACCTCCTAAAAACTTTAAGCTTTCTGCTTGTAAACGAGATACTTTTTCTGATAACGTATTTTGCTTTGTTAAGTATTCGTAATTCTTCATTTCATCTGGCGAAATATAAATTCCTTTACCAATTGTAATTCTTTCTAAATAATCATTAAAATCATGTTCTCCGCTTTCAACAACCATTACACCTCCAAAAGTTGGATACGGAAAAAAGAAACCTTTCCACTTAATTAAACTTACTACTTGTACCCATGCGCCTTTATCATTTTTCATATAATAAGTATCGCTTGGTTCGTAATTAAATAACATCCACGGATTTAATCTTTGCACAACAGCATTGTAAGTATTTCTACTAAATTTTAAAGATTCACCAATAGAAAAAGTTACAGGAATTCTATTTTCTGATGAAAAACGAGGAAAAGGAGTTGTACTAGATACTGAAAAAACCTCTTCTGTGTTGTCTTTAATTCCTTGCCAAACATATTTTTCTGTTGGCTGAATTGCCATTGTCCATTGATTATGGCCATCGACTCTTACCAAATGCGGTAAAGAAACATCTTTGGTTTCTCCTACGGATTCATTTGCCATAGAAAAAATGTTTCTTAAGGGCTGAATTCTTTCATTTTGAGTTAATGGTAACTCAACAATTTCGATTCTTTGCAAGCTATTAAAAACATTATACGTTTTCATATAATCGTAGAATTTCAAGTTCCAACCTACATAATAAACAACTCCGAAGAAAATCGTTAAAAAAACTAAAATACCAATTCTTTTGCCTGTACTTGCAGATTTTCTAAACGTTCTTAGACTAAAAAACAAGATTATAAAACATAATAATATGATAAAAATAAACTTTCTAACAAATAATAATGCTGGTTGATAATCATCTCTTAAAAAGAACAACAAACCAAGAGTTATGATACTTAAAAACACAACTGTTTTTTTTTGTCTTGGGCCTTTATTCCAGTAATTCTTAATCATTTTTTAAATTTTAATTTTATACAAAACTACTTTAGATACTTATAATAAACCTTTGTCTTTTAAACGTTCTCTAGCACTTTTCTCTTCTACCTTGTTTTCTTTAATTTCTTCTTGTGCTTTTTTAATGGCAACAGGTTCTTCTGTTTTTAAATCTTTAACAAAATCTTTTCCTTTTTCTAAAACATCATTAAAGGTATCGCCTAAATTTTCTGATTGTTCTTCTATAATTGTAGAAGACTTAAAAATAAAACCAGCAATATAAGTTCCTAATAACGTACCAAAAATCATCGAAGTAAATAATGAAACAGTAGTAATATCTATCGGAATTATAAAACGTGCTACAATAACTAAAACTAAGAAAAACGAACTTATATACACAAGTCTTAATAAAAAGTTTTGCTGATAGATAAAACCTTTTTTATTTGTAACCTCCATTTGCAACTCTTTAGAATTCATTATTTTATTAAAAAAACGATATAGTTTATTTCCTTGAGATTCTCGCCAATACAAAATAATACCAAATAGTATCGATGCTATAAAAATTATAAGTTCTAGTGTCATATAGTTTATGTTATATTGTTAGTTTAAAAATTATTTAAAATCGTTTCTATTACCCAATCTTGAGTAGAGTTTTCTAATGTTTTAAATGTGCTATAAAATTGTTCTTTGTCATACCAATAAAGAAATAAAATATCTTTAGGCGAAATATTAACCAACAAATACCAAATTAAATCTTGGTGATTTGGTTTTAACGAAGAATGCGGTTTGTGTAAAGCTACAAATAAGTCTTTAGCTAAAATATCTTTAGCTTTTATGGTTTTAGAAACTTGCTTTTTTTGTAAAAACAATTCTAATCCCATTACTTTTTTTCTAGCAGAAATATCAATTTTATTTAAATAACTCTTAAAAAGAATGTCGTTTTGTAAAATATCTTTAACCGGATGAGTTGGAGATATTAAATACTTAGAAAGCGTATATTTCTTAATTCTATCGTATTTCTTTTGATGTAACTCTTCCTCTAAATCTGCCTCAATAACATCATAACTTAAAAGCTTATCTATTAACTCATCATGAGAAATATGATACATTAAGACATCTTGTACCGTATCGTTTATTGCTTGATTGTAAGTTTCTTTTTCTTGAAAGATTAAAATTGGTTTTACAAAATCTTTCAATACAAAAATTCCGCCAAATGCTTTTGTGTAAAACGAATCTGTAGTATAATTAATTTCTTCTAAAATTAAATTTCTTTCACGTAAGTCTCCGTATTTTTTAGCAGATGCTAATAGCTGTTTATGAATATTTTCGTCTATAAAATTATTGTCTAAATTAAAAGTATGAATTAATTTTAATTGGTTCTCTTTAGCTTTATTTAAATTATTTATTAGATGAAATTTTATTACAATATCTTTATATTTTAAGACATCTAAAGGTTCGTAAAAAACATCTATTTTTTGATCAAAATCTAAACATATTGCAGCATCTCTAGTAATATCTTTTATAAAATCGGTATGTTTTTTAAAAACAATCTTCATTAGTTCTTTATCAAAAGAATGAAAAGGATTGTAAATTGGCAAATCTTTTTGCAAAGGTGTAATAATAATAGCATGGGTATTTGCCTCGCCATTATTTAAATAAAATTGTTCATTTTTTTCATCGGCAATCTCTGGACTCCAACCCAAACCATCAATAGAAAAAGAGGTTAACGCTGTTTTAGAAAAACCTAATTTTTCTAAACATTTATTATAGCGTTCTACTAACTTACCGTTAACAGAAATTAGTTCGTTTCTATATAATTTTGCGTCTTTTAGTTTTTGCATTTTAATTTAACAAATTATGAATTTGTGCATATTGTAACAATACAATTGTTCTTGTATCTTCTATTTTACCATTATTAAGCATATCAATAGCTTCTGTAAAAGGTATTTCTAAAACTTCTATATCTTCATTTTCTGATGCTAAGCCGCCACCTTCACTAACTTTCATATCATCAGAATATTCTGCCACAAAAAAGTGCATTTTCTCTGTTAAAACTCCCGGAGACGAATACCCTTCATAAACTTTTTTAACAGACTTTAATCGAATACCAACCTCTTCTTCGGTTTCTCGTATAATACATTGCTCTGGATTATCTTGATCTAATAATCCTGCGGGAATTTCAACTAAAAACCCATCGTCATTGTCATGTACAAACGTAGGAAATCGAAATTGTTTGATTAAAATTACTGTTTGTTTTTGGATGTTGTACAATAAAATTCCGGCACCATGACCACGCTCATAAACCTCTCTCATTGGTTTCACCCAAGTTCCATCAGATTTTTGATAATCAAAATTAAATTTAAAAAGCGTATAATAATTATCTGATAATACAGTTTTTTCAATATTTTTTACTCTTGAACTACTCATTTCCAAAAGATTTTCTTGCTTCTAAATCTATGTTTAATTGATTTACACGAGCATCAACTTTTCGTTTAAAATCAGTATCTGCAATCGTTGCAACATTGTCTAAATATCTTACAACTTCTTGCCTTCTAATTTCAGAAAAATCTAAACCTTTCATATTAGTTTTCATCAATTCTTGCAACATACCAAACTTGGTTTCGTAATTCTTTTTGAAATAAATTTCTGGATTTTCGAACCAATCTTCTTCCAAATCAAAATCTGTTAATCGTAAAGAAATTGCAGATTGAATGTTTCTGACATCTCTAGACGAGAAAAATGGAAATATTTGCTGAATTTCTTTATACAAACTTGCAAAAAACAAATGCTGATTTGTACTATGCTTTTGCACAGCTTTATCATAAGCTTCTAAAACTCTTTCTTCGGATGGTTTTTCTACAGAACTAAGAATCTCGCCCATATTTTTGGTAAGTCCTTGATCTTTTAAATATTGATAATTTTCTGGATTTTGCATATTCACAAAATCTGGAATTGTTTTTTCAAATTTTTTCCACCAGATATAGTCTTGATCTAAAAAGTCATTTTCTGTTCGTGCTCCATCTATTTTAAACCTACCTTGTACTCTAGAAATCACCGCTTTGTCTAACATTTCTGGTAAATTGGTAAAAAGTCCGATAGAGGAATTCCCGTAATTTACAGCATAAGCACCTTCTGTATAACGCAAGAAAACACCAATTACTTCTTTAACACCAGCAGAAACACCTTGTGCAGTTCTTTCTTGCAAGTTATTTTCGGCATCATCAATGGGTGCAAAAATTAATTTAGTTGGGTCTTGCATAGGCTTCATCCATTCTACCATTTTTTCGGCAGAACCACCTTGAAATGTACTTATTAAAGTATCTGGCATTGGATGAAATAAAAACGGAATATCTAAATTGTCTGCATGCTCTTTTAATCGGGTTGCAATGGCAGCAATCAACATACTTTTACCCGTTCCCGGAATTCCATAACCCATAAAAACTGGCATAAAACCACCCAATTCTTGAAACGGGTTTTTCTTTGCATCAAAATCGTAACTCAACATTCTTTCTGTTAATCTACGTGCAAAATGCTTTGCATCTTTATTACCAACAATTTGCTCGAATTTTATTTTATTAAACTCAACACTTTTTGCGGTTCCAGAAAATACGTTTTCCCAACCAGAAACTGCAAAATCTGTATTTTCTAATTTATAAGTTCTGTCTACAATTGTTTCTGTATACTCTAAAGTACTTTTTCTTAACTGAATTTCGTCTATTAACGCTTCAAAAAACACAACTGTAAAATCGATGACGTCTTTATCTGTTTTTACAATTTCTGGATGCCCTAGATATTTATCAAAATAAAACAAAGCACATGCAACACCTTTTAATGGTGATAAAAATGAAACTTCTGGAATACCAGCAAATTTCTGTTTCATTACCGATAAATCGTCTGAGGCATTTGGTTTTAAATCGTGTAATACTTTGTAAGCTGTTGCATACAATTGAAAAGCTGTCGCAGTATGCAACTTACTTTCATATTCTCGTTTTCCGTTAGAATCTAATGCTGCTTTACGTTCGTTTAAAGATGATAATCCGGAAGAATCGTAATAGCTGTCTTTTATCCAGATTCCTAATGTTAATCCTTCTTGTACAGCATATAACGTTTGATTTAAATAAACCGGAATTGCAATAGAATCTGGTAAAAGCCTTTTCTTTAAACCTAAAATTGTTTTCGAAACTGATGTAATTTCTACATTACTACCAGAATTAGCTCTTGATAAATACAATAAAATAGAATTGTCTTTTGCGTCTTTATCTTTATTTTTAGCTCTATTACTTTGTTCCCATTGTACACTTTTTAAATAACCAGAAGCTTCATCGCGAAGCATGTCTAATTCGTTTTGTTTTATAGGAAATGTTGAGTTGTGTTGCATTCTTTTTCTAATTTTACTATGATTCTAAGACAGTTAGCAATTTATGTCTTTAAATTTCTATTGTATTTTTAAACTGGCTAATTCTATTGGGTTTCTTGCTAATTTATGTAACGCTTCTGGCGCATTATTGTGTAAAAGCTGAATAATTCTATGCGGTGCAAAAACATATTTTTGCTGAATAACTTCACTCCATTTTTGCATGGTTTGTTTTGAGAAAAATCCGCCTTCTGTAAAGGTTTCTCCAGAAAAAACCTCATCTATCTTTAAAGATAAAGCATACGATTCTAACGGAATTTCTTTTCTTGCAATTGCGCTTAAAATTGCATGCGTAATTTTATTTTCGTCTTTTGCAAAAACATTATGCAATGGTCCTAAATCTATTCTTTTGATATGTTTAGGTTCTAAATCGACTAATTTTCTGTCGATATTATATGCCATTGTATCTAAAGACATTTCTCTATCTGCTGTTTCTTTTAAAGTTTGATAAATCTTATCTCTGTCTTTTAAAACATTGTTACCTTTATAATTAAAATACATATAGCAAATAAAAGGCCTATTTTGGCTAACGTCGTAAAAGCTCCAACTTGTTAAATATTGATGATTTGCGTCTTCTGGTGCTTCTAAAATTTTACCTTGCACAAATCTGTTAAATATATATTTTTTATCTACGGATGAATAGTAGACTAAAGACGATGCTTTAAATAAATCTAACCTTCTAATTGGTTCTTTTTTAACTAAAAGCGTATTTAAAAAAGATTCTTTTAATGCATCTACACTTGTAAATTTATCTAAATACTCATTTCTTAATTCTAGATCGTTGTATAAAAATCGAAATTCTAAATAATTAGGAAAACCAGAATCTGTTAAATCTACTTTCATATTATCTTCTTCGTCATACATATATTTTATACGCATGGCTTCTATAGAATATAAAAGTAAATCTGAATATTGTTTAAAAATAAGCAACTCTTGTTGTGTACATAATTTTTCTTGCTGAACACTTACAATAAGTTCTTTTAAAACAAAATCTACCATTTTATGATAAAAAACATATTGTTCTTTTGAGTCTAATACCGCAGAATCTAAAGGTGTTGTAATCATGTTTTAATTTGATATTCTTAAAGCTAATAAATTGATTTGTTTTGGCAGAAAAGCCTGCGTTAAGGATTGTAATGGCATCCTTTTTTGAGGTACGATAAAAAGATATAATGAAAAGCCTGACCCCGATTTTTCATCGGGGAAACGCCCTGATTATTTTAAGACAACATATCGTCGTTAGAACTTGTTGGTTTTGGAGTTTCTGCTGGTGTAGCATCGTCTCCTGTTGGTGAATTTGCATCTGCTTTATAGTAATCTTCAAAAATTTCTTTCATATCGATACCATATCTATCTGCAAAATTCTTTTGTATATCTACGTCTTTCTCTCTTATTTCATGTAATGCTTCTGCGTAAGTACTATAAACTCCTTTCATTACTTTTTCGTGAACCGGAATGTTATCCATCATATCTTGACGCGCTCTTGCACTTGCAGAGTGCATAGATGCTAAAGTTTCTCCGATATGCTCATCTGTTTTTACACCTAGATGCTCTAAAATTGCTGCAAATTCTTGATCTGTTCTTGCTTTTAAGGCAACAATATATCCGTCGTAATACTTTAATCTTTCTTCTGTATCACTTTTTAATTTTGCTCTATGCGTTTGTAAATTAGAACGTAAAGAAGTTAAAACTTTAATAGTTAAATTGTGTTTATGCACAAAACTATCTTTACTTGCTGCTAATGTTGTGTACGCATTTTTAAGACCTTCTAACTCTTCTACTTTTTGCTCTATTGCTGTTACTTTACCTATTGCTTCTGAGTATGCTGTAGATTGCTTGTCTGCAATTTCATCTAACTCTTGTCTTGCTTGTTTTAAAAGCGCATATTGCTCTTCTAGCTTATCTTCTACTTCTTTCTTTTTCTCTAAAGCTTTGGTATGGTTTTTAGAAGCTTCTACAATGGCAGTTTTTAGTTTTTCTTCTACTTCTTTTATTTCTACTTCTCTGTTTTTTAAACGTGTAACCGCTGCTTGAGATTTAAAAGAAAGTTCTCCTAATAATGTTTGAATATCTGCACTTTCTATACGTTGCTGAAATAATGCTTTTGCTTTATTATCTGCACCAGCACGTTCTTTTTCTGCTGCAGCAAATTCTATTTCTTCTTTTTTAATTTTAGATTTTCTTCCCCATAAATTGTTCCACCAAGTATCTGGTTTGTTTTGTGCATCTTCTAACTCTACTCTTGCTCTTTCTAAAGCTTTTTGTGCATCGTCAATTACTTTTTGCTCTGCTTCGTTTAATGCTGAAAACCCTTCAAACTTAATACCAACTTCATCTTGATAATCTGTTAAATCTTTAATAGCATCTAACAAAGAAGTTCTGTCTTCTTTTGCCATATCAACAACATCATCTAAAGTAGCATTTAAAATTTTTTGACGCTTTTCTGGGTCTTCTTCTTGAGAAAGTTTCGATTTCATGGTATCTATGGCTTTCCCCCAATTAACATCTACTTTTTCTGTTTTTTGTGTTGAATTCGTTTCTAATAAATCAAAATCATCAGACATATTGCATTGTGTTTTTTAAGTTGAACAATTTTTTTAAGTGTAGCAATTTCGTTATTTTTTTTCAAAAAAAGAATATTTACTTTACATATATGTTGCCTTAAATTCTTTTTTGTTACAAAAAAAATAAAGTTTTTAAAAGTTTATAAAATATTTCTTAATTTCTTGTTATTTTTAACTCAAATATTTTTTTTGCATGTTAAAAAAAACAACCTTAATCATCTTTTTTTTTGTAATCTGTTTTACTTTTGTAGAAAACAGCTATGCTCAATTAAGTAAAAAACACTTTATACCGCCATTAACTAGTTCAGAATTTGGTAACGCCAATCCAGAAAATCAATACTTATATATTTCTACGCCAAGTAATTCAAATGTTACTTATAAAATTATTCCCGTAGGCCAGCCGAATTCATCTGTAATTGAAGGAGTAGTAACAAAAAACACTCCAAAAAACCACCTAACAGGTAATGGTAATAGCCAATTATTTGTAACTTCTGCTGCTACTAGTCAAATAACAAATAATAAAGGTTATATAATTGAAGCTGATGATGCTATTTATGTATCTGTAAGAGTTTTAGCTGGCGGCGGTGCACAAGCAGGTGCATTGGTAAGTAAAGGAAATGCTGCTTTAGGAAAAATCTTTAGAGCAGGAATGTTTACTAATGAAAATCCTCAAGACAATTATTTAAGTTTTATCTCTGTAATGGCTACAGAAAATGAAACAGAGGTGATATTTTCTGATATTCCAACAGGAATTTCAATAAAAAATTATACCGGTTCATTACCAATTACTGTATCTTTAGATGAAGGCGAAAGCTATATTGTTGCCGCAAATAGTTTTGAAAACACCATAAATAGAGATGGATTAATTGGTGCACTTATAGAATCTGATAAACCTATTGTTGTTAATTCAGGTTCTACGAATGGAAGCTTTCATAACGGAGGTGGAAGAGATTATGGTTTTGATCAAATTGTAGGTATCGAAAAATTAATTGTTCCTGGTAAAACTGGTAGTGAATATATATTTGTAAAAGGTGACGGAAATGATAATTGGGAAAATGTTTTAATTGTTGCTCACGAAGACAATACCGAGGTAAGAATTAATGGTGGAGGAATTTTTACGACTCTTGATAAAGGAGACTACACTCTTATAGAAGGAAATGAATACAATACGTTTGGCAATATGTTTGTAAAAACTTCTAAACCTGCTTTTGCTTACCAAGGTGTTGGCGCTAATAATAGTGAAGCAAACCAAGGTTTATTTTTTGTGCCACCCTTAAATTGCGAAAACAGAGGTAAAGTAGATAATATTCCAAATATAGAAAATATTGGTGGTGTAAATTTTACAGGTGGTGTAACAATTGTAACTAATAAAAATGCAACTCTTAGAATAAACTCTCAAGTTTTATCTAACTTTAACACAACCGGACCATTTAATGTTGATGGAAATACAGATTATGTAACCTATCAAGTCTCAGATTTAACCGGAAATATATCCATCGAAAGTAGCGAAGAGCTTTACTGTGCTTATTTTAACCAAAACGGTGCCGCTTCTTCTGGTAGTTTTTATTCAGGTTTTCCCTCGAATCCAGAAATAAATTTTGATGTTAACATCTCTTCACTTGGAAATTGCTTAGGAAACGACCTTACTTTAAATGCGGCAAACACAACTGTTTTTGATGGTGGAATTGAATGGCAATATTTTAACGAACTCATAAGTGATTGGACTTTTAAAAGTAACGCCACGTCATACAAACCTTTAATGTCAGAACCTGGCAAGTACAGGTTGATAGGAAAAATAACTTGTTCTAACAACGAATATATTTCAAATGAAATTTTAGTAAGTATTTGCCCTGATGATTATGATAATGACGGAATTATAGATAATATTGATTTAGACATCGACAACGACGGAATTCTAAATTGTGATGAATCTCTTGGCAACGCCAATGTAAACCTTTCTAACCTTAATACGCCTAACGTAGTTTTAGAAGACGGAACCGTTAAAAACATAATTTCAACCTCTTTTCTTATGCAAAGTGACACTAGTAATTCTTTTACTGGCACTAATAACGGTGATTTTACAAGCACATTAGTAAATGATATAAATGCTGTAAATGAATTTAAATTAAGTTTTTCGCAAAGTATAAACCTCCGCTTAAAACAAACAAATTCTACAACTCATCAAGTTAAAGAAAATGAATATTTTATTATAAAAATCAAACCAGAAAATAAAAACATCACACTCTTAAATCCAGACAATCAATTATTGGTAGATACAAATAATGATAATATATATGAATCTGGAATCACTGAATTTTCTGCTTCCGAAATAAAATTTAAATACAATACATCAATAGCTGGTACAGCAAGCACATTCAAGTTTTTAGCAAATCAAATCGATGAAATTCATTTTTATCATTCAGCAACTAACACAGATGCTTCTACTTTTAGCGGTAATTATACAATTACCTGTTTTGAGAAAGACTCCGATAATGATGGTATAGAAGATATGTTTGATCTTGATTCTGATAACGATGGAATTCCTGATCTTTATGATGCTTATGGTAAAGAGATAACCTTATTAAATACTGATGCAAATTCTGATGGTCTTGATGATGTTTTCAATTCAATTACAACCAATTTAGATACAGATAATGACGGCATAAAAAACTACTTAGATGTAGATGTAGACAATGATGGAATTTTTGATGGAACTGAAGCAAATCATGGTAAAATCATCAACTCTAACGGAATTTTAAATACTTTCATCGATACTAATAAAAACGGATTAGATGATTCTGTAGAAGATTCTAGTGCTCTTATAAATTATACAATTTTAGATACAGATGCAGATTCTATCTTTAATTTTGCTGAATTAGACGCAGATAATGATGCTTGTTTTGATGTTTTAGAAGCCGGTTTTAACGACAATGATAATAACGGAATTCTAGATACATCAACTTTTGATGTAAATAACAATGGTAAAGTAATTAATAATTCTGACGGATATACTTCTCCTAATTTAAACTACACAACCTCTGCACCAATAACTATAAATACACCCTTTGAAGATTTTATTTTGTGCGAAGAAACCATCGGTATTTTAACAATCGACGCCACTGCAGATGCTTACGAATGGCAACTATCTACAGACAATGGTAGTAATTTTACAACCTTAACTAATAATACAATTTATAGCGGCGCAGATACAAAAGACCTTCAAATTAATAATGTTTTACAAAGTTATAATAATTATCAGTTTAGAGTCATTTTATCGAGAACTGGTAACGCATGTAATTTTACTTCAAATGCTATAAAGATTACTGTTAATGGTAAACCCGAAATTTTAAATCCGGTGGTAACAATTTTACAATGCGCAGATGATCCAAGCGAAAACACCGTGGTAAACCTTACCGAAGCTGAAATAAATATAAGCAATAATACAACTCATAGTTTTAAGTATTTTAAAACAGAAACAGACGCTATTAATGGTGTGGCAGAAATAACAGATAAAGAACATTACCCGGTAATTGCTGGTTATGCAGAAGCTTGGGTTCGTACAATTTCTGAATCTGATTGCCATACAATTTCTAAAATAGAAATTAATGCAGCTTACGTTACTGATGTAGATTATGACAAAACATTTGAATCTTGTGATGATTTTCTAGACATAAACGGAAATGATAATGTTGATAATTCTGACATAGACGGAATTACAAATTTCAATTTTAGCGCCGCAAGACAAGACATTATAAACAAATTTCCAACTGCAATTCAATCTGATATAATTGTTTCATTTTATAAAAATGCAGATAATAGAAACGCTGCTGTAAACCCAATAACTAATATATCAAATTATAGAAACAACTCAGATCCGGCTTACGCTTTCAATCAGACTATTTTTATCAAAATTAAAAATAAGAACAACAATAATTGTGAAGGGATTGGTAAACTCTTTTTAAAAACAAACACTATTCCTGTATTTGAAGTTGAAGGTGAGGCACCAAACGACCCTATAATTATTTGCGCTAAAAATATTCCGTATAATTTAGAAGTGAAAAATCCTGTAGATGATTACAATTATGTTTGGAGAAATGAGAATGGAACTCCAATAGGTGGAAATTCAACATCAATACAAATTTCTAACGGAGGAAGCTATACAGTAACTGCATTTAGTAAAGACAATACAATCTGCGAAAACACTAAGACAATTGTAGTTCAAAAATCTGACTTTGACCAATTAGATGAAACATTTGTAAAAATTATAGATGATATTACAAGTTCTAGTTCTGGTTTTAGTATCGAAATTGATATTCCGAAAACCCAAACAATTAACCAAACTTTTGAATATGCTTTAGAAGATGAAAATGGCAACATAATCCGTTCTTTTCAAGAAAATAATATTTTTTCTAATCTAAAGGGAGGAATTTATAATGTTGTTGTCGAAAATAAAAATGGTTGTGGTACCGCCAAACTTTTAGTTTCTTTAATAGAATATCCAAAATTTTTTACACCTAATGAAGATGGTGTTAATGATACGTGGCAAATAAAAGGGATTAATGATAAATTTTATAAACCTACTACTCTAAATATTTTTGATAGATATGGAAAACTTTTAGCCGAAATACCTATAGATAGCAACGGCTGGAATGGAACAAGTAATGGTAAAACACTTCCCTCTGGCAGTTATTGGTATTCGGTAAATTTAATTCCAGTAGATAGCAGTAAACCCATCATTTCTAAGAAAGGAAATTTCTCTTTGCTAAGAAAATAGCAATTAAATTACATATTTAGCAAAAATCATTAAACATTTCCTTAAAAACTAGAGGTTTTAAGAAGAATTTCACAAGTATATTTATTAATTTAGCAAAAACTAAGAAAAGATTCCCTATGGATATTAACTTCAATAAAAACGAAGATTATAACAAGCTTTTAGCTTCAGACTTACGTAAAAGATTAGTAAAAGTAAATTTAGGTGGCGGACAAAAAAGAATTGATAAACACCACGAAAAAGGCAAATTAACTGCCCGTGAAAGAATTGATTATTTATTAGACAAAAATGCTAAATCTATAGAAATAGGAGCTTTTGCAGGAGATGAAATGTATGAAGAACATGGCGGTTGCCCTTCGGGTGGTGTCGTTGTAAAAATAGGATACATTAAAGGTAAACAATGTATTGTTGTTGCTAACGATGCTACAGTTAAAGCTGGTGCTTGGTTTCCTATTACAGGAAAAAAGAATTTACGTGCTCAAGAAATTTCTATCGAAAATAAATTACCTATTATTTACTTAGTAGATTCTGCTGGTGTGTACTTACCAATGCAAGATGAAATTTTTCCAGACAAAGAACATTTTGGTAGAATTTTTAGAAATAACGCAATAATGAGTAGCATGGGGATTACACAAATTTCTGCCGTTATGGGCAGTTGTGTTGCCGGTGGCGCTTACTTACCTATTATGAGCGACGAAGCTTTAATTGTAGATAAAACTGCAAGTATATTTTTAGCCGGAAGTTATTTGGTAAAAGCTGCAATTGGCGAATCTATAGACAATGAAACTTTAGGGGGAGCTACTACTCATTGCGAAATATCTGGTGTAACAGACTATAAAGCCAAAGATGATAAAGATGCTTTAGATAAAATAAAATTTATCGTTGATAAAATTGGTGACTACGACAAAGCTGGCTTTAGTAAAACAGAAGCTTTTCCGCCAAAAGAGAATGAAGATGATATTTTCGGAA
>JAHDHO010000211.1 GCA_020631275.1 Polaribacter sp. | reverse complement strand
TTTTTCATCTTGTCTTTCAAATTCTTTAAATCCTGTTACTTTTCCCATGACATTACGCTATTGTTAATTCTTCAAACATTGGTTCTTCTGTTTCTAAACGTTCTAATGCACGCTTATATTCAGTTGGCATTACTTTTACAAAGTTTTGCAAACTCATAGACCAATCTGCTAATAAATCAGAACCTTTTTTACTGTTAGTATACAGTACATGTTTTTCTATTAGTGATTTTAATCCAACTTGATCTTCTTCAGAAAGAGTTTCAAACTCAATCGTTTCTGTATTACAAAGTCCGTTTATAAATTTTTTCTTAGGATCATATACGTAAGCTATTCCACCACTCATACCAGCCGCAAAATTTCTACCAGTTTTACCAAGTACAACAACTTTACCACCTGTCATGTATTCACAACAATGATCGCCAACACCTTCAACTACAGCCGTTGCACCAGAGTTACGTACAGCAAATCTTTCACCTGCAATACCATTAATATAGGCTTGTCCTGCGACAGCACCAAACATACAAACGTTACCTACTATAATATTATTTTCAGCTAAAAAGTCTGCTTTTTCTGGTTTTTTAACGATTAATTTAGCTCCGGATAAACCTTTTCCTAAATAATCATTTGTATTTCCATCTAAGGTAAAAGTTAAACCATGGGCACCAAATGCTCCAAAACTTTGACCTGCAGAACCAGTAAAGTTTATATTAAGCGTATCTTCGGGTAAACCTAAATGTCCGTATATTTTTGAAATTTCGTTACTAACAATTGCGCCTACTGTTCTATTGGTATTTTTAATAGGATAAAATAAATTCATTTTTTCCTTTCTATATAATGCTCTATGAGAATCCTTAAGAATTGTAAAATCTAAAACATTTTCTAAATTATGATCTTGTTTTTCAGTATTTTTAACTACCATACTTTTATAAGCTGATGGCCTGTGTAAAATACTTGATAAATCTAATCCTTTAGCTTTGTAATGTTTTATAGCTCTATTTGCATTTATTTTATGAGTTTGCCCAACCATTTCAGCTAATGTTCTAAAACCTAATTGCGCCATGATTCCTCGTAATTCTTCTGCTATATAATAAAAGAAATTAATTACGTGTTCTGGTGTACCCTTAAAGTTTTTTCTTAATTCTTTATCTTGTGTTGCAATACCTACAGGGCATGTGTTAAGATGACATTTACGCATCATTATACAACCAGAAGCAACTAAAGGGGCTGTAGCAAATCCAAATTCTTCTGCACCTAATAATGCAGCAATGGCAACATCTCTACCAGTTTTTAATTGACCATCACACTCAACAACAATTCTACTTCTTAAATCATTTAAAACTAATGTTTGTTGTGCTTCAGCTAAACCTAGTTCCCAAGGTAAACCGGCATGTTTTAAAGATGTAAGAGGTGAAGCACCTGTACCACCATCATAACCAGATATTAAAACTACGTCTGCTTTAGCCTTAGCTACACCTGCAGCAATAGTACCTACACCAACTTCTGAAACTAATTTTACATTAATTCTAGCCTCACGATTTGCATTTTTTAAATCGAATATTAATTGTGCTAAATCTTCAATTGAATAAATGTCGTGATGTGGCGGCGGTGAAATTAATCCTACAAAGGGAGTTGAATTTCTAGCAGAGGCAATCCAAGGTAATACTTTTTCACCTGGTAATTGACCACCTTCTCCTGGTTTAGCACCTTGTGCCATTTTAATTTGTATCTCTTTAGCATTTGTTAAGTAATGAGAGGTTACCCCAAATCTACCAGATGCAACTTGTTTGATAGCAGAATTCCTGCTATCACCGTTAATATCTTTTTGAAAACGCTTTCTATCTTCACCACCTTCACCAGAATTGGACTTACCACCAATTCTATTCATGGCAATAGCTAAATTTTCATGTGCTTCTCTAGAAATTGATCCGTAAGACATTGCACCTGTTTTAAAACGTTTTACAATATCTGTCCAAGGTTCTACTTCTTCTAGAGGAATAGGATCTAAGTTGTCAAATTCAAATAAACCTCTAATTGTCATCAAACTTTCAGACTGTTCATTTATTGCGTTTGCATAAACATTATAACTAGCTTGATCACTTAATCTTACTGCTTGCTGAAGTTTAGAAACTGTTGTAGGGTTAAATAAATGTCTTTCTCCGTTTCTTCTCCATCGATAATCACCACCAACATTTAAACCTAAATTTTTATCAATTTGATTATCTGGATATGCTTGTTTGTAACGTTGGTCTATTTCTTTTTCTATTTCATATAATCCAATTCCTTCAATTCTAGAAGCTGTATATGGAAAATATTTTTCTACAAATTGAGAATTAAAACCTACAATTTCAAAAATTTGAGAACCTCTATAAGAATGTAATGTAGAAATTCCTATTTTATTCATCACTTTTAAAATCCCTTTTCCAATTGCTTTGTTGAAGTTGTCTACAGCTTTTTGCTCATCCATACCGGTTATAAAACCTTCTTTAACTTGCATTCTGATAATTTCGTTAACCATATATGGGTTAACTGCACTTGCACCATAACCAAATAATGTGGCAAAATGATGTGGTTCTCTAGGTTCTGCAGATTCTATAATTATATCAAAATAAGATCTTTTTCTTAAACGATTTAATTGATGGTTTACATAAGAACAAGCTAATAATGCTGGTATTGGAGCAAATTCTTGATTAACACCTCTATCTGATAAAATTATAATATTACTCTTATTATCTAAAGCTTTTTCTACTTGCTTAACAATATTATCTAAAGCATCTTCTAATCCATTTAAACCTTGAGCTTTCGAATATAAAATTTGAATTGTTTCAGCTTTAAAACTTTCGATTTCTATGGATCTAATTTTTTCTAAATCTGCATTAGAAATTACAGGATTTTGTATTCTTAATTTTCTACATTGTCTTTCTGTAATGCTAAAAATATTTCTATCTTTTCCTAAATTTAAACTAATATCTGTTACAATATTTTCTCTAATTCCGTCTAAAGGCGGATTTGTAACTTGTGCAAATAATTGCTTA
>JAHDHO010000210.1 GCA_020631275.1 Polaribacter sp. | reverse complement strand
AGTGTTAAGAAATTAAAATGGGATATAGATTTTGCAGATTTAGCAGTAAAAGGTAGATCTGTAAGAGGTAATAGAATTACAAAATATTCTATTAAATCTATAGATTTTAAATCGGAAGGAGTTTCTACATTAAAACCACGTAAAATTTGGTTTGATGATACGGTACAACGTTTAAATGTAGACGAAAGAGGAGAGCTTCTTGGTGAGTTTAGAGCAGAAGATAAATTGCTAATTATTACACAATCGGGTAGAGCAAAAGCAGTAAAGCCAGATTTAACAATGCATTTCGAAGACGATATGATTGTTTTAGAAAAATGGCAACCAAAAAAACCAATTTCTGCAATTTATTTTGATGGTGAAAAAGAGCGTTATTATGTAAAACGATTTTTAATAGAATCAGTTGAAAAGGAAGAGGTTTTTATCTCAGATCATCCAAAGTCTCAATTAGAAATTGTAGCTACAGATTATAGACCTGTAGCAGAAATTCAGTTTTCTAAAAGAAGTTTAGAGAATGAAGAAGTTAATTTTGAGGAGTTTATAGCTGTAAAAGGGATTAAAGCACAAGGAAACCAACTAACAACAGATAAGATTAAAAATGTAAACCTTTTAGAATCTTTACCATACGAAGTTGAAGAGGAGGTTTTAAGTAACGATTCCGAACAAGACGATACCGAGGTTTTAAGTGATAAATTACCTATTGATGTGCCAGAGCCAGAAACTAAAAAACCGATTATAGAAGAATTGTCTGCGGAAGAAAAAGCCAAAATAGCTTTACAAAAATCTATAGCTAGAAAAAAAGCTGAAGAGAAAAAAAGAGATGATGAAAATCAAACAAAATTATTTTAAAACCTAAAGTTATTTTTTTTGATATCTTAATTTTAAGTTAAAAAAAAGGAAATGTTAATTTTATGTTTTTAAGATGAATTTAAAGTTGTACCTTAGGTAAGGTAAAAGAACATAACTGATTATCTTAAGTTTTCTAATAAAAATATTTCTTTTACATTATTCATTTTTTTAATGATTAATAAAGTTGCTATGAAATGTAGGATTTTAGTATTATTTATTTTATTTTCTTTAGCCGCATTTTCTCAATCAGAAATTTACTATTATAAAGATTATGACGCTAATTTAGATGTTCTAGAAGCAGAAGATAAAGTTTTTAAGCTTTTAGAATACAATATTTTAGAAAAACAATCGGATGCAGTTTATTGGTTTAAAATACCTGCATCTAATTCTAAAGAGAATTATATTTTTAGAATTAAAAACTATAGAGCTAACAATTCTATTGCTTATCAAAATAGAAGACCATTAGAAAAAATAAAAAATTCTAGATTTACTTCATATAAAATACAAAGAGATTATCCTGTTTTTATAAAAGTTAGTTCAGAATACAGTGCATATTATCCGGTCGAATTAAAATTAGAAGAAGAATATCATTTTGATGAGAGTGTACAGATTTTAATTAACAGCTTCTATTACGGAGCTGCTTTTCTAATTATTATTTTTAGTGTTGTTTATTATTTTTTCTTTAAAGATAATTCTTTTATTCATCATTGTTTTTTATTGTCCAGTTTAGTTTTTGCTTTTCTTGCATCAGACGGCATGTTTAATTTTTTCAATATTGATGGAACAATAATCGATAATTTAATATTATTCAATTACTTTTTTCTAGGTTTTTTCTCTTTTAAGTTTGCACATAATTTTTTGTTGGTAGATAATTATTATCCTAATTTAAAAAAGTATTCGCAAGTAATTTTAGCTAATATATTTTTGTTTGTAGGGTTGTTCTATTTTTTTAGAAAATCAGAATTATTTGTTATTTTAAATATACTAACTTTTGTATTGTTTTTAACCTATTGGATTTTAAGTGTATTATTAATCAAAAAAAGTGGCCATATTAAGTTATTTACAATTGCATTTGTAATTATACTGTTTAACGGAATTAATTTTACTGTTTTAAAAAACTTCGGAATTTCATTTTTTGACAATGCTCCTTTTAACATGAAAATTGGAGGACTTGTACAGGTTGTTACTTTATCTTTTGCTGTAGTTTACAGAGAAAAAACATTAAGAAAAAGAAATTCTTACATGAGAACAGAAATTATAAATTTCAATAAAGAAATAGAGTTGTTAAATAATAATTTAGATAATGATTCAAAAATTAAAGACATCGAAAATTTAAGTATTCGAGAGAGAGAAATTTTTGATTTAATTGTTGTTGGTAAATCTAATAAAGAGATTGCTTTAGAGGTAAATGTATCTATTAATACGGTAAAGTTTCATGTAAAAAATATTTACGGAAAATTAAATATTAAAAGTAGGAAAGAAGTGTTAACAATTGATAAAAATCAATAAAATTAAAGGTTTACATCGTTTTACTACCCATTTACTACCCGATGACTACCCATAAAACACCCCTGTTTTTCTATAAATTAATAACTTTTTTTTTAAATTTGAATAATAAGAAAAGCATTCCCCCAGTCTTTAATAATAAAGTCTTTAATTTTAAATTAGAGGCTTTATTTTTTTATAGCATTTTTTCAAAAAAGGCTAATTTATAATCTGGAAGCAAATCTGGATTGCAAATTTTAATTAGATCTTTTAATACCAAATCTGGTCTAGTACCTGCAAGTTCATAATATATAATGCCTCCAGTTTTGCCTTTTTTAATTGTAGGGGTAAAGATTTTATTTTGTTTAAAAGCATTAAATTTTTCATAAAGTATATTACTTTTTAATAATTGTTCTTTAGAACTGAAGTATCCAGGTGCTATCCAGTAATCAGCACTTTTTCCAATATCAAATACACTTTCAAAACTTAAAGATAAACTACCTTTCCCTTTAGAGTCTTTCCATAAGTAATTTAAATTAGCATCTTTTAAAAATTGCGCAACAAAGCTTTCTCCAGCTGGTAGATTCCAAATATCTTTACTCATTATTGCACCAGATAATACAGTTGGCTTTAATTTGGCCGAAGTTGCTATTTGTTTTGCGTCTAAGTAATTTCTTTCTATCACTTTAAAAATGCTGTCAGCTTCTTTTTCTTTATCAAACAAAACACCAA
>JAHDHO010000209.1 GCA_020631275.1 Polaribacter sp. | reverse complement strand
CAAATATACAGTTTAGATCTTCTAATATTGGTAATTTTTCATCTACTGGTATTGCTGCGGACTTAGCTTTATTATACAAGAATTTAGACAAGCCCTTTTCTTTTACTTTAGTTGTTAGAAATATAGGAACTCAATTAAGTACATTTAATGGAACTAGCGAAAAACTACCGTTAAAGATTGGTTTAGGCGCTAGTTATAAATTACAGTATGTACCTTTAAAATGGTATGTAACTGTAGATAATTTACAAAAATGGGATATTTCAGAGGCAAATCCATCAAACAGTACTACAGATTTAGAAGGAAATATTACTGAAGATAACACTGGATTTATTGGAAATACATTAAGACATTTTGTAATAGGTGCTGAACTTTTTCCTGAAAGTTTAATAAATGTTAGGTTGGGTTATAATTTTAAAAGAGCAGCTGAATTAAAATTACTAAATGCTAGGACTTTTAGCGGAGTTTCTTTTGGTTTTGGTGTAAAAATGAATAGATTTAAATTTAATTATGCACATTCTAAATTTCATACGGCATCAAATATTAGTACATTTAGTTTAGAAATTGATTTAGATAATAATAGATATTAAATGACAAAAAAAATTACAATTGCTATTGACGGATTTTCATCAACAGGTAAAAGTACAATAGCAAAATTAATAGCAAATAAATATAATTACATTTATGTAGACACGGGTGCAATGTATAGAGCAGTTACGATGTATGCGATAGATAATAAATTAATTTCAAACGATTTTTTTAAGATTGAAGAATTAAAAAATTCATTATCAAAAATATCTTTGTTGTTTAAATATAATATTGATTTAGGTTTTGCAGAAATGTATTTGAATAACGTTAATGTAGAAAAAGAAATAAGAACATTATCTGTATCTAAGTTAGTGAGTAAAGTAGCTGAAATTTCTGAAGTAAGAAAAAAATTAGTAGCAGAACAGCAACAAATGGGTATAGATGGCGGTATAGTTATGGATGGCAGAGATATCGGTACCGTAGTATTTCCTGAGGCTGATTTAAAATTATTTATGACCGCTTCTGCTGATAAAAGAGCAACTCGAAGATATAAAGAATTAATTGATAGAGGTGATAAAGTAAATTATGAAGAAATTCTATTTAATGTTCAAGAACGAGATAGAATAGATTCTACAAGAGAAGATTCTCCTTTATTAAAAGCAGACGATGCAATTGAATTTGATAATTCTGATATGGGAATACAGGAACAGTTTGAAAGAATTTGTACATTAATAGACAATAGATTGTCTTAAAATAATTATCTTTTTAGATATGTTTAGCCCTGATTGTAGCAATTGTTTGAGCTCTTTTTAGAGGAACGATAAAAAAGCGAGTGCGGAAAGCAGGAAATAGCTTCTAAAAAATAAATTTTTAAATACCTGAATATTAAGGGATATTCAGGTATTTGTGTGTTTGAAGAGAAATTTTCCACTTAGGATTTTTCATTACATAGTCAACAATCAATTCAGTCATTTTTTCTTTTTTACTCCATTCTGGTTGTAAAAACAATTGACATTTATCTGAAACTTTAGCAGCTTGTTGTTCTGCAAATTCAAAATCTGATTTGTTGTGAATAATCATTTTAAGTTCATCTGCTTCAGGATAGCATTCGTCTAAAGGTAATTTTGTTTTTTTAGGTGAAAGGCAAAACCAATCCCATTTTCCAGAAAAAGAATATGCGCCAGAAGTTTCTATGTGCGTTTTGATATTATTTTTTTGTAACAAATTTGTAATATAATCCATAGACCACATTAAAGGTTCTCCACCTGTAATTACCACTGTTTTAGCGTGTATTTTAACATTATCTACTATTGTATCTGCTAACGTTGGTGGGTGTAATTCTGCATTCCAGCTTTCTTTAACATCACACCAATGGCAACCTACATCACAACCACCAACTCTAATAAAATATGCTGCTGTACCAGTGTGAGCGCCTTCTCCTTGTATTGTATAAAATTCTTCCATTAAAGGAAGCATTATACCTTTGTCTACTAAATCTTTTGTATTTTTATCCATCTTCATTAAAATCTACCATAACGGTTTAAGAATGCAAAGGTAGTTTTTTGTAATTCAACAATAAAAAGAATAATAAATTAATTCTAAAGGCTTAATTATCAAAACATTTTTGTAAATTTGCACTCCTTTTTACGAGAACAGATTTAGAAAAGGAATTAAAAAAACAATTTATAAAAACAACTCTTTGCGTTTACGTCGTTAGAAATCTGTAAAACAATAAGATACAAAATTATTTTAGACACATGTCTGAAGAAACAAAAAACACTGAAGAGCAGGTAGCTGCAACTGAAGTACAAGAAACAGCGACTCCTGCTGTAGATCCAAAACAATTTTTAGCTGATTTTAACTGGCACAAATACGAACAAGGTATTGAAGCTGTTGATGAAGATAAATTAAAAGCATTTGAAACTGCTTTAGAAGGAACTGTTGGATTTGTAAATGAGCGTGATGTAATTGAAGGAACTGTAATTAGAATTACAGATAGAGATGCAATTATAGACATTAACTCTAAATCTGAAGGAGTTATCTCTTTAAACGAATTTCGTTACAACCAAGGTTTAGCAGAAGGAGATAAAGTAGAAGTATTAGTTGACAAAAGAGAAGATTCTTCTGGTCAGTTAGTATTATCTCACAAAAAAGCAAGAGTAATTAAAGCATGGGAACGTGTTAACAATGCTCATGAAACTGGTGAAGTAGTTAACGGTTTTGTTAAGTGTAGAACTAGAGGTGGTATGATTGTAGATGTTTTCGGTATCGAAGCATTCTTACCAGGATCTCAAATTGATGTGAAGCCAATTAGAGATTACGATCAGTACGTAGAGAAAACTATGGAATTCAAAGTTGTGAAAATCAACCACGAATTTAAAAACGTTGTTGTATCTCATAAAGCTCTTATTGAAGCTGATATTGAATTACAGAAAAAAGAAATCATTGGTCAGTTAGAAAAAGGACAAGTATTAGAAGGTATTGTTAAAAACATTACTTCTTATGGTGTATTTGTTGATTTAGGTGGTGTAGATGGTTTAGTACATATTACAGATTTATCTTGGTCTAGAATCAATCACCCGAACGAGGTTGTTGAATTAGATCAAAAATTAAACGTTGTAATTTTAGACTTT
>JAHDHO010000019.1 GCA_020631275.1 Polaribacter sp. | reverse complement strand
TGGGCAGTTGGTATTGTTGCCAATCAACGTAAATTAGTAAAAACTAAAAAAGGAGAAATGCAGTTTGGTGGCGTAATCTATAATGATTCTGCTGATAAAGCTACTCGTTTTATTGCCAATTGTAATCAGAAAAAAATTCCATTAGTTTTCTTGCAAGATGTTACTGGTTTTATGGTAGGTTCTAAATCTGAACATGGCGGAATTATAAAAGATGGAGCAAAAATGGTGAATGCCGTAAGTAATTCTGTGGTACCTAAATTTACAATTGTAATTGGTAATTCTTATGGCGCCGGTAATTACGCAATGTGCGGTAAAGCCTACGACCCAAGATTAATTGCCGCGTGGCCAAGTGCAGAGTTAGCAGTTATGAGTGGTAATTCTGCTGCAAAGGTTTTATTGCAAATAGAAACTGCTTCGTTAAAAAAACGTGGCGAAGAAATTACTCCAGAAAAAGAAGCCGAATTATTTGATAAAATCAAATCTCGCTACGATAAACAAATTTCTCCATATTATGCAGCCGCAAGAATTTGGACAGATGCAGTAATAAATCCGTTAGACACCAGAACTTGGATTTCTATGGGAATTGAAGCTGCAAACCACGCCCCTATTGAAAAGCAATTTAACATGGGAGTTTTACAGGTTTAGATAAAATAAAAGCTATGAAAAAGAAAAACATTTTACTTATACTCTTATTATTCTCTATTTATACATTTTCTCAAATTGAAAGAAAAAAGAGACTTATTAAAATTGAAGATTTTAGAAAAAAATATCCAAATAAAAATTTAGATTTATCAACTCACTTTTTTCATATTTATAAAAAAGACACATTAGTAGAAGATAACGATAAAAGATATTTAAATGCAAAATCTGTAGAGTATGAACCTAAAGATTCTTTGTTTTTAGAGGTATACAAAGATATAGTATATCAAAAGTATCAAATATCAAGCGTTAAAAATCAGAGAATGAAATTATGGAAAGAACCTTTAAAGATTTATTTTGCGCCATCTTTAAATCAATTTTATAGAAATAAAATAGAGGATGCAGCTAATAATCTATCTCAGAATATAGATTCTTTAGAAATTAGGTTTGTAAACAACATTAACGCATCAAATTATATTATTTATCAATTAGACGAAAATAATTCTAAAAAATATTCTGACGATATTAATAATAATGAATATGTTAATTATTACATTAAATGGAATCGATCTAGAATTTATGATGCAAAATTAGAACTTAACCTTAATAAGTACAAAAATGTAAATAGAGAAGTCAATGCCAATTTTTTACTTGTAAACTTTTACAAAACTTTAGGTCAATTTCATAATACATCAAAAGTTTCATGCGAAAGTGTCTTTTCTACTTGCAATTCAAATAAAAAAGAATTGACAGATTTTGATTTTGAAATTATTAAATATCAATATTCTTATGGAATTTGTAAATTCACAAATTTAGAGGATTTCGAAGAAAACCATAAAATAGCTAAAGAGAGAATTAGTAGAGGTGAAAAAATGATATTTATACATTTAGAATAAATAGGAATTATATCAAAATAAATAATAAATGACTAATATCACAATTAGTCATTTTTTTATGCCTTATTTTTGTAAAACAATACATTTAAAACATGAGTAAAGCTATATATATTGCTACGGTAGAGTCAGATAGTGGTAAATCTTTAATTTCTTTAGGTTTATTAAGAATGATGTTAACCAAATCTGCTAAGGTTGGTTATTTTAGACCTATTATTAATGAAATTGATGAAAATGGTTACGATGAACACACAAACACTGCAATAAATTTTTTCAACTTAGAAATAGATTATAAAGATTGTTACGCATATACACAAAGTGAAGTTGTTGAGCTCTTAAGTGAAGGAAAAGAAGATGAAGTAATACATTATGTAATAAAAAAATACAAAAAATTAGAAGCTAATTATGATTATGTACTAGTAGAAGGTACCGATTTTTCTGGTGGCGGAGGTTTTACAGAACTTGACGTAAATCTAATGATTGCTAAAAACTTAAATATACCTGCTTTAATTGTGGGTTCTGGAAACGGTAAAAGAAAGAAAGACTTTATAAACACAATGCAACTTTCTTACAGTTCTTTTATTAACAAAGAAGTAGATGTTATTGGCATTGTTGCTAATAAAATTGAAGAAGATGAAGTAGATTATATTAGAACAGAGTTAACAAATAGTTTTCCAAAAAAATTACAAATAGACATTATTCCAAAGGTAGATTTTCTTTCATTTCCTACTGTAAAAGAAGTTTTAAAAGCTTTAAATGGTCGTGTACTTTTTGGTGAACAATTTTTAGAAAATGCAATTGGTAGTTACAGTACTGGTGCCATGCAACTAAGAAATTATTTAACAAGAATTAAAGAAAATGCCTTGGTAATAACTCCAGGTGATAGAGCAGATATTATTTTAGGTGCTTTACAAGCAAATGCGTCTAAGAATTATCCAAAAATTGCTGGAATCATTTTAACAGGAACATTAATTCCTGAAGAATCTATTATAAAATTAATAGAAGGTGTGCAATCTACTGTTCCTATTATTTCTGTTGATGGTGGTACTTTTGGTATTTCTAATAAAATTGGAAATGTAAAATCTAAAATATACGCAACTCATAATAAGAAGATTCTTTTATCATTAGATACTTTCGACAAATATGTAAATGCAGAAGGTTTAACAAACATTTTAACTTCACATAAATCTGACAAGTTAACACCTAGCATGTTTCAATATAATTTATTGCAAAAAGCTAGAGTAGAAAAAAAACATATTGTTTTACCTGAAGGAGATGACGAACGCATATTAGCGGCTGCAGCTCGATTACAATTATTAAATATTGTTGATTTAACTTTACTTGGAGACAGAAACACAATTCAATTAAAGTGTGATCAAATTGGATTACAAATAAATCTAGATGAAATTAATATTTTAAATCCTGAAGATTCAATACACAATAAAAATTTCGCCAATACTTTATATCAATCGAGAAAACATAAAGGAATGACAGAAACTACTGCACTAGATTTAACTAGAGATGTTTCTTATTATGGTACTTTAATGATTATGGAAGGATTAGCAGACGGAATGGTTTCTGGCGCTGTACACACAACAATGCACACCATAAAACCGGCGCTACAATTGATAAAAACCAAACCCGGAGTTTCTGTAGTTTCGTCTGTATTTTTTATGTGCTTGTCAGACAGAGTTTCTGTTATGGGAGATTGCGCAGTAAATCCTAACCCAAATGCAGAACAATTATCAGAAATTGCAATTTCTTCTGCACAATCTGCAGAAGCTTTTGGAATAAAAGCTAAAATAGCTATGCTTTCTTACTCTTCTGGAAGTTCTGGTAAAGGTGAAGAAGTAGAAAAAGTTAGAAAGGCTACAGAGCTTGTTAAAACTAAAAATCCTGAATTAAAAATTGAAGGACCAATACAATATGATGCAGCAGTAGATATGTCTGTAGCAAAAACCAAAATGCCAAATTCTGAGGTTGCAGGACAAGCATCTGTTTTAATTTTTCCTGATTTAAACACCGGAAACAATACTTACAAGGCAATACAAAGAGAAACTGGCGCATTAGCAATTGGCCCTATGTTACAAGGTTTAAATAAACCTGTAAACGATTTAAGTAGAGGTTGTACTATTGATGATATTTTTAACACTGTTTTATTAACTGCAATTCAAGCAAACCAAAAATAATTATGAATATTTTAGTTCTAAACGCAGGTTCTTCTTCTTTAAAGTATCAAGTTATAGAAATGCCAAACGAAACAGTTAAATGTGTTGGTCTGGTAGAACGAATTGGTATGAAAGATGCTATTTTCAACCATGAAGTCGATGGTAAAAAACACAAGGAAGTTCTTCCTATTTTAAATCACGACATTGGTTTACAAAAAATTGCTAAAACTTTATTAGACAAAAAAAATGGTGTTTTAAATTCTGTTGATGACATAAAAGCGGTTGGACACAGAGTTGTACATGGAGGAAACAAATTCAATAAAACAGTAGTTATAACACAAGAAGTTAAAGACAATATTCGAGACTTATTTGATTTGGCCCCATTACATAATCCTGCTAATTTAACTGGAATTGAAATTGCTGAAACAATTTTTACTTCTGCAAAACAAATTGCCATTTTCGACACTTCTTTTCATCAAACAATGCCAAAAGAAGCTTATCAATATGCAATTCCTAATAAATATTTAGAAGAAAATCATATTAGAGCATATGGTTTTCATGGCACTAGTCATAAATATGTTTCAGAAAAAGCAATTGAATATTTAGGTCAAGAAAAATCAGAAAATATTATTACTATCCATTTAGGTAATGGCTGTAGTATGTCTGCCATTAAAAACGGAAAAAGCATAGAAAACTCATTGGGTTTTGGACCTATGAATGGTTTAATAATGGGAACTCGTTCTGGAGATATAGACCAATCTGTTATTTTCTTTTTGATGAAAAAATTAAATAAATCTGTAGAAGAGGTAAATACATTACTACAAAAAGAATCTGGAATGCTCGGTTTAACTGGTTTTTCCGATTTAAGAGAAATTACAGAAAAAGCGGCACATGGAAGTGAAAAATGCCAAAGGGCATTAAAATTAGCGGGTTATAGAATTCGCAAATATATTGGAAGTTATACTGCTATTTTAAATGGGTTAGATGCCATTATTTTTACAGCAGGTATTGGAGAAAACTCTTCTATTATGAGAAAATTAGCATGTGAAAATTTAGACTTCTTAGGCATCAATTTAGATTTTGAAAAAAATAAAATCCGATCTAAAAAAATAAGAGAAATACAAAAACCGAATTCAAAAGTAAAAGTTTTAGTAATTCCAACAAATGAAGAAATTGAGATTGCGAAACAAGCTTATAATTTATTAAAATAAAAAATCGAGTTCATATTTCAAGTAAATATGAACTCGATATGCCCTTTTTCCTTTTTCTTAATTTTTAACTATTCTTTTTGTCGCAAAATTTCCTTCATTAGACTGTACTTTTAATAAATAAGTACCCTTTACCAAATTTTCTAAATTCAAATAGTTTTTATTAGAGCTCATTATTCTTTTACCTAAAATGTTGTAAATTTCAATATTTTTTAAAGAAAAATTACTATCATCTATTTTGACAATAGAAGTTGTTGGGTTTGGATACACCTTAAAATCTTCTAATTTTATCTGATTTAAACTTGCTGTAGCATCTCCATAAATATATGTAGTTCTATCGCTATTTGCATAACTAGAGGTAAGCAATTTGTTAACGTAAGGAAATCCAGAAAAAATATAATCTAAACCTGTACTATCTACAAACGGATGCGTATAAATAGAAAGTAGTTTTGTAGTATCATAAGTAAATGTGCCATTACTACCAACAACCCAAATACCGTTTTCTAAATAAAAATTTATTTCATTTGTTAGGTTTCCGTTGGTATCGTAAGTATATTCTGTTTTAGAATCATCTATAAATGTAGTACCATTCCAAGTTTTTGTTAGTTCTAAAACTAATTTATTACTAGCATTGTAAGTATAAGTTGTAATATCAGAATTCTGCCAATTAGTACCGTCCCATTCTTCAAAAACAGATTGTGAAATTTTATTATTTGCATTGTAAGAAATTAGTGTTCTATCTTCTAATACATAAGTAGCACCATTCCAATCATAACTTAATCCATTAGAAATTCTCTTATTAGAATCGTAATTTATTTCAAATTTAGAATTTAAAACCCATTGTCCGTTACTCCAATCAAAATCAAAAAACTGTTCTACTTTACCATCTGCGTTATAAGTATACTCATACTTATTTGAATTAACAAAAGTGTTAGAGCTTTCATCCCAATCTTTGTCAACCTCTAAAATTAAATTGTTATTTGCATTATATGAAAATGAATATGAATATTGATTTTTCCATACCGAATTCGTTTGATCCCAATCTTGGTATATTTGACTAATTAAATTACCATTGTTGCTATATTCGTATAATTCTTGATAACTTTTTTTCCATACACCAGAATCTTCGTATTCACCTAATGAGGAGGTTAATTTTACTTGGCCAAAAACAGAAAAAGAAATAAAAGCACATAATAAAAGAGTAATTTTTTTCATATTTAGTATTATTTTGAATTCTTTATAAAACTAAAAACATTTGTTTCATAAAACAATACCTAGTATTAGGTATATTTTATTCAGAAAAATCATACTTTAAAATAATTGTAAATCAACTTTCAAATTTTTACATTTGTGAGGTTAAATTTTTAAATATAAAATAAGAAATGGGTAGAGCATTTGAGTTTCGAAAAGCCAGAAAAATGAAGCGTTGGTCTGCAATGGCAAAAACATTTACCAGAATTGGTAAAGACATTGTTATGGCTGTAAAAGAAGGTGGCCCAAACCCAGAAACAAATTCTCGTTTACGTGCTGTTATTCAGAATGCAAAAGCTGCTAACATGCCTAAAGATAACGTAGAGCGCGCAATAAAAAAAGCTACAGATAAAGATACTGCTAACTATAAAGAAGTACTTTTTGAAGGGTATGCACCTCACGGAATTGCAGTTCTTTTAGAAACTGCAACAGACAATAATAATAGAACTGTAGCAAATGTTAGAGCAGCGTTTAATAAATGTGATGGAAACTTAGGAACTTCTGGTTCTGTTGTTTTTATGTTTGACCATACCTGTAATTTCACTTTGAAAAAAGAAGATATTACCATGGATATGGAAGAGTTAGAACTAGAATTGATAGATTTTGAAGTTGAAGAAGTTTTTGATGACGAAGAAGGTGTTATTATTTATGCCCCTTTTGAGCAGTTTGGTGCAATACAATCTTTCTTTGAAGAAAATAATGTAGAAATTTTATCTTCTGGTTTTGAAAGAATACCAACTACAACAACTAAATTAACAGAAGACCAACAAGCAGATGTTGAAAAGTTATTAGAAAAGTTAGAGGAAGATGATGATGTACAAAATGTATACCACTCAATGGAAATCTAATCAAACTAACATTTCTGTAAAATAATAAAAGTCGTGATAATTAAATCACGACTTTTTTTGAATGTCTTATGCAATAAGTTCAATCCCCCAATCTTATTATTACATAGCTTATTCACTAATACAACAAATATAATATACTTTTTTTAAAATGTTAATTTTTAGCATCAATTTATCTACTACAAAATTAAAATAATAACAATTTAACTACTATATTTGCATTACAACAAAACCTAACAAACTTTAAATGAACGCATTAGTGGTTAAGAAAAAATTAACTATATTTTTATTATTATTTAATATTATTCTAATATTCTCTCAAGAGACCTTAATAAAAGATCAAGATAATTGGTTTTATTATGATAAAGGATACTTAGAAAACGATTGGGCAGAAATTATAAATTTATCAAAATGGCAAAAAGGTTTGACCCCAATAGGTTATGGTGATAAGAAGTTAACGACAATTATTAGTTATGGTGGCAATAAAAAGAAAAAACACATTACTAAATATTTTAAAAAAAACATAGTTATTAATGATGATTTTGTTGCTTATGAATTTAGACTAAAAAGGGATGATGGTGCTGTTGTATACATAAATGGTAAAGAATTGTTTAGAGATAATATGCCTAATATTACCATTGGAAAAACTACTTTAGCAAGTAGCACAACAAAAGGTGCTGAAGAAAAAAAATATTTTCAACATTTTTTTGAAAACAATATTTTTAAAAGAGGATTAAATACTATAAGTATCTCTATTCACCAAGCTTATGAATACTCAAGCGACTGTATTTTTAGTCTAGAGTTAATAGGTCATAAAAATCCAGAAATTTTATCTTTTGTCATTGAAAATAAAGACAAAACTAATAACGAATTATCTAATAAAATTAAAGTTCTAAATTCTAAGTTAGAATTTGACAAAATTTCTATACAGAAAGACAATCTAGAAAGCACTAATTACAATCTAAAAATTATTGTTCTTCTAATAATAGTACTTTTTATTATAGCTATTTTCGGATATTATTTTACTTTATTGAATTTTAAAAAAATAAATAAAGAAAAAAACAAAAAAATTGCTTCTTTAAGCGCAAAGAATAATAATAGAGACAAAAAAATTATAGTTTTAACTACAAACTTACTTCACAATAAACAATATTTTAAAGAGATTAAAGCAGACATTAAAGGTCTAAAAACCGAAGATAAAAAAACGGTAAAAAATATTGTTAATCAAATAGATAATGTATTAGAAAAGGATGAAGATTGGAAAACACTTACACAACACTTTAATGCCTTACACAACAATTTCTATGATAAATTAATTGAAAAACACCCTAGCATTACAGAGACAGAACTAAGACATTGCATGTTTATAAAACTACACCTGCAAACAAAAGAGATTGCAAGAATTTTTATGATAGACCCAAGATCTGTGCAAACTGCTCGTTATAGAATAAAAAAGAAATTAAATTTAAACGAAGACGAAAATTTAAGAGATTACCTTTTAAATTTTGATTAAAAACCTATTAGAATTAAAGTTTCATTTCTTTGTATTTTACCAGATTCTGTATACTTAAATTCTGGTAAAAAATAAATTTCTTTGGGTATTTCATATTTAGTAAACACACCTAATGATTTCATGTTGTTTATAATATCTATTTTCAATTCTTGGGTATTTGTAATAAAATCTTCAACAACTAAGATTAATTTACTACCTAATAATTCATCTGAAATACCTGCAACAAAAAAAGGTTTTTCTAGAACTTTAACCAACTTACTTTCTATTAATTCTGGTTGTAATTTTACGCCTCCAGAATTAATTACGTTATCGAATCTACCCAACCATTCAAATTGCGTATCAGAAATTAATCGAACTACGTCATTTGTAAATAATATTTTTTCACTAACCTTTAAAGCTTTAATTACCAAACAACTTCTTTCATCAATATAAATGGTAACATTTGGTAAAGTTGTGTAATAATTAGATTTATTAAAATTGGTTTTTAATGGAGAAAAATTATTCAACTTTTTTACAGCAATATGCGTTATTGTTTCAGTCATTCCGTAGGTAGCAAAAACATACGTAGAAACATTTTGTAGTTTTATTAATAAAGGGTTTGATACAACACCACCACCAACAATAAGTTTACGTATCTTATCTAAATAATTGATAGAATTTTCTACTTGCAAAGGTACCATCGCAGAAAAATCATACATTTTAGAAACATTCTCTAAAGGATTCGCATTTGATTGAACAATGTCTAAAGACCAACCTAAAGTAAGTGCTCTAATTAACATCATTTTACCCGCAACATAATTAATGGGTAAACATAACAAAGCTGTTGTTTCTGCTTTTAAACCAAAGTAATTACCTGTTGCTATTGCAGAATTGAACATCTTCTCTTTTTGAAGTTCGATGTTTTTAGGCTTTCCCGTAGAGCCCGAAGTTCGAATTATTACAGAATTACTTTCTGAAAACCATTCTTCTAGAAACAGAAAAACATCATTAGATATTTTAGCAGTATAATTTAATACCTCTGTAAAGTTGGTAAAAGAGTTTCCGTTTAATCGAAAGCTATTGTGAATAAAATTCTTGCTATAATTCATCTATAACCCTGTAATTTTCCTTTAAATTAACAGGTTTTACTATAGATCCTGTTAACTTTTCTTTCCAATTAGACCAACCATATTTTTTTGAAAATAAAAACAGCATTAAAGGATATAAAACGAAAACTGGTAAAAACATTTCCCAAGTTACAGATGGCTCTGAGGTATCTATATATAAAGCGTCCGTTTGAAAAACTGTCCAATCTGTAGTTATAAAAAAGGCTGCAGTTATGTTGTTTATAGCATGCAAACCTAACGCAATTTCTGTACCCTCATCCATTAGAGTTACAATTCCGTAAAACAAACCTGTACCAATATAAAAAACCATGGTAATTTGACCTAGCTTAGCAACTTCTGGATTAGCGCCATGTAAAAGACCAAATACAACAGATGTAAAAAGCAACGGAAACCATCTATTTTTTGCTAAAATACCTAAACCTTGCATCAAATAACCTCTAAATAACAACTCTTCTAGAGTGGTTTGAAATGGTAAAAACAAAAAAGAAATTGCCAATAATGTAAAAAATGGCTTCGCATTAAAATTCCATGTATAATTTTCTGGAGCCATTAATATACCTATGTAAGAAAGTACAATTGCTAAGATTCCCCAGACAAAAAATCCGTAGAAAAAACGTTTCCAATCTACTTTATTTCTGCTGGTTATTAATGATTTAATTGTTCTTTTATGAATAAATTTAATACTAATAAATAGAAACATTAAACCTACAAAGAAAGTTGTTATTATTAGAAACAATAATAAATTTTTGTCTAAACCAGAAGTCATAAAGTTACTTTCTGCAAATTCCACAAATTGGTTTATATCTTTTGATTTTGCGGCAACAGCCATTGCTAGAGGAATAACACCTAATATTTGCCATCCAATAAAAACTAATATAATTGTAAAAACCCAATGATACCATTCATTTTTACCTTTATATGCTTGTTGTATAAAATTCATTATTTATAATTTAAAATTCCAATTTACAGAATTATTATATTTTAAAGCCCCATTATTTACCTCTAACGGACTTTCGAAATTATTTGTAAATAAACTACCAGTACCTAAACCTTGTGGCAAATTATTTTGCAAACTAAATGTGTATTGTGCAATTGCGTTTAAGCCAATATTACTTTCTAAAGCAGATGTAATCCACCAATTTATAGATTTTTTTTCTGCTAATTCAATCCAAGTATCACTTCCTTTAAATCCGCCTATTAAACTTGGTTTTAAAATAATATACTGCGGATTCACCATATCTAAAACATGTTTCTTTTCTTCTGTTGAAAAAACACCAATTAACTCTTCATCTAAAGCGATAGGTAAAGGTGTTTCATCACATAATTTAGCCATTTCTTCTAGTTGGCCTTGTTTTATTGGTTGCTCAATTGAGTGTAAATCTAATTCTGATAGCTGTTTTAGCTTTTCTAAAGCTTCCTTTGGGCTAAAAGCACCATTTGCATCAACTCTTAACTCTATTTCTTCTGAAGAAAATTCTTTTCTAATAGATTTTAAGAGATTTAATTCAGTTTCAAAGTCTATAGCACCAATTTTCATTTTAATACAAGTAAAACCCATTTTAAGTTTCTCTTGAATTTGAGTTTTCATAAACTTTTTATCGCCCATCCAAACCAAACCATTAATGGCTATTGATTTGTTCCCTTTTGTAAATTCTGAAGGAAATAAATTAAAACTATTACTACTTTTTAAGGATAAAAAAGCTTGTTCTAAACCAAATTGAATTGATGGATAAGTTTTTAACTCGATTAAAAGATGTTCTAATCCTAAATGAATATTATTACATACCCAAATTAGTTTTTCTTCATAATCTGCCACATCATCTATACTTAAACCTCTAAACAAACCCGTTTCTCCGAAACCTTTTTTACCGTCTTTATCAAGAATAATAAACCATGTTTCTTTAGTTCTTAAAACTCCACGTGATGTTCCGCTTGGGTTCTTAAAATTAAGAATGTATTTTTTATAGACTGCCTTTATCAACTTAAAACTATTTATTTTCGATGAAATCTTTAAAATTATTTAGATATGTTTGATCTTGTTCTTTAAAAGTACTTTTAAAATAAGGAAACATACATGCCATTATAAAAGAATCACTTTGGCAATTGGCATTTAAAGTAATTGTTGTTTTTCCGTTTTTTTCTGTAAAAAGATAATCATCTTTTTTTAACATATTTTCTGCGTCGTAAAACAACGTTAGTTTTTCGTTAGGAATATATGCAACAATTTTTTCTGTTAAATTAATTTCTTGTTCTTGATTGATAACTACAACATTATAAATACTACCTGTTATACCTGGGTTTTTCTTTACAATTTTTACAGATTGCACTTCAGGAATCCAATTTTTAATACTGTCAATTTTAGAAAAATTATTAAATACTTCTACCAAAGGTTTGTCTATTTCTACTTTAGCACTGTAGGTGGTTTCTTTAACTATTAGACCCGTAGCTAAAAAGGCTAAAACCAATACCGAAATAATTATTAAGATAATTTTTATTGTTTTCATTTGAGAATTTTAAAGGAGTTGACCCACAGAAAATAAAATGGCAAACAAAAAAGTACTTAAAGCAACTTTTTTTAATTCTCCATCTAATTCTGAAGGTATTTTATTTTTAGAAACGGTGTTTATATTTTTTATTAATGGTATAAATGCCATTAAAAATACTACTTGATAAATAGAGGTGAAATCTATAAAAACATACATAAATGTAAAAACTAATGCAGATATAATTAAAAAATAATGATATTTTTTAGCTTTAGATGTTCCTAATTTTACGACCAATGTATTTTTATTATTTACCTCATCTTCTTCTCTATCTCTTAAATTATTTAAATTAAGAACTGCTGTACTAAGAAAACCAACAGAAATAGCAGGTAAAAAAATATTGAAATTTAATTGTTTTGTATATAAAAAGTAGCTACCAACCACACTAAGTAAACCAAAAAATAAAAACACAAACAAATCTCCAAATCCGCTATAACCATAAGCAGATTTACCAACAGTATATTTTATTGCAGCAACAATAGAAGCTATTCCTAATCCAAAAAATAAGATTGAGTACGCGAAATTCTCACTACCAAAAGCAACGTAAATAAGCAACAAAGCAATTAATAGCGTAAGTATTGCAGTAACAATCATTGCGATTTTCATTTGTTTAGGAGTAATTGCTCCAGAAGAAACCATTCTTGCCTCTCCTGTTCTGTTTTTATCACTACCTTTTATACCATCACCATAATCGTTTGCAAAATTAGACAATACTTGAAACCCAATTGTTGTTAAAATAGCCAACCAAAAAATTGGCGATTTTAAAACCGAACCCACAATATTTATTTCATTAAAGCCTAAAGAACTGCCTATAATAATTCCAGAAATAGATAAAGGAAGTGTTCTTAATCGAGCTGCTTTTATATAACTTTTTACATCCATGATTTACTACTAGATTCTATTTTAAACAATGTATAATTATATATTTTATTAGCATTTTCAAACGAAATACAAGGTATTTTAACTTTACCTGAAGCTGTTTGAAAAACAATGTCTGCAACACCTCTGTTTACTTGAAAAATATTTTGCTTTAAGGTTATGTTTTGAACTTTAAAAAAAGGCAAAAAAGTTTTATGAGTTTCTACAGTACCTCTAGCAAGCATAATTATATTATCATTAAAATAATAATATCTCTTTTTATAATTAAGCTCTATAGAAAACACAAAAATAGGTAGTAATATAATATTTAACCAAAATATATTAACATTTTCGATACCAAAATAGAACCCAAGATTTAATATTATAAAAAATATAAAACTTCTGTTATAAAGTCTAAATCGATAATATGGTTCTGCTTTATTTTTATTAAAATCGTTTAAATTTTCTTTGGGAAAAAGTAAATTTTTGATTGCTGTGATATGTATAGACTCACAACCCACAATTTTTATAGATTTATCTTTTTTCTTATTTACTTTACCACTAACCGCTTGTTTAAAAGTAATGAAAGAAATTCCTAATTTCTTTTTAACAGGATTATGAGAAATAGTTATGTGTTGTACCTTTTCTTTTTTTAAAACTACAGAATTCTTTGTAGTTAAACCTTGATAAATTTCAAAAGCATTATTTTTAAGGTACATAGTTAAATTAAAATGTCTTAAAAAAACACGAACAATAGAACTAATTACAGCTACAATAGATAAAAACACTAATAAACTTATAATTAAAATAACACTTGTTTTTAATGCGGATGTATTATTCGATATAAAATTACTTAATTCTTCTTTTTTACCTAAACCTTTAAATAAGTCGTTTACTTGCTGAAAAAAACCGACTAAAAGTGCAAACAATAATAATAAACTTTGCAAATGATTTTCTGTAAGACTAACTTTTAACAGCGATAAAAAACCTATTTTTAATAGAGGTTTCTCTTCTTCTATTTCTATCTGGTCTGCTTTTAAATTTTGCTTTTTATTAATTATCGTAACAATATTCTTTAAATCTTTTGCATCTTTAAAAGTTAAGGCTTTTATAGAAATTTCTGCTTTACTAGACCCTGCAGTTTCAACATTAACTTCGTGTACATTTATAATTTGTTGAATAATATTCTGCTTAAAATTTATGTTCTGAATTCTATCAAAAGGAATAGACGTATTTGTTTTTTTTATAATTCCTTTTTGTAAAACAAAGTGCTTGTCTTCTACTTTAAATTTAAAGTTTTTGAAAATTAAGTAAGCACGTATCATTAAAAAGATTAGTAAAACTGCAACTCCTAAATAAATATATAAAAGCGTTTCTTGAGTAATTTTAGAAAATTTTTGAATAAATAAAAATAGTAGAATCCAAAAGGCTTTTAGAAATTTATAAATTAAGTTAAGATAAATTACAATAATTCCTTTTTTAGATTGTCTTCTAAATTGGCTAAAATCGTTTATATTATCCATCTATTTTGTTCGTGATGAATTCTTTAATTTGTAAAGATTGTTCTTTTAAAAGGCCTTTAATTTTTAAATCGTCGCTACTATCACCGGCTGTAAAAACACTTAAAGTTGCTAATCCGAAGAAACGAGAAATTGGGCCTTGATCTATTTCTATATGCTGAATTCTATTAAAAGGTACTGTGGTTAAACTCTTATATAAAAATCCTTTTTTGTAAGAAATATCTTTTTCTCTTACAGCATATTTTCTCTTTTTAAAACCTATAACTTCAAAAATAAATGTAACCACTAAAAGTAATATAAGTGCGGAAAATATCCATATATAATGTTGCCCTATCTCTAACCAATCTTTATAGATTATAAAAGATGCAACAGCAAACAAAACTAAGAACACTAAAATAAGGTTAATTAATATTACCTTAAAATAATTCTTTTCTATTTTTTTAAAATCTATACTTTCTATTTCTGGAAAAGAAAAAACCTCAATATTTTGAAAAGAATCTGTCATTAAATTAATTATGTAAAGCTTCTGAAATCGCTATAGGTTTATCATTTAACAAGGCTTGCACAAAAGCTCCTTGATACTTTTTCCTTAAAGTTCTACAAGATTCTTTTGCTTCTTGATACGTACTAAATGCCCCAAATCTGTATTTAGTTAACGAATTTTCTGAGTATAATGAAACTCCTTCTAAGTTTTCTAATGATTGATTTGCATTCTTTAAAGCAGCAATTTGAACTGTAAAAATTAAAGTATTTTCTTTTATCATAGGTTCTATAACTGAAACTATAGAATCTTTTGGTTGAATAACTTCAACTGGTTTTTCTTGTTTCTTTTCTGTTTTAGAACAAAAAAGAAAGAGAAAAGAAAAACATAAAAAAAATACTTTTTTCATCTTTATAAATTATTTGCTTCTGCAATTAACTCTGCAATATCTTTTACAACAACCTCTGCTTCTTTTTCTTTAAATTTTATACCATCTGTCATCATAGTATTACAGTAAGGACAACCTGTTGCTATAATATCTGGTTTTGTTTCTAAAGCATCTTCTGTTCTTAGAATATTAATTTCTTTATCTCCTTTTTCGGCATCTTTAAACATTTGAGCACCACCAGCACCACAACATAAAGCTGTAGATTTGTTACGTTTCATTTCTGTTAAATTAACACCTAATCTTCTAATTAGATCTCTTGGAGATTCATAAACCTCGTTTGCTCTACCTAAATAACAAGGATCATGAAAAGTAACTTTTTTTCCTTGCAAAGTAGTGTCATTAATATTTAAACGACCTTCTGATATAAGGTTTTGTATGAATTGTGTATGGTGAAGTACTTCATATTTACCACCTAAATTAGGATATTCATTTTTTAAGGTATTAAATGAATGCGGATCGCAAGTAACAATTTTCTTTACTTCATATCCGTTTAAAACTTCAATATTCATCATTGCTTGCATCTGAAAAAGAAACTCGTTTCCTGCTCTTTTTGCTGCATCTCCTGTAGAAGATTCTTCAGTTCCTAAAACTGCAAAATCTACATTTGCTTTATGTAAAATTTTTACAAAAGCTCTAGATATTTTTTTAGCTCTATCGTCATAACTTCCTGCTGCTCCAACCCAAAACAACACTTCTGGTTGTTTACCTTGAGCCATCATATCTGCCATTGTTGGTACGTTCATCTTTTAAGATTTTAGTGTTTCATTTTAATTTCTAAACTAGAAAATTAAAATCAAAAAAATTAATTCTATTCTTCGTTAGCCCAATTTAACCTATCTTGTTGATTGTATGGCCAAGGTGCACCGTTGTTTTCTATGTTTGTCATCATAGAATTTAATTCTTGTGGCGCAGCACTTTCTTCCATAACTAAATATCTTCTCATATCCATTATAATAGAAAGCGGATCGATATTAACAGGACATTCTTCTACACAAGCATTACAACTTGTACAAGCCCATAATTCTTCTGGAGTAATATAATCGTTTAATAATTGTTTACCGTCTTCTTTAAAAGCACCACCATTAGCATCGATATTTCTACCAACTTCTTCTAAACGATCTCTTGTATCCATCATAATTTTACGCGGAGACAACTTTTTACCTGTTAAATTCGCAGGACAAGAAGATGTACAACGACCACATTCTGTACATGTGTAAGCATTTAAAAGCTGAACTTTATTAAGATCTAAAACATCTGATGCTCCAAACTTTTCTGGCACCTCTTCCTCTGCTCCTTCTACAGGTGCAGCATAAGGATCTGCATCCGGGTCCATCATTAACTTTACCTCATTAGTTACATATTCTAAATTTGTAAATTGTCCTTTCGGATTTAAGTTTGCAAAGAATGTGTTTGGAAAAGCTAATAAAATATGTAAATGTTTTGAGTAGTATAAATAATTTAAGAATACTAAGATTCCTAAAATATGAATCCACCAAGCTGCTCTCTCGATAAGGTGTAAAGTTTCTGCTGTGAAACCATCAAATAATGGCGCCACAAATTGACTTATTGGATTTCCAATTCCGGCTTGCTGGAAACTTGTATCTGTGGCGTTCATCACAATAAAAAGTGTCATCAAAACCATTTCGAAATATAAAATCATATTCCCATCTGCTTTTGGCCAACCTTTCATTTCGGAGCTTAAAAAACGTTTAATATTTGCAACGTTTCTTCTTGTCCAGAAAATAATTACAGCTACAAATACTAAAAATGCTAAAATTTCGAATGTTCCAATAAGAAATCCGTAAAAAGCGTCTCCTAAGAAACCTAAAAAGATTCTATGGGTTCCAAAAAGACCATCAATAATAATTTCTAAAACTTCTATATTTATAATGATAAAACCAACATATACAACAATGTGTAAAAATCCAGAAAATGGTCTTTTTACCATTTTAGATTGCCCTAAAGCAATCTTTATCATATTTTTCCAACGTTCTGGTTGGTTGTCTGTTCTATCAATTTTTTTACCTAAATTAATATTTCTATATAATTTACGAATATTCATCACAAAAAAGCTGATACCAGCAATTAATGCGATAGCAAATAGGATATTTGGTAAGTACTGCATGTAAATAGGGCTAATTATTAGTTAAAATTAGGTTTTATTTCTTCGTCGTAAGGCTCTGGACTTTTACCAAAGATAGAAAAATGTATATATCTTTTTGGATTAAGTTTAATATCTCTTAGCAATTCTTCTAACTCTTTCGTGGCTGCTTCTAAATTATCGTACATTCTTTTGTCGTTAATTAGTTTCCCAATTGTACCGTCTCCAGAATTTATTTTTTTAGACATCGCATTAAAATTACTAACCGCTTCTTCTGCTTTTCTAATAATTTTATTAAAGTCTACAGTATTTAAGCTATCAGAAACTTTACTAAAGTTTTCTGTAATATTTTTTGTGTTTTCGAAAGTAACTTTTAAATTTTCTTGGTTATCTACAACCATGGCATTAACAGCTTGTATTGTACTTCTAATATCTGATATTGTACCAGATAAATTAGATACAGAACTATTTATACCGTTAATTGTTTTATCGTTTAAAATCTTATTAACTCCACTAAATAAAGTATCTGCTCTAACAATTACTCTTTCTATTTTTTGTTGCAATGGGTTTAATCTTTCACCGATTGATGTAAAAAGACTCTCTTCCATTTCACCTTCTAAAACATCTCCAGAAACTGCCATTTCCCCTTCATAGTTTGGCACAATTGCCAAATTAGAACCACTTAACGGATTAGGTGAGTAAATTTTTACAATACTTTTTTTAGAAAACTGAAAATCATTATCAACAATAAACGTTACAATTAAATGTCCTCTTTTTTCTTCACTTGTATCAAACTCTATTTTGTCTACTTTACCAACTTTTAAACCATTAATTGTTACGGCGCTAGATCTAGAAAGACCTCCAATTTTAGCGTATTCTACTTTAAAAGTTCTTGAACCAGGATCTAGTATATTTTGTCCTTTTAGGAAATTAAATCCCCAAACAAAGATTACAATAATGATTAATGCAATTATTCCTGTTTTTAATTCTTTAGACATGTCTAGACGTTTTACAACAAAATTAGTGATAATTTTTGTTAGAATCTGTTTATTTTACTGCATTTTTAAAGCCTCTTGAACAGAAATTTTTTGTCCGTTTTTAATAGCCACAATAAATGCACTTTTGTAACCTTTTGATTTTGCAAGAGATAGCGCCTTCTTAACTAAATTATAAGAAGTAGAGTTGCCGTAATAATATTTATAATAACTACCAACTTTAACGCGTTCTATGTTTTTTAAACCTTTAAAATTATAAGATTTAGTTGCAATTTTATTTTTACCAGATGCAACTTGTACTTTAAATTCTACTTCATCAAAATAATTTTTACTAGTTACATCTTCTAAAACTGTGTTTAATTTTTGATTTTTGATATAATTATAAATAGCGTCTGCAATTTCATTTGCCATTTTAGTTTGACCGCTACTAGAATTTAAAAACCTACCTTCTTTTTTATTTGTTAAAAAACCCAATTCTACCAAAACACTTGGCATAATAGTTTCTCTTAAAACCTGAAAGTTATCTTGCTTTACTTTTCTATTATTTCTCTTTAAATTAAAAGTGAAGTTATTCTGAATAAGGCTTGCAATCGCTAAACTTTTATCTAAATTTTCTTCTTGTAACAAAGACAACCCAATTACAGATTCGGCAGAATTAGAATCGAAACCATCATATTTATTTTGATAATTATCTTCTAGTAAAATTGCAGCATTTTCTCTTTTTGCTATTTCTAAGTTTTTTTTATTTCCTCTTAAACCTAAAACAAAAGTTCCTGCTCCGTATGCATTTGATGTATGCGAATCGCAATGAATTGATACAAACAAATCTGCTTTGGCATGATTTGCAATATCACCTCTTTTCCAAAGATCTATAAAAACATCCGATTTTCGTGTAAAAATAACTTTAACGTCTTTGTACTTCTTTAAGTTAGCACCTACTTTTAAAGCTACCTTTAAAGCAATATTTTTTTCTTTATATCCGTTACCTAAATTACCAGGATCTTTGCCTCCGTGGCCAGCATCTAAAACCACTACATACTCTTTTTGAGCATGTATTGCTGCGCTGTTTCCTACAAATATGAAGAGTAGTAGAAAAAGAATTTTACTTTTGATGATATTTTTGTGTTTTTGTTGGGATTGCATCAATAAAATTTAACTAATTTTGAATTCTTAAATTTGGTGTTTCAAATATTACGCCATATTTTTATTCATTTACAAAAATAGTATTAAAAGCATTGCAAACAAACCTATCATATATACTTTTATTTTGCTGCTTCTTTTTTACAAAGTTAGGTTTTTCTCAAGATATTAAACCTACTAAAAAAATAGTAGTTCCTATAAAAAAGAAAGATACTATTCCGAATAAAAAAAGAGATAGTATTTTATCTGTAAAAAAAGACTCTTTGGTTATCAAACAAAAAGATTCTGTGTCTATAGATTCTATAAAACCTAAAGAAACTATAGAAGATCTTATTACCCACGTTGCTAAAGATTACACTATTCAAAATGCCAAAGACAAATCTGTAACGTTATATAACGAAGCCAATATTACATATACAGATATCGATTTAAAAGCAGGTATTATAAAAATAGATTATACTAAAAATACTCTTTTTGCAAAAGGAATTATAGACAGCACAGGTTATACACAAAGGCCAATTTTTAAACAAGGCAAGGAAGAATCAGAACAAGATTCTATCATCTATAATTTTAAATCTAAAAAGGCAATAATTTACGGTTTAAAAACCAAACAAGGTGAAATGTTTACGTTTGGTAATAAAACTAAACGTGTAAACGATTCAACAATTTATGTAAGAGATATAAAGTTTACAACTTCAGAGAAATTAGACTATTATATTGGCACAAATAAAGCTAAAATTATTCCTGGTAAGAAGATTATTGTTGGTGGCAGTCAATTATACATTGCAGATATTCCAACACCTATTTATTTACCTTTTGCTTATTTTCCAATTACACAAACCAGCATCTCTGGTTTCTTAATTCCGGCTTTTGATACAGGTAGTAGCGATCGAGGAATCGGATTTCAAAATGGTGGTTATTATTTTGCAATTAATGATTATGTAGATTTAGGTATTACTGGTGATGCATATTCTAATGGTAGTTGGGGGTTTAGAGCAAATTCTAATTATAAAGTTCGTTATCGTTTTAATGGTTCTTTTAATTTTAGTTACGAAAACAATATAAATGGTATTAGAGGTTTTGATGATTTTAGTAAAAGTAATAACTTTAATTTAAGGTGGTCACATAATCAAGACACAAAAGCAAGCCCTAATTCTCGATTTACAGCTTCTGTTAACCTAGGAAGTAGTAAGTTTTTTAGAGAATCTCAAAATCAATTTAACATTGCACAAACACAAACCAACACGTTTAACTCTTCTATAAATTATAGTAAAACTTTTGTAGGCACTCCATTTAACTTAAATGTAACTGCCCAACATCAACAAAATACAAATACAGAAAAAATTACTATGACGTTGCCTGCTTTAACTTTAAACATGAATAGAATTTATCCGTTTGCAGGTAAAAATGGAGTAAAAAAGAACGCGATTCAGAAAATGGGTTTTAACTACATTTTAGATAGTAAATACCTTATCAATACTACAGATGATGATTTTTTAACGGCTAAAATGTTTGAAACGGCTAGAGCCGGTATGCAACATAGAACTGGTACAAATACAAATTTTAAAGCGTTTAAATATTTTACAGTGTCACCAAGTGTAAATTACGAAGAAACTTGGCAATTTGACTATATTGATAAAAAATACGATGCTGTTAATGAAACGGTAGTTACAGATACAATTAGCGGATTTAAAACATTTAGAGAATATAATGCAGGTTTAAGTTTATCTACTAATATTTACGGTACTTTTAATATTAATAAAGGTCGATTAAAAGCAATAAGACATACAATTAGGCCTTCTATTTCTTATTCTTACAGACCAGATTTTGAAGAACAATACATTCGAAAAGTACAAGCCAGTACAGATCCTAATGATTTAGAGGAATTTACAATTTTTGATCAAGGTATTTACGGTTCTCCTTCTTCTGGAATAAGTAATTCAATCGGAATCACATTAAATAACGTTTTAGAAGCTAAAGTTGCACCTAAAGATCCTAATAGTGATGCCGAAGATGAAAAAATATCAATTTTAAATAATTTAAATTTTAGCAGTTCTTATAATATTGCTGCAGACAGTTTGCGTTGGTCTAATGTTAATTTTTCTGCAGGAACAAGACTTTTAAAAGACAAATTATCAATAAATTTTAGTGGTTCTATAGATCCTTATAAAGTTGTTGCTTCTTCCTCTGGATCGCCAATTAGAATTAACGAATTTAACTCAAACTTTTTAGGACGATTATCTAACGCAAGCTTAACAGCCAATTACTCTATTTCTAGCTCTGATTTTAAAAAAGATAAAGAAGGTAAAAAAGAAAACAACAGAGACCCTAACAATACACCAGATATTACAGGCGCAAATATAGATCCGACCAACAGATTCGGACAAGTAAACAATGCAGTAAATAACACAGAAGAAGACAAAAATAAATCTGCAAAACTATACCATGCAGACATACCATGGACATTAAGTTTAGCTTACTCTACAAGTTATGTAAATAACGGAATTGATGGCGGAAACATTGGTATACATAGTATTATTTTTAATGGAAATATAGAATTGTCTCCTAAATGGAAGTTAGGATATTCTTCTGGTTATGATTTTAAAGATGGTGCATTTACTTTTTCTAGATTTAATTTTACAAGAGATTTAGATAGTTGGAATTTTAACTTTAATTGGGTTCCTTTCGGTACAAACTCTTCTTATACATTTTTTATTGGTGTAAAATCTTCTGTACTATCAGACTTAAAATGGGATAAAAACAAACCGCCAGATAGAAGACTTTTTTAAAATGAATGTAATCTCTTTTTTAGGTTTAACATCATTTGGGTTTTATTCAATTTATACAGCAATTAAATCTTTAGATAAAATTGATTTATTTTATAAGGAAGGAACAAGAAAAGAAGCTCTTGTAACAAAAATTAGAGAAGTAGAAACAAAAATTGATAATACTTTTGATGAAGATGATTTTGTAATTAATCATGAAAAAATAAATTATTTCTACACCGTTAAATTTATTGATAAGAGAGGGAGAGAAATTGAACAAGAATTGGAGTTTTCTACTACAGAAAATCAGAAAAGAAACCCACCTTTTAATATAAGCATTATATATAAATCTAATAAAAATCAAGAAACAGAAATCATTTTAGAAACTAATAAGTCTAGAAGAAATTTTTATTTTTTATTTATTATGGGCTTAATATTTCTTTTTAACGCTGCATATAATTATGATGGAGAAATTGAAATTATATTTAACTTTATAAACAACTTACTACAATGAAAAAAATAATTACAACTAAGAACGCACCTGCTCCTATTGGGCCGTATAATCAAGCAGTTTTAACAGGAAACACATTATACACTTCGGGTCAAATTGCAATTAATCCAGATACAGGAGAATTAGTTTTAGATTCTATTGCAAATGAAACAAAGCAGGTAATGGAAAATATGAAACAGGTTCTATTAGCGGCAGAAATGACTTTTGAAAACGTTATAAAGTCTTCAATATTTATTTCTGACATGCATAACTTTTCTGAAATAAATGCGATTTATGGTACTTATTTTAATGAAGAAACGGCACCTGCTAGAGAGACTGTAGAAGTTGCAAACTTGCCTAAATTTGTTAATGTAGAAATTAGCATGATTGCAGTTAAATAATCCTTTAAAAATATTCATAAAAAAACCTGATAGAAGATTCTATCAGGTTTTTTTTTATAATCTATTGTGCATCTTACAAAGTTGCAGCATATTCAATTAAATCTACAATTTTAGTAGAATATCCTATTTCGTTATCATACCAAGAAACAACTTTTACAAAGTTATCGTTTAAAGCAATACCTGCTTTAGCATCAAAAATAGAAGTTCTTGTGTCTCCAACAAAATCTTGAGAAACAACCAAATCTTCTGTATAACCTAAAACACCTTTCATTGGTCCGCTTTCTGATGCAGCTTTCATTGCAGCACAGATTTCATCATAAGAAGCAGATTTTTCTAATTTCACAGTTAAATCAACTACAGAAACATCCATAGTAGGAATTCTAAATGCCATACCAGTTAATTTACCGTTCATTGCAGGAATTACTTTTCCTACAGCTTTAGCAGCTCCTGTAGAAGAAGGTATTACATTACCAATTGCAGAACGCCCACCTCTCCAGTCTTTCATAGAAGGACCATCAACAGTTTTTTGTGTTGCAGTTGCAGCATGTACAGTTGTCATTAAACCTTCTACAATACCAAAGTTATCGTTTAAAACTTTTGTAATTGGCGCTAAACAGTTTGTTGTACAAGACGCGTTAGAAAATATTTTTTGATCTGCTTTTAATTCTGTGTTATTAACACCCATTACAAACATAGGAGTATGATCTTTAGAAGGTGCAGATAATACTACTTTTTTAGCACCAGCTTCTAAGTGTTTACCAGCTGTTTCTTCTGTTAAGAAAAAACCTGTAGACTCTATAACATAATCTACATCAACTTCATTCCACTTTAAATTAGCAGGATCTCTTTCAGCAGTAATTCTAATTTCGTTACCGTTAACAACTAACTTACCATCTTTAACTTCTACAGTACCATCAAAAGCACCGTGAACAGAATCGTATTTTAACATGTAAGCTAAATAATCTACATCTAATAAATCATTAATTGCTACTACTTGTACATTATCTCTTTTTACTGTAGATCTGAATGCTAATCTTCCAATTCTTCCAAATCCGTTAATTCCTACTTTTATCATTTTTTTTACTTTAATTACTAGTTAATATTATGTTGTCATTATATCAGAAACTCTTAAAAGTTCTTGATTGATAGAATGACCACCTTTTATTGCTTCTGCAATACTTGTACTAATTACTTCGTTGTCTTTTAAACCTACCATAAGGTTCGTCTTTCCGTCTAACAATAATTCCACAGATTTAACACCTAATCTACTTGCTAAAACTCTATCAAAACAAGAAGGAGAACCACCTCTTTGCATGTGACCAAGTACAGAAACCCTTACGTCATATTCTGGTAAATTCTCTTCTACATATTGCGCTAATTCATAAACATTTTTACCCGATTTATCACCTTCTGCAACTACAACAATACTAGAAGATTTACCTGTTCTTCTACTCTTTTTAAGAGACTCTAACATTCTATCTAATCCAAGATCTTCTTCTGGAATTAAGATTTCTTCTGCGCCTGCACCAACCCCCGCGTTTAAAGCTATAAAACCAGCATCTCTACCCATTACCTCTACAAAGAATAATCTGTTATGAGAAGACGCAGTATCTCTAATTTTATCAATTGCTTCTACTGCTGTATTTAAAGCGGTATCATATCCTAATGTATGTGATGTACCAAAAATATCGTTATCTATAGTACCAGGAATTCCTATAATTGGAAAGTTATATTCTTCATTAAAAATTACAGCTCCGGTAAAAGAACCATCTCCACCAATTACAACCATGGCTTCAATTTCATTTTCTTGTAAGTGTTCAAAAGCTTTTGCTCTTCCTTCTTTAGTTCTAAATTCTTGCGATCTTGCAGATTTTAAAACGGTACCACCTTTGTTAATGATGTTATTTACGCTTCTTGCTGTAAGCTCTATAAAATCACCTTCAATAAGCCCTTCATACCCTCTATATATACCTACACAACTTACTCTGTAGTATGCACAAGCTCTTACTACAGACCTTATTGCTGCATTCATTCCAGGAGCATCTCCCCCAGAAGTCATGACTGCTATTTTTTTAATTTTCTTCATATTCTATATTGTAAAATTACTGCTTTTTAAGCACTTAAATAAATAAATCTACGAAATCGTTTTAGCCTATTTCCCCTTTATTACAAAGGAATCTTTATTAAAAAACAGACTAAAATTAGATGTTTTTAGTAAAAGTAATAAATAATTTTGAGGCCTATTTAAACAAGAAGTTATCAAACTAAAATTGATAAAACTTTATTTTAAAAAATATATAAATTAAGACTAATGATTAATTTCCTTCAAAATTGTCAGGTAAAATCACCTTTGTTTTTATTGTGTCTTTCTTTTGTAGTTTGCTCTTTTCTAATTTGTTTTTTTTCTTAAAACCTAACTTTTTTAAGAGCCCAGAAAGTGTATTAAAATTAACTTGATAAGATAAACCAACACCTTGCGTATAGCCTTGGTCTTCGATTGTATATTGAATTTCGTTTTGCCTATTAAAAATAACTCCTCTAAAATTGCCTTCTTTATTTAATAGAACCTCTACTTTAACTTCGCCAACAACACTAGACTGAGTCTGTGTTCCAATAGGAACGCCTACCTTACCATTTATAATAACTCTATCACTTACTTGAGTACTTACAGATAAATCTACTTGATTATCTGTATTTAATCTGTCTAAATCGTTATTACTTTGCCCTTGCTGATAATCTACACCCAATTGAAATTTACTATCAGGACTATTAAATAAACTAGAAAAAGCTGCTGCAATTGCACTAGAAGCAGTACTTGTTATGGTTGCATTGGCATCAAAATTTACTTTATCTGGATTTACAAAATTACCAAATGCAAGTAAAGAGATAAACTGTGTTGTTTTTTCGTTTACATTATTGTCATTTAATATAAATTCTAATTCGTTTGCAATTGTTGGATCTACATTTGTAAGCTGAATATCTAATTCTTGCTTCGAATTAAACAAACCGCCTGTAATTCTTGTTACTAAGTCTACTTCTATATTTCTGTTCGAATTAAAATTTTCTAATAAAACTCCAGGATTTGCTTTTGCTTTATAAACTGCCGTTACATCTAAATTTGCGTTTGCCGGATTCCCGTTCCAAGAAACGGTTCCTCCTTTTTGAATTACAAATGGCTTATTTACAAAACCGCCATACTTAAAATCGTAAACTCCGCTATCTACCACATAATCGCCAAACATATTAAATTTACCACGTGTGTTAATTTCTATTTGCAGGTTACCCGAACCTTTACCAGATAATTGGCTTCCGTAAACCTCATCAATAACAACCTGGGCTACAGCATCTTTTGTTACTTCTAAATCGATGTTTAAAGACAAACCTTTTAATGCTTCTAAAGCGATTTCATTTTGTCTTTCTTTTACAACTGTTTCATCAGACTTAAAATGAATTAAGCTAAAACTATCTACTGTTTCTACATCTTTTAATGGAACCACAAAAATTGTCCCAGGCATTGTTTTTGCATTTACATCTATAGTTAACCTATCTGTTAACCCAAAAATATCTGCAGAACCATCAATATACGCTGTACCATAATACAAAGCTTCTTCTTCATTTTTGGTATCTAAAACCATTAGATTGTCACTTTCAATTTTTAACCTTAAAAACCATTGCTTAAAATTAAAATGAGAAATATCTCCTCTTAAAATTCCTCTTGTTTTATTTTTTGTGTCTAATAATTTAAAGTCTTCTAAAATAAATGATTGTTGCAATAAAGTAATTTCAGATTCACCTTCAAAATCATAATCTACATTTAAATAAGGAAATTTTAATCCTGCATTTTTAA
>JAHDHO010000208.1 GCA_020631275.1 Polaribacter sp. | reverse complement strand
AATTCTAATTTTACGAATATCAGTAACGGCATATCTTTTAATACAAGTTGTATAATTTCTGAAGATCTTGTTTCTGTACCAGATGCAAACTTCGAACAATCTTTAATAGATCTTGGTTTTGATACTAACGGTTTAAATGGTACAATTTTAAAAACAGACGCTATTTTAATTGACAGTTTAAAAATAGGGAATCCTCTAGAAAATGAATTTACACCAAATGTTTTAGGCAAAATAAAAGATATTACAGGTATTGCATCGATGACCAATCTAACGTATTTAGATGTTAGACAAAATGAAATTTCAACTGTAGATTTATCAAATAACACTCGTTTGGTTGATGTAAGTTTAGGTGAAAATCGATTGTTAACTATAGATGTTTCTGCTAATGTAAATTTAACTTCGTTATTTGTAAATGACAATCAGTTAACATCAATAGATGTTTCTAATAATTTAGCTTTAAATCGTTTAGGTGTAATGAGAAATCAATTGACATCAGTAGATATTTCTGCATTAATAAATCTAAAAGATTTATTTGTTCATGGTAACCAATTAACAAATTTAGATGTAACTAATAACACAAAACTAACTTGGTTGTATACATCAGATAATCCTTTTTCGAATGGGTTAGATGTTTCAAATAATATATTATTAGAAAAATTATATGTTTGGAACAATCAGTTATCATCTTTAGATGTAACCAATTTACCAAATTTAGAATTTCTTTATGCAAATGCTAACCTTTTTACAAGCATAGATCTTAGTAATAATACAAAATTAGCAAGACTTTCTATTTATGATGGTAAATTAACAACTTTAGATATTACTAAAAACACATTATTAAGTGATTTAAGAGTTTATAATAATCAGATTTCAAGTTTAGATTTAACAAATAATCCTGAATTAATTATTGCCTGGATTGAGACAAATCAATTAACAGAAATTGACTTAAGCGCAAACACCAAAATAGACAATTTAGCTATTGGTAATAATCCAATTTCTTCTCTTGATGTTTCAGCACAAACTGCTATGAGAGTTTTAACGGCAGAACAAACTAATATTAGTACAGTTAATCTTTTTAATAATCCTAATTTACAGCAAGTTTGGTTAACAGATAATTCTAATCTTACTCAAGTAGATTTTTCAGCTCAAACAAAAATGTTTCGATTAGGGATTTACAATACAGGAATTTCTGAATTAAAACTAGGTAAATCTCCAATAACTAATTTGTTAGCGTCAGATAATCCTAATTTATCTAAAATAGATTTACAAAATGGTAACAATGCAAGTCTTACTGAATTTGATGTAAGTAATTCACCAAATTTAACATGTATTCAAGTTGATGATGTAAATATTATGACGGCAAGCTTTTCAGAAATTAATGCGTCATTATTTAATTTAAACTGTGGTTTTGTTTTTGAAGAAGTAGTTAATATTCCAGATGTTAATTTTAAGTCTGCTTTAATATCAAATACTCAAATAAATCTAAATGGCGATAACGAAATTCAGGTTTCAGAAGCGCAAGCTTTTTCAGGAACACTGATTGCAAGTGGTTTAGAAATTGCAGATTTAACCGGTATAGAAGCATTTCTAAATATTACTACTTTAGATGTAAGAAACAATTTATTAGCTACGATAGATTTATCTAATAATACAAAAATAACATCTTTAAGTGTCGATAAAAATCAACTTACTACTTTAGATATAAGTAATTTAACAGATTTAGAATATTTTTACGCAGGCGAAAATAAATTAACAACTATTGATGTTACAAAAAATATTGCTTTAATTAGGTTGTGGTTAAATATAAATGAGTTAACATCTATAGACATCTCTAAAAATACAGCTTTAGAAACATTACAGCTAGATTGGAATTTCGGTTTAACCGCAATAGATTTCGCTAATAACTTATCTTTAAATAGAATCCATTTATGGAAAACAGCAATTACTGCAATCGACGTTTCTATGTTATTAGATTTAGAAAGATTGTATGTTTCTGATACTAATATTACTTCGTTAGATGTATCTAAGAATACAAAATTGTATGATCTAAGAATGGGTGATAATAATATTACTGATTTAGATTTTTCTAAAAATTTAGAATTAATAAGAATTGATGTTATCAACTCTAGTTTAACTTCTTTAGATATTACTAAAAATACAAAGCTTAAAATTTTAATTGCAAGCGATAATAAACTATCAGGTCTCGATTTAACTAACAATCCTCAACTCGAAGAATTATATTTAGGTAATAATAACATAGTAAATATTGATATAAATCAAAATACAGCACTAACTAAATTATATTTAAATGATAATGCGCTAGAAAGGGCTTATTTAAGAAACGGAAACAATCAATCTATAATTGAATTCGATATCAAAAACAACGAAAATCTTACTTGTATTGCTGTTGATGATGTTGTGTTTTCTGATGAAAATTGGTCAGAAAAAGACACCACAGCAAGTTATACTACAGATTGTGCATCAGAATGGGAAGTTTATACTACAGATGAAAACTTAGAGACTGCTTTAGCTACTTTTGCTGGTTTAGATGATGATGGCGACGGAGTTGTAACTTATGAAGAAGCACAAGCTTTTACAGGTGATTTAGATTTAAGCGGAAGAAATATAACTTCTGTTCAGGGTTTGGAAGCATTTACTAATGCTGCAAGTATAAATATTTCTGGAAACAGTATTACAGATATTAGTAGTTTACTAAATGCAAATGCAGTTGTTGTTTCTTCTAGAATAACTGGCGAGAGAAGAAGTCTTTCGGTTAATAATAATTTAAAAGTTTTAAATGTTGCTAATAATTTAATTGAAGCTATTGACATTTCCAAACTAACGAGTATAACAGATTTAATTGTTAATAATAACAAGTTAACTAGTTTAAACCTAAAAAATGGTACTAATAGTACTTTAATAAATCTAGATGCTACCGGCAACCCTAATTTAACGTGTATAGAAGTTGATGATGTAGATGCTGCAATAAATAATACAGGTTGGAAAAAAGATATTGAAGCAAATTATAGCGTTTCATGTAAAGTATTGTCTGTAGATAGTGAGTTCTTAAAAGACAATATTGCAATTTATCCAAACCCTGTAGAAAGTATTGTTACCATTTCTTTGTCTAATGGCTTACAAGTAAAATCTATCGAAATGTATAATTTGGTTGGTAAAAAAGTTTTAGAAATTAAAGAAATAGATTTAGATCTATC
>JAHDHO010000207.1:2118-3243 GCA_020631275.1 Polaribacter sp. | reverse complement strand
TTAAACGCCTACCATTGTTCTTAATTCTGCAATACAATTTCTATTGCGTGTTTTTATTGTACCAAGTGGTATGTCTAATTCTTCTGATGCTTCTTTTTGTGTGTAGCCTTTAAAGAATAACAATTCTATTACAGATTTACATTTATCACCAAGGTTTTTTACAAACTCTTTAATACCTATTGCATCTGTAGAATTGTTTAGATTATCACTTGTTTCTAATATATCTACGAAAAAATCTGAGTTAAGGTTTTGTTTAGACTGCTTAAACTTCTTAGAACGAGTATAATCTATAGCGGCATTTCTTGCTATATTTAAAATCCAAGTAAAAAATCTACCTTTTTTAGAGGAGTAAGAATCAGATTTGTTCCAAGCTTTTATAAAAACATCTTGTGTTATTTCTTGGGCAACATCTTCATTCTTTACGATTGTATTAACAACACCAGAAATACTATTACAATACATATTGTACAGTTTTTCATAGGCTTTTACATCCTTTTGTTGAAAATCTAAAACTAGTTTATCTAAATTCATAATTGCTATTAGGTGCTAATCTATTAAATTTAATTGATAATTTAACAAATATTAACATTTTAAAAAGAATGATACTTTATCCTTAATTGAATTTTTTAAATGTAACTGTTTGTTAGGTAGTTGTATAAGTTGATTGTTTCTTGAAGTTTTAAACTTTATTTTTTTCTAATAAAATAAATGAGTTTTCGGCAATAATAATTTGTTTGAAATATTCTTTTAAAGCAAAATATTCTGTACTTGTATATGTTTTTCTATTAATGCTAAAACTAACATATAATGTTATTGTATTTTCTTCAATTTTAGATCTAATAATAAATGTACCACCTTTATTAGGTAATGCAATCGCTTTGTTTTTTGGTAGTTGAGATACTTTATATTCTTTAGGTATTGTAAGATTTAAAGAAAAAGTACTTTTAAAAGGATGTGCAAAATCTACAGGATAATTTCTTTCTTTTAATTTAAACGGATTTATATTAATTCTATCAAAAATAAAAGGATTAATTCTAGCCGTATTTCCTAAATTTTCATTCATAAAGATTTTAACTTTAAAAACTTCTGTTATCGGTTTTTCAATTAAATCTTTAGATACAACTT
>JAHDHO010000207.1:0-2108 GCA_020631275.1 Polaribacter sp. | reverse complement strand
CTAGATCAACGTGTTTAGACTCTACTTCTTCTAAGTATGATTCTTCTGATATATTTGCTAGCTTTTTTCTTTGTTTATGTGCGTAATATCCTGTTTTTCGGATAAATAAGTTTCCAGTAAATTCGCCATCTGTATTTAAGGTAAGTTTACTCTTTATATTTCTATTAGAACTAACCGTAAGTTCTAATTGAGGCCAATTACATTCTTTTTCATAGTTTATAACTCTTGCTTCTCCGTTTAAAGTTCTTATCGGAACCAAACCAAATGGTAAAAATTTATCAGTTGCGTCTAAATAATAATCTTTACCATCGATGTTAATTTTTACAATTACATAGTTATAATCATAAATAACAGGATGTAATTTTGTTGGAATACCATTATTTCTTGTAGATAGCACAACTAAATTTGCATTTATATCTGCAGCCGTTAAACTATTGTAAAGTGATATGTTTATTTCGCCAACATTGCCGGATTTTTCATTAAAAGCTTTTTTAACTTTTGCGTCTTCATTGGTCCAATTTTTATCATTCCATGTATAATGATTTTGAATAAACTTGTAAATTTCTTTTGCTTTTTCAAGTTCATTTTCTATCGAGAATAAATTTTCGGGTAAATTTTTTTTAAAAAAACTTTTCTTTGAAGTTTGATTGTTAAAAAATTGAGCTTTTAACTTTTTGTCTGCTTTTTTCCAGGTAGTTGTGTAGCTTGTTTTATCACCTCTAACATCAGTATACGAGATTAAATCGAAAGTAATTCTTGCCAAATAATTTTTCTTACTTAGCATATATTATTCTTTTTTAAAGGCAGGTACGTTATACATTCCAAAAGAATATATTATACATGCTCCTTCGCCAACACCGTCTATATAAACACATTTCTTTTTTATAGACGGATTATCTTTGTCTAAATTTAAATAACCAATTAATCGAACATGGTATTTGTAGTTTCCTAAAACAGCTGCGTCAAATTCACTTTTAATTTTTGGTATTTCAGATTGAAAAGTCCAATCGTCTATACCTAAATAAGGTGACAAAACGCTGTATTTATATTCGATAACACTACCTTCTTTAATTTTAGAAAGTGTAAACTTTTTAGTTTTCTAGTTTTCATTATTTTGAATTGTAAAAATATCTTTATCCATAAGATTATTTTTTACAATTCTAGAATCTTCATTGATATTGTATGTAACTGCTTTTAAATCAACTATTCTTTCTTTTTTGTATAAATCGATACTAATATTCGCTAGGTCAAAGGCAGATTTATTTAAAATTTTAATTCTGTAATAGTAATCTGTTCTAGTGTTGTAATCGTTATCAGGATCTAAATAAACATTGGCATGTTCATATAAAACTACAGCAGCGACAGTAGAATCTTTGTCATAAATAGACATTTTTAATTCTTTAAGTGTAGTTTTACCTAGTTTGGTAGATTTTTTTGCTTATGCAATGTTAACAGATGTGTAAGTAAGTAATAGTAGTAATAAAAGTTTAATTTTTTTCATTTGAAAGTCTAACAATTTTTTTTACTGAGCTTGTGTTTAAGTAATTCTTAACAATAGTTTTGGCTAGGTCTTTATCATCAATAGGTGTTAAAACCGATTTTAAGATATCTAATCGATTTTCTTGATAAGCTAAATTTGTGTATCCGTAACCAAAAACTTCTTTGTTTTCTATAAGTATAACAGCGTGCTCTTCGACTTCTCTTCCTTTTTCATAAATTAAAAAATCTTCGTTGTTAAACTCGCGTAAGTTTGGTTTTCTTTTTTTTCTGAAGTTAAATTTTGGTGAAAGTATATCTAATTCTATATAATATTTAAGTCTAGTAAATAAATCGTTGCCAGTTTTCTCGAAAGAAATTGCAGCAGCTCTATCTTGAATTTTTACTGCTCTACGTGTTTGTTTTAAAAACAATTTATTTACTTCTGCTTTTACATTTTTGCCACGACCTAAAAAAATCACTTTGCCTTTTGCATCATGAATGTAAAATAAACCTTGTTCTTTTGGTACAGAATCGATAAGTTTCTGTAACCTTTCTTTTTCAACTGTCGTGGTATTTTACAGAATTTTGAATAATAGATTTGTCGATGTCTTTCTCTAAAAGAAGTTTAA
>JAHDHO010000018.1 GCA_020631275.1 Polaribacter sp. | reverse complement strand
AAAATCTCTATTCCAATCGATAAAAACATAACAGTGATCTTGAAAACCTGCTGTATCAAAAGTTACTGTAATTGTATAGGTTTCATTTCTAAAAACATTGGTATTTATAGAAGTAAAGTCTTGGTAACCATCAACAGTATCGTTACCAGAAGTGTTATTTATAGAGTTAAAAGTTACGTTTGTAATATGCTCTGAACCACCTGCCTCATCTGTATATGTAGCTGCACAATATTCTGGTGTTTCTGTGGTAAAACTAAAAGAGTTAGAAAACACACCTTCGTTACAATTGTTTACACCTTTAACTCTCCAATAATATTTTGTATTAGGATTTAAATTATTGACTTGATAATTATTGATATTTGAAGTTCCTGAAGAAACTATATCTGTAAAATTAACATTAGATGAAACCTCTACATTATAAGAACTTGCATTCACATCTTCTTGCCAAGTTAAGATTTCTATTAATGAAACTTCTGTTGCCTGATTTGCTGGTGTTAACAAAGTAGTTACAGCCAAATTAGCATCGGTGATATTTAAATTTAATTTTATTGTTTGATTTACGCTTGTGCTGTTTGCCACAACATTTATTTCATAATCTCCTGCTGCAATACCGTCTAAATTAGACACAGATAATGTTACATTACCATCGGTATTTACAGAGGTAGGATTAAAATTAACTACAGAACCAGAAGGATTACCAGTTGCTGCAAATGTTACATTTTCTGCATAACCATTGATAAAATCTAGATTCAAAATATAATCTACTGTTTGATTTCCGGTATTACAAGCAGACAATTCTCCGCTAGTATTTGTTATCAGAAAAGAAGGCGTTGTAGATACTATTTCGAAATTTACTGAGTTTACATTATAAAATATATTATCTACAGCTTCTACCAATATTCTTGCTTGTGTTGTAACATTGTTAGGTACAGAAATTTCTTCTGAGCCATCATTAGCTGTATTGGATGCCAAAATTACCGGAAATGTTAATCCGCCATCTAGTGACAATCTTATATTAACGTTGGTACAATTTATGGGTGCAACATCTGTTGTGCTTTTATTCCAAGTAATTGTTTGAGAACTTCCAGCATCCCAAACAGTTGCTGTGTTTTGCGAAGTGACAGTAAAAGCCTCTACATCTTCTACAGTTACAACCATATCATCTCTAGAAGTTCCGCCACCGGTATTGTTATTATCTCTAACCAATAAAGAAAAATTAATTTCTCTTGCTACGCTTGGTAAAACTTCCCAGGTAGAAGAAACACTACCAGAAATAACTGTTGCTAAAGCAGGCATGTATCTATCCGAAGAAACCTTAGATGGTAAAGACCTAAACATAGGACCTACATTATTTGTGCTATTTGGTGGCATTACACCAACCTCGTTATCCGTTTGTTCCCAATTATAAGTTAAAGATGAAACGCCGTCTGCATCTGTAGCATTACCTCTTAATACAAAAGGTGTAGATTTAGGAATACTGTAATCTAAACCTGCACTGGCAACTGGCGCACTATTATTATTACTTGTTAAAGTTGCACAACTTGCTGTAGAAGCAATTACATTTTGCATTTGCTTAATACTAACTGCATGAAAATAATCATCACTTTGTCCTTGAACATTTGGTGCACAAATACCGGCATAACCCATAATTGTAGAAGCACTTCCTGGTTCTACGGCAGTTGTATTTGTTCTTTGGCAATCGTTATTTTGCGTATGTGTTGCACCAAATTGATGCCCCATTTCATGAGCCACAAAATCGATATCATAAGGATCTCCGATAGGCGAACTTCTTCCTGTAACTCCTTTTGCTTTCTGGCCAGAAACACAAACAACTCCCAAACCTGCTAAACCATCTCCGCCAATACTAAAAATATGTCCAATATCGTAATTTGCAGTTCCAATATTATCGTCTGCAATTCTTTGTACTTCATCAATCATTTCATCTGGATCACCGTCGGTAATACCATCTGTATCTGCATCTAAGAAAATTACTTCGTCGTTATTTGCAACAATAACCATTTTAACTGCTAAATCTTTTTCGAACAAACCATTAACTCTCGTCATAGATGTGTTCATTGCAGATAAAACTGCTGCTTTTTTTTCTGAATCTGATGCAGCTGAAGAAATACCTTGATTATTTAAGTGAAACTGCGCATATTCTCCGCTACAAACCAAAGCCAATCTAAAAGTTCTTAAATTACCATCATTTAAAGATTTGGCAGCGATGTCTGGCACGTTATGTTTACTTGCAACTTCTTCTACATCACATTTAAAGTGATGATCTTCTTCTTTTAAATCTGATGTTTTATAAACAATATATTCTTTATTATCTTTTGAATATGGATCTACGTATACCGTTTTACCATTTGTAGAAAATATTACTGCATGAAACCCATCTAAACCAACACTTACTTTGGCAAAAGAAGTTGGGTTTGTGATACCGATTGCTGTATAAGATTTTATTGAAGGGAATTTTTCTGCTAAACCTTTTTCAAAATTTGAAGATTCTTTTAATTTAAAAAGTTCTAAATCTCCCTCGGAATTAGGCAGTTTTATTGTTTTGAAAGCTGTCTTAGTTTTCGATATTAAATTTGTTTTAACCTGATTTACATCTAAATGATATATAGAATATTTGTCTGGAAAATTTTTGATTTTTCTTAACGATTTCTTCTGAAAAGTACTATTGTTCCTATCTATTTTTTGCCATATTTCTTGGCCGTGAACACCAAACGAGAAGCATATTAGAAAAACAGTAATTAATAATTTATTTAGATTTATTACCATAACATTATTTTAAAGATTAGGGGTTTCCAAATATAAGGAAATATTTATCTTTGTAGTCGATAATATGAACAGAAACATACTACTTAAAGACTTAAAAGTCAAAGACTATAAAGAAACTTGGGATTATCAAACTAAACTTTTACAAGATATTGTAGATGTTAAAATTGCCAATCGAAGAGAAAACCTGAATCAAATTACAGAAAATCACCTACTTTTTGTAGAACATCCGCATGTTTATACATTAGGTAAAAGTGGTGATTTAAGTAATTTATTATTAAACGAGAAACAATTAGAAGAAAAAGGAGCCACGTTCTATAAAATAAATCGTGGTGGAGATATTACATACCACGGACCAGGCCAAATTGTAGGGTATCCTATTTTAGATTTAGAGAATTTTTTTACAGATATTCATAAATATCTGCGTCTTTTAGAGGAGAGTATTATCTTAACAATTGCAGAATATGGTTTGAAAGGTGAAAGAAGTGATGGCGAAACCGGAGTTTGGCTTGATGTAGGAACACCTTTTGCTCGTAAAATTTGTGCTATGGGAATTCGATCTTCTCGTTGGGTTACCATGCATGGTTTTGCTTTAAATGTGAACACTAATTTAGGTTATTTTGATAATATTATTCCGTGTGGAATTAGAGGAAAAGCAGTTGCCTCTATGGAAGCAGAATTGGGTAAAAAACTAGACTTAGAAGAAGTAAAATCTAAAATCTTAAAACATTTTAAAAACCTTTTTGAGGTAAATGAATTTTTAACCTCAGATTAATTCTGTTAAAAAAAATTACATACCTTTATTTAAGTCTTTATTTAAAGACTCTATAATAGCTATTTCTGTTTTTTGAAGTATTTCTTTTGTAATAAGTGCAAAGTCTTCTAAAGATTTTTCTTTGTAGTTAAAATATTCATCATTAATATGTTCAAATACATCTTTAACTTGGTGCTCTGCAATTAAAGAGTGTTTTGCATTGTCTGCATACAAACGAACACAAAAACACTCTTCTAAATACCTATCAGTTTTCCAATTAATAGCCCAAAATAGGTTTGGCTCGTGTATTGTTAATTGAAAATTTTTATCTGGATTAATTTTATTTAATTGTAAAATTAATTTATTAAATTCTGTAGACAATTTAGATACAAGTATATTTTTTTGATTACGCATTTGCTCTATTATTTGTCTATTAATTTAAAAGTTTTACAAAGTTTACTTTTCTTCGTTAAAATATACTTTGTAGTATTTCATTTTTTTCTCTTCGTCGTAACCTCTTTCTATATATTCTGATGCTGCTTCTGGCGCATCTACATCTAACTTAATATTGATATTGGTATCTAATTTTATTTCTGTTTTTAATTTATTTTTCTCTTTCTTTAAAACCACGCCAGAAACATCAAAATTATTTCTTATTAAAACGTCGTTTAAGTTTTCGAAATGTTTTTTATAATCATCAAACTGCTCTTTATGTTTTTCGTCTGTAAAAACTTCGTCTTTAAAAGTAGCATAATCTACAGATTCATTTTCTTTAAAATAATCTACAGTATTTGCAAGAAAATTACCTTGCTGCTGCATACCTAATTCTGGTTTTATTACTTCTTCTGAAAACTCTTTACACATTTCTAAATAACTTTGCGTGTGCGAATTGTAATCGTCTGCTAGTTTTACATTTAAGAAATTATTAATCCAATATTGTGCATCGTAATTATGGTTGTCTACAGAAAAAACTACGGTTCCTTCTGCGTCTGCTGTATTCAAAACCAAACAACCTTTGTCTATTCTTTTTGTAGAAATTCCTTTTTGTACAACTACATCAAAACTCTCGTTATCGTCTAAATATGTTTGAAAAAAATCTACTTTATTTTCTATTTTAAAAATACCTACAGCTTCTGTTAAAACATCTTTATACTCTATGCCTTCTATAAAAACTACAATAACATCTCCTGTTTTTATTTGTGCAGAATTCGACTGCTCGAACAAATGGTTTACAATACTTTTAGAGTAATCTACAAAAGCTGCTTCTTCTTTAAAAATCTCTGATGTAAAGTTATTTAAAGGATCTAAACGTGCATCTTCATGATTTACAAAACGATAACTTTGGGTTAAATTACCAAATGGTTTCATTAAGAAGTTTTTCATCAAATCGTAACTTTCTTGATCGAAACGAATTAAGTCTTCTGAGAAAACGTTTTGACCGCTATTAAATTTATTGGCTACTTTATGAAGAATGCATTTTGTAATTTCTGCTCTTGTTTTTTTAATCATCACTTAAATTTTGGAGCGTAAAAATAGAAAAAGTTTATCTATGATTTCGATATAAATTACCTTTCTGCAAAAAATTAGTTGGCAAAAATTCTTAGCCCTGATTGAGTGGCGTGTTTGAGCTCTTTTTTGTTTTTCTCAAAAAAAGCGAGTAACGAAAGCAGGAAATAGCTTCTAAAACAATTAAAGTTCTAATTTTATTTGTTCTGGCAATAGTTTAAACGTTTTTCTGTGATAATTAGTGGCGCCAAATTCTCTTATGGCATTTCTGTGTTCTTTGGTAGGATATCCTTTATTTTTTTGCCAATTATACATAGGAAATTCTTTGTGAATTTTTGCCATATAATCGTCTCTGTAAGTTTTTGCCAATACAGATGCTGCTGCTATACTTAAGTATTTAGAATCTCCTTTTACAATTGTTTTATGCGGAATTTCTTTATAATTTTTAAATTTATTGCCATCTACAATAATAAATTCTGGTGTAATATCTAACTTTTCGATTGCTCTGTGCATGCCTGTTATAGATGCTTGCAGCACATTAATTTTATCTACTTCTTCTTGCCAAACAAAAGATACACCAAATGCAAGCGCATTTTGTTCTATAAATGGCCTTACCTCTTCTCTTTTTTTTTCTGATAATTGCTTAGAATCATTTAAAAACGGATGCGAAAAATTGTCTGGCAAAATAACTGCTGCTGCTACTACTGGGCCAGATAAACAACCTCTACCAGCTTCGTCTGTGCCTGCTTCTAACGCAAAACCACTATAATTAAGTTCTAACATGCTGCAAAGAAAAGAAATTTTATTTTAGCTTTTTAAAAGTTTTATTTCGTCTATTTCTCTTGATAAAAAGATAATTTATCAATTAACATTTATAGAGATAATTAATCATTTAAATTTTCGTTTAATTATTTTACATTTGTTCACGAAGAAATTCTATATGAAAAGTAACATAATTTTCTCTTTTTTAATCTGTTTTTTACTAACTCAAAACTTATTTTCACAAGGTTTTGGACAAGGTGGTTTAAACGGAAATGCTGTTATATTAAGAGACTCTACAAATACAAGTCCGATTAATGTAACTTTATCTGGCAAAACTAAATATACAGATTACAAGATTTTTTCTCATAAGAAAGACACTACTTATATTGATACTACACTAACATTACAGAAAGAATATAAGTTTAATTACCTTAGAAAAGATTTATTTGAGTTTATAGAATTTCATAATCAAGGACAAACTTTAAATAATTTAGGTTATTCTTTTGATAACATTTACAGGTTTCCAGACCTTGGCTTTACCGCAAAACAAGTAAGTTATTTAGATATAGACGATATTAAATATTACGAAGTACCAACACCAACTACAGAAATACTTTACAGAACAGGTTTACAACAGGGCCAAGTTTTAGATGCTTTATTTACATTAAATTTTTCTAAAAGATTAAATGTTTCTTTATCTTATAAAGGCCTTAGATCTTTAGGCGCTTACAGGCAAGCATTGGTTAGTAACGGTAATTTTAGAGGTACTTTTCACTACACTACAAAACAAAATCAATACGAAATTAGAGGTCATTTAACTACACAAGACTTTTATCATCAAGAAAACGGTGGCTTAACAACTGCTTCTTTAGAGAATTTTATTACTGATGATGAAAATTTTCAAACAAGAGCTCGTTTAGATGTTAATTTAACCAATTCTGAAAGTGAGTTTGATGGCAATAGAGTTTATGTAGAACACAGTTATAAACTAATTTCTAGCAAAGATTCTTTAAATAATAAAGATTTTAGTAACTTAAAAATTGGTCATGTTTTTACCAATGAAAATAAAAGTTACGAGTTTATACAAAATACATTAACAGAAGATTTTTTTGGTAGCGCAAGCTCATCTAATCCTGATGAAAAAAAGGCTATTAGCAAATTAACCAACAATCAATTAAATTTAGAATTTAACTCTAAATATGTTTTAGGTAAGTTTAAAGCGAAAGCAGAATTAACTAATTATTCTTATGGTTATGACACAATTTTAAACAGTAATAGTAGCATCAACAAATTAAAAATAGAAGGTAATGCTGTTTCTTTTGGCGCAGATTGGAATGCAAAAATTAAAAGTTTTAAACTAAATGCTGATGCCTCTATAACTCCTGGTAACGGAAGACTTTCTGGTAATTATTTAAAAGGGGAAGCTATTTTTGAGAAAGACAGTATTTTTAGAGTGAAAGGATCTTTATTATTAAGTTCTAAATCGCCAAACTTTAACACATTATTGCATCAAAGTGAATATGACGCTTACAATTGGCAAAACGACTTTAGTAATATAAACACTAGAGATTTAGGTTTTGATTTTGCTTCTAAATGGGGAAATGCTTCTCTAAACTTTACCAACATAGACAATTATACCTATTTTGATGAAGATAGCAAACCACAACAATTTGCAAATCAAATTACCTATTTTAAAGTAAAGGCCAATAGAGAATTTAAGCTTGGTAAATTTGCATTAGACAATACGTTAATGTACCAAAATGTTACTAGCGGAAGTTCTGTTTTTAGAGTTCCCGAATTTGTTACTAGAAACACTTTTTACTACACAGATTATTGGTTTAAAGGGAAACCTATGTTAGTAAATATTGGTGTTACTTTTAAATATTTTACAGAATATAATGTAAATGCTTACAATCCACTTTTAGCAGAATTTAGACTTCAAAATGATGAACAAATAGGTTTTCCTACTTTTGATGTGTTTTTTAATGCGCAAGTAAGAAGAACTCGTTTGTATTTAAAAGTAGACAATGCAACGTCTAGTTTTACCGATAAAAACTATTTTTCTGCACCTAATTATCCTTACAGAGACTTTACGGTTCGATTTGGTTTGGTTTGGAATTGGTTTATTTAATATAATTTTGATGATAAGCCAACTGAAAAATAATTGGAAACTATTTATTTTAGCTAGTTTAACATTAGGTTTAGCTCCTTTTAATCCGCCACATATTTGGGGAAAATTACAATGGATTTTAGGTGGAAATGCATTTTCTTCTGATAAAGGCATGCAAGCTAAAGATTGGTTTGATGTACTTTTACACGGTATACCTTGGCTTTTATTATTAATTTCTGTACTTTCTAACTTGTTTTCTTCTAAAGCAGAAAATAATATTTCTTCTAAAAAACAATCTACTTCGGTAAATACTAAATCTTAGAATCTATCTTAAAAACTTTTAAAAGGTTAAACAATAATACACAAAAAATCACCCAAACAAAACCAGCAATAAATCCGCCTAAAATATCTGATGGAAAATGTACCCCTAAATAAATTCTACTAATTCCAATGCTTAAAATTAGCACTACCAAAAGCGTAATCATTAAAAATTTAAAAGATTTACGAATATTAAATGTAGCAATTAAATAGATTAAAAAGCCATAAAATGCCATGGCCGTCATTGCATGACCACTTGGATAGCTTAAAGTTTTAACAGTAACTAAATGCTCTAAAGTTGGTCTTTCTCTATTAATTATTTGTTTTAAAATAACATTAGAACTTAATGCCAAAAGTAAAATTAAAGTCAATTGCCCTGTATATTTCCATCTCTTAAAAATAAAATAAAAAAGTACTGTACATAAAGTAAAAACAACTAAATAACCTAAGGCATCACCCACTTCTGTAACAAATGTAAAATAGTTTGTTAATCTAGGATTTCTAAGTGAAATAATAGCATCTGTTATCGTAGCATCAAAATTTTTTAATAAATCTGAGTGTAAATTTTCTGTTAGCTTTACAAAGATTTTTACACCAGAAACAACTATAACTAAAGCTGCAAGGGCTGTAATAATGTATGGCCATTTCTCATCATACTTATTAATTTTTTTAGACAGAAAACTTCTAAATTTTTCAATAACAAGCTTCATCTCTTTTTGCATAATCAACTAAACCTTAATAAAATAAAACTACCTGTTTTCTAGAAATTTTAATTCCATCTCTGGCAAAAACCTATCTTTTATAGAACTCTCTTTTTTAGCCACTACTTTAAAACCATGTTTTGCATAAAATGCTTGTGCATTAGGATCTGACAAAACGTTTAAAACTTTAGAACCACTATCAATACAGTAAGCAATCGCATGTGCTAATAATTGTTTGCCAATTCCTTGCTTAATGTATTTCGGAAGAACAAATAAAAACTCTAAAAAACTTGTTGTAATGTTCGTTCTATTTAAAATATAAAACCCCGCAATCTCCGTGTTTATTTGAAAGATATATACATCAAAATCTTCAAACATTTTAGTAGTGATGGTTAAATCTTCACGCCAACTTTCTATAAGTTCATCTGAATATCCCCAATAAGATTTCGATTTTAAAGCAATTTCTGTTAATTCTTTGGCATTAGCAACAGTAGCTCTAATAATCATTATTTTTTAACTAACTGTTTTATTTTAATATTAAATGCAGCAAATAACAGTGTCATAAAAGGACTTAACCAATTAAAAATAGCAAAGAAAAAGTACTCTGCAACAGAAACTCCTAAAACTCCAGACTGGTATGCTCCACATGTATTCCAAGGAATTAGAACCGAAGTTACTGTACCAGAATCTTCTAAAGTTCTACTTAAATTTTCTGGTGCTAAACCTTTTTCTTCATAAGCTTTTTTAAACATTTTACCTGGAACAACAATAGCCAAATATTGATCTGAAGCTGTAACATTTAAAGCCAAACAACTTGCTACTGTACTTGCAAAAAGTCCGAAAACAGAAGAAGCCAAACTCAATAAAGCTTTACTTATTCTAGAAAGTGCCCCAATTGCATCCATAACACCACCAAAAACCATTGCACAAATTATTAGCCAAATAGTCCCTAACATTCCGCTCATTCCGCCAGCTGTAAATAAATCATTTAATTCTGCACTTGTTGTTTCTACAGCAGAATCTACAGTAATTGCGTTCATAACACCTTTATAAGCCGAGTTGAACGAAAGTGTATCTGCGCCTGCAACATTTAAAACAATTTCTGGTTGCGCAATAACTGCTACAACACCCGCTAAAAGTGTACCTACCAATAAAGCTATTAAAGGTTCTGTTTTTTTAACAATCATAAAAATTACAATGACTGGCACAATAAAAAGCCAAGGCGAAATATTAAAAGCAGCATCAATAGCTGTTAATTTATCTGAAACATCTGGTGAACCAGTAGTTTCTATAGAAAAACCAATAATAATAAAAGCTAACAATGTTACTAAAATTGTTGGCACTGTTGTTAAAGACATGTATTTAATATGAGAAAACAAATCTCCACCAGCCATTGTTGGTGCCAAATTTGTTGTATCTGATAACGGAGACATCTTATCACCAAAATATGCACCAGACAATACTGCTCCTGCTGTCATACCTGCAGAAATACCTAATGTATTACCAATACCAACTAATGCAATACCAACTGTAGCAGAAGTAGTCCAAGAACTACCAGTTGCAATAGAAATTATTGCACAGATTATTACAGAAGCCGCCAAAAATATCGTTGGATTTAAAATTTGTAATCCGTAATAAATCATAGAAGGTATAATACCACTTATTAACCAAGTTCCTGCCAAAGCACCAACCATTAATAAGATTAAAATTGCACCAGAAGTAGATTTTACATTTTCTGCAACCTCTTCTATCATTTGCTTGTAAGACACTTTATTTTTAAAACCAACTATAGCTGCAACTGCAGCACCTAATAACAAAATAAATTGATTACTACCACTTAAAGCATCATCACCATAGACATAAAAAACATTATAAAACAACATGGCCACTAAAGCAAAAACAGGTATTAAAGCTTCCCAAATATTAAGTTCTTTATTTTCTATAATATTTTCGTCTTGCGGATTTGTTGTTTTAATATCTTGGCTTTCCATGTACTATAAATTTTGATGTGTAATGTTACGATTTTGTAAAGAATTACACAAATCTTAATTCTTGCTAAAACTGTAATTTAAAGCCTTTTTTTAAGATAATTTCTATCAAAAAATTAAATTAGCTTTAATTACAGTTTATTTTTTTAAGAATTCGTTAAATTTTTATAATATACCAACTTCTTTCATACAAGTTTTCATCATTGCATACGTACGTTCGATATCGTTATCTAAACCTATAGAAAAACGTATTAAACCATCAGAAAGTCCCATTTCTTTTTGTTCTTCTTCTGGAATTTCTGATGACGTAGAGCTACCAGGTGCAGAAAATAAGGTTTTATAAAAGCCTAAACTTACTGCCAAATAACCTAAATTTTTATGTTGCATCAACTCCATTAGCTCATTAGCTTTTTCTAAAGAGCCTGCATCAATAGTTAACATACCACCAAAACCATATTCAACATTCATCATAGACTTAAATAATTCATGAGAAGGATGTGACTTTAAACCAGGATATACAGTTTTTAATCCATCAGCCTCAAATTTATTAGCTAAAAATGTTGCGTTAAAACTGTGTTGTTTCATTCTTATATGTAAAGTTCTTAAGTTTTTAAGAATAGAAGATGCCCTTAAACTATCCATAGTAGAACCCAATAACATGCTTGCACCATCATTAACATTTCTTAGATTGTTAATAAAATCTTGCGTACCACAAACTACGCCACCAACAGTATCTGAAGATCCATTGATAAACTTTGTTAAACTATGCACTACAACATCTGCACCCAATTTTGCTGGAGATATTGATAGCGGAGAAAATGTATTATCTACAACTAATTTTAAATTGTATTTTTTTGCCAATTCAGATAAGCCTTTAATATCTGCAACTTCTAAAAGTGGGTTACTTACAGATTCACAATACAAAACCTTTGTTTTTTCTGTTATTGCCGCTTCTACAACTTCTAGTTTTGTGATATCTACAAACGAAGTATCTATACCTAATCTTGGTGTAAAATTCTTTAGAAAAGCATACGTTCCACCGTAAATTGTTCTACTAGAAACTATATGTTCTCCGACACCAACTAACTGTAATAATACCGGTGTAATTGCTCCCATTCCAGATGCTGCTACATTTGCAGTTTCTGTACCCTCCATAGCCGCTAAAGCTTCACCTAAATATAAATTACTTGGCGTAGAATGTCGAGAATATAAATAACATCCATCTGCATTTCCTTCGAACGTATCGAACATGGTTTTTGCTGATAAGAATGTATAAGTTGATGAATCTGAAATTGATGGATTAACACCTCCAAATTCCCCGAAATATTGTAAATCTTGAATTTTATCTGCTGGATTGAATTTCATAAGTATCATTTTTATTTACACAAAAAGACAATTTTTAAGAAATAAAAACAATATAATCCTCAATATTTAGATTATTTTTCTAAATTTAAAGTATTTGATAATTTTAATATCTAAAAATGATTTAATTCATTTCACATTTTAGAAAAATATATGTTAGACTCAGTAGACAAAAAACTTATTAATTTATTACAAATAGATAGCAAACAAACAACCAAACAACTATCATTACAACTAAACCTATCTATTACAGCTGTATACGAGAGAATTAAAAAATTAGAAAATCAAAATATTATAGAAAAATATGTTGCAATTGTAAATAAGAATAAAATCGATAAATCATTTTTAGTGTTTTGCCATGTAAAATTAATTCAACATTCTAAAGAATATGTGCATACTTTTGAAAATGAAATTTTAAAATTAGAAGAAGTATCGGAGTGTTTTCATGTAAGCGGAGATTACGATTATATTTTAAAAATCTATGTTAAAGACATGGAAACTTATAGGAATTTTATGATTACAAAACTAACTGCAATTAAACACATTGGTAGTACACATAGCACTTTTGCCATAGAACAAGTTAAAAATACAACAGCAATAAATTTATAAATATGCAGACTAAAAACTACAAACTATTAGAGCTCTTAATTCTATTTCTTTTGATTCCTATTAGTTTTGTTTTTAGTTATAATGCAATAGCTAAACTTTCTATTGGTCTTACTGGTTTTTTATACATTTTGATCATTTTACTGAAAGTTGAAAAGGTAAAATTTCAAATCGCGAAAAATATTGATTGGAAATCTTTCTGGAAATCGACCTTATTAAAATTATTTATAATTGCAATTATCACCTCTTTGTACGTTTACTTTACAGCTTCTAAAAACTTGTTTGTTGTTGTATTAAACAAACCTCTTTTATGGATTTTAATCCTTCTTTTTTATTCTATTTTCTCAGTATATCCACAAGAATTACTTTACCGAAACTACTTTTTTAAACGTTATAAGAATTTGTTTAAAAATGAGAAAATGTTTCTTTTAATAAATGCTTTTTTGTTTTCTCTTGCTCACCTATTATTTAAAAATATATTAGTTTTAATTCTAACTTTTATTGGAGGACTTTTATTTGCATACACCTATAATAAAACAAAATCTACTTTTTTAGTTAGCATAGAGCACAGCATTTATGGCTGCTGGCTTTTTACTGTTGGCATGGGGAACATGTTAGGTTTTCCTTCTTAACTAAATTATTAAAAAGAAAACCCAAAACTTTCGTTTTGGGTTTATACAGCTAGCTTTTTTTGTCTAAATTTTTATCAAAACAATTTTTTCAGTTTGCTTTTTTACTAGATCACCATAAAACTTTTTTAAACTTTCGTAATACTGTGGCGATACAATTGCTGTATTAAATTGCATACTACTTATCGTACTAATTTTACCAGAGCTTTCTCGAATCTGATATTTAAAAACCCCTAAATTATCTGGCAAACCAATCGCAAAACTTTCTGGTACCGTTTCTACCTTATACCCTTCTGGAATTTTAATAGAAACTACATTTTTTACCTTCCAAGGTGTTGTAAAATCTACAGGAAATTTTCTTTCCTCTAATTTAAATGGGTTTCTACGCTCTGTTAAAAATAGTAATGGTTCTATATATAATTTACCATTTATACTTTCAATCAATCCGTCGCTATTAAACTTTATAGTTCTAGTAGGTGTTTTATAAATATTTTTTTCATTTAAAATTTTAAAATCTTCTATTTCTACATTTGTTTTTTCTTCTAAACCTGTTATGACTGCTTCTTCGGTTAAGTGATTGTGGTTTTTTCTATAAGTTAAAGCGCTTAAATTACTAAACTTAGTTCTATAAAGACCGCTAACCATTAAATCATCAGAAATATTAACCATTAAATTATTGTCTTCTGTAGCGTGTTTTGTTGTAGCTAATTTTACCCAAGATGAGTTCCCATCTTTAGTGATTCTTCTTCCATTCCAGTTTAAAGCTCTTCTTGGTAAAATATTTGGTGTACTATATTGTTCTGTAGCATCAAGTAAAATCAAACCTCCAGAAGACAATTCGACCACAGAAACAACATAATTAAAACCGTCTATTGTTGGAAAAAAAGGCACTCCGTTAGCTCTTGTACTTACTAATACAGGATCTGCATTTAAGCCAGAAGTACGCAACATAGATGTTAGCATTAAATTGATATCAGCAACATTACCAACTCTATCTTTAAAAGCTTTTCTCACCCCTTTATCAGAATAAATACCAAAGTATTCATTCCATTTAACTCTTTGTTTAACAAAATTGAAAATATTTAATAATTTATCTACCTCTGTTTTACTTTCTGCTAAAATTTTATTTAAATCGTCTTTATAATAACTCGATTTTGATAATTCTCCTCCAAAACTAGAAGATTTATAAATTTGTTTAGCAACTTGCTCCCAAGAGTTTGAAAATGATTTGAAATCTCCACCGATACTTATAAAGTTTGTTTGAGTTAATTCAAACTTCATTCCAGATCTATAATTTTTAACACTACTAACAAAAGGTTCATCATTTTTTAAAGCTGGTATGTTTTCTTCCTCGAAACTTGTAACTTCAATCTTATAATTAGTATCACCAATTTTACCATTTTTAGAAGTATTTATCTGTTTTACTGGGTAATAGCCAATGGTGTTTTTCTTAAAAATATAGTACTCTGGTATTTCTACACTATAGTCTAATTTTTTAACTGGTATGTGGTACTGCAATTTTAAATCTGATATTGATTGTACATAAGGTGAATAAACTTTATACCTTAACTCTATAATAGAACCCTCTTTAACTTTAGGCATACTAATCTTTTTAACACTTCTAAATTTGCTGATATTTTCTGTAAAAATACTTTTGACCGATAACTTTTCTTTGTCAATTTTATTACCATTTAGATTAAAAGTATATCCTTTAATAGAACTTACAGATTCACTTTCACCAGATTCTGGTTTATAATAGACAACTTCTTTCGTTGCCATGTCAAAACCTTCTTTATTATAAACCTTTATTCTCTCGTGAAACTCTGTTACCAATTGAAAACCATTATTAGATATATAATCGTAATAAGTTCTTCTTTTTTTAAAAAGATAAGCTGCGTCAGCGGTAGAATCTAAAGGATGAAATTTTTCTTCTAACTCTTCTTTACTCACTTTTCCGAATTTATAATCTTGGGCAAGTATAGATAATTGGGTAGTTAATAATAATAGTAGAGGTAATACTTTTTTCATTTTCATTAATTTTTATTTATTGCGATTCTTAAGTTTTCATATTTAGCAATACTTCTTCTAAAAGTTCTGTAAGATTTATAATCTTCTTTAGAGTAAGTTCCTTCTTTTATAATTAGTGTTTTATTGTAGATAAAAGATTTTTCATTAACCTTTTTGAAAGAAACTTTGTATGTTCCAAATTTTGAAGTAATTATTTTCTCTGGAGGAAGCGCACCCAAAACATAATTTTCTGGCAATGTTACTTTATAAGTGTCCTCGTCTTTATAGCCTCTATAAATTTTAAGTGGCAGTTTTCTTTTTCTATACCTTTTTGGTACATAATTATTTCTGTTAAAAACATTTACTCTAAACAGATATTCTGATTCTGATATAGACGCATAATTCTTAACATTTAAAGTAATATTTTCTTCAAAGATTATCTCTTTTTTATTGTTCTTAAGATTTACAGATTCTATATCTGTGTTATTGTTATAAGACCAAATATTAGACTTATAAGTTTTAACTAACTCTTCATTCGTGTACGTATCAAAATGTTGCTTATCATCATATTGTAGTCCTTTTGAAACGATGTTTAACGTAGCCTTTAAGGAACCATCTTTATTTAACTGAATATCTGCAGAAGTTACCTGTAGATTTTTTTCATCCTTATAAGAAGCTGTTCTTTTAATAACTCCGCCTTTAGGTGTAACAACCAAAACATTTCTATCATGTGTAAAATCGCCTAAAAAACCAAAAGGCATATCTTGACTTGTACATTCTAACCAAACATCCTTATCTTTTGTAGGAATATTTAAAATCACATGATTTCCTTGTATAGACGAAAAATCTTTATCTATATCTCTTTTTTCATCAGCATATACAACTGTATAATAAGAAGTAACACCAGCAACATTTAATAAAGCTTTTGTATAATTAGTTAAACCCTTACAATCACCGTAACCAACTCTATCTACTTCTTTAGCAGCTATTGGTTCCCAACCTCCAATACCAACTTGTACACTTATATATCTTGTTTTATTTTGCATGTATTGATATACAAGTTTTGCTTTCTCTAAAGGATCTTCTATATCTTTTACTAAATTTTTTATTGTTGATACTGTGCCAGCATCTAAAACATCTCTACCATTTAATAGTTTAGAATGCATCCATAAACCAAATTCTTGCCAGTTTTTATATGAGCCTGCTACACCTTTTAATGAAAAATTATTTAATGCAATTAATGCTTTTGGTAATATTTCTCTGTAATGAACTGTTGAGTTTTCTTGTTTATAACCTGGCTGATTTTCTATTGTAAATAATAATTCTGAATCGCTTTCTAATTCTTTAACGTTAAAATTTTTAAAGTTTGTTTTTTTAATTCTCCACGCAATTTTCTTTGGATTATTAATTTTATACGAACTTTTTTCTACTGAAACATAATAACCATTTATAGGTTGCCACCAAGGAATAAAACCCGTTGTTGATGTTTTGTATTCTGATTCGAAAACAACTGTATAAGGATAAGAAATTGGTGTATAATCTATATATTTTACTCTAGAGTCTGAGTATAATGTACCGCCATCTACAGCGCTTACATCTGTAAAATCTCTTTTTTTATACTTTTTAATCTCTTTACCATTAGCATCAAAAATTTTGACAGATAAATCATCAATCTTAGTATCTTCATCATAACCTTCTACTAACCGAGCATCTACATTACCTAATTTATTAAGAACAGTGACTACTTCTCTTTTTTGCACAATCATTTTATCGAAGTCTTCTATTGTAATTTCTATAGAATTATCTCTTACAACTGCATTCGCATTTTCTAATAAGTTATTTGGTATAGATTGATAAGAATAATTACTTTCTTGAGCCTTTGTTATGTAAACAGCAAAAAACAGGCAAATGAATGCCAAGTAAGAACTTTTTTTCATGCAATATTTTTTTATAGCGATGCAATATAAAAAAGAAAACCCAAAACTTTCGTTTTGGGTTTTTTATTTTTTTGATTTTATGTTTAAATCAAATTATGCCTTTGTTTTAACTGTAAAAGAAAACTCTATCATATCATCAATAAACTTATCTTTTAAGTTGTCGAAGAATTTTTTAGAACCATATTTTACATTAAAATCTGCTCTATCAACATTAAATTTCTCACTAGTAAATGTTGTTACATCACCTTCTGTAGTTAACATTGCAGGTATTGTAATACTTTTTGTTACATCTTTAACAGTTAAATTACCAGTTACAGCTAATTTACCTTCTGCTTCTTCTACATTAGTAATAACAAATTTAGACATTGGGTATGTTGCTACATCAAAAAAGTCTGGCGCAGATAAATGACCAACTAATTTTGCACCGCTTTCTGCATCTAAATCTTCGTTTTTCATAGAAGACATATCAACAACAAAAGTACCACCTACTAACTTACCTTCTTCTACGTTTAAAGAACCTTCTTTTAACATAATAGTTCCGTTATGCGCACCTGTTGGCTTTGTACCTTTCCAAGTAATTACAGAGTTAGCAACATCAACATTATTTAAATCTTGTGTAGCTTCTACTTTTACTTCTTCTTTAGCCTCTACTTTTTCTTTTTTTTCACTTTTACATGCAGTTAATACTGATGCTACCATTACTAATAATAAAATTACTTTTTTCATATTACTTTAATTTAATTAGTTTAAAATGTTTTCCATGGCAAATATACAACGCTTTTATTTCCCTTGGAAAGTATTTTTTACTTTTTTATAATAAAATTAACAACATGCGCTGCTGCTTGCAAACCAAACGCTGCTGGCATAAAGCTTATTGTACCATAATATGATTTCTTAAAATTAGTGCCGTCTGTAATTTTTACACTCTCTGGTATTTGAACTTCATCAGAAAAAACGGCTTTTACACCTTTATCTACCTTTCTTTCTTTTAATCGCTTTCTTAAAACTCTTGCCATTGTGCAATTCTTAGTTTTAGAAATGTCTTTTACTTTAATTTTAGTTGCATCTAGTTTACCACCCGCACCCATAGAAGAAATAATTTTAACTTTTTTTCTTCTAGCTGCCACAATTAAATTAACTTTTGGCGTAATACTATCTATACAATCTAAAACATAATCATAATCTTTTGTTACAATATCAAATGCTCTTTCTGGAGATAAAAATTCTTGTAAAACAGTTAATTCTATTGCAGGATTTATATCTCTTAATCTATCTGCTAAAACTTTTACTTTTGGCTTACCAATTGTAGAATTTAAAGCGGGTAATTGCCTATTTTTATTAGTTTCATCAAACACATCTCCGTCTACAATTGTCATTTTATTTACACCAGCTCTTGCTATAAATTCTGCGGCATAAGAACCAACACCACCTAAACCCACTACTAAAATATTGGCTTTTTTTAATTTTTCTAGACCTTCTTTTTGCACCAACAACTCTGTGCGCTCTAACCAACTCATTTTATAAATATATTTTTAAAATTTTGTTCTAATTGTTTTTGAAGCTTTACTACTTCGATATTTTTAATTTCTGATGCTATTTTATACACTTCAAAAATACTAACATTATCATTATCTGTTTCTAAAAGGATCGTTTTTAATGACAATTTTTGGAAAACCTCTGCCAGCTTATTTTTATTGATAATTGCCTTACCAAAAGATAAAATAAGTTCGTTTTTAATACAACTTTCTGCCAATTGCAAGCTTTTATTAAATCCGTGAAGCACCCAAACTTGTTTTGGCCTTAATGTTTTTTTGAATTCAATAATTTCTTGATGTGCTTTAACACAATGAATTATTAAAGGTTTTTTATATTTTTCTGATAACTGAATTTGTCTAACAAATACTTCTTTCTGAAACCTAAAATCAACATCTATTAATGTATCCAAACCACATTCGCCAATAGCTAAACAATTTTTATCATTCAACTTTTCTTCCACAAATAAAATCTCTTGTTCTAAATTATCTTGATTGATAAACCAAGGATGAATTCCTATTGAAAAAGGAGATGAAAAATCTTTTGAAGTTGGATATTTATTTACAATAGACAGAACATTTTTTTCTTTAGAAAAAGTATGCGTATGTGCATCAACATAATTCATAAAAAAAACTATTCTTTGTTTTTAGAATCTATAATAATTGTAATAGGTCCGTCATTTAAAAGTGCTACTTTCATGTCTGCACCAAATTCTCCAGTTTGTACTTTTTTACCAATTTCGTTTTCTAAAGTTTTTACAAACTTTTCATATAAAGGAATAGCAACATCTGCCTTTGCTGCTTTAATATAACTTGGTCTGTTTCCTTTTTTTGTTGATGCGTGTAAGGTAAACTGACTTACCACTAATACATTACCATTAGTGTCTAAAAGCGATTGATTCATTACACCGTTTTCATCATTAAAAATTCTAAGATTTGTAATTTTACGCACTAACCAATCAATATCTTCTTGGGTGTCTTGGTTTACAATACCAACTAAAATTAAAAGTCCTTGGTTAATTGTTGCAACTTTAATTTTACGTATAGTTACACTTGCTTCTGTAACTCTTTGTATAACAACTTTCATAAAAATTAAATTTTGTTATTCGTTGTCATCTTCATTCCAAACATCTGTTCTAAAATGTTCTTTTTCTTCTTCTCCGTTTAAAATTTGAAGATAACTTTTATAACGAGACCAAGAAACCTCTTCATTTTCTAAAGCGTCTTTTACAGCACATTGCGGCTCTTTGGTGTGTATACAATTATTAAATTTGCAGTCTTGTTTTAAAGCAAAAAATTCAGGAAAATAATCGCCAAGTTCATATTTATCGATGTCTACAACTCCAAAACCTTTAATACCTGGTGTGTCTATAATTTTTGCATCGAAACTTAAATCGAACATTTCTGCAAAAGTTGTTGTATGTTTTCCTTGACTATGTTGGTCAGAAATTTCTTTGGTTTTTAAATCTAATGTAGGTTCTACAGCGTTTACTAAAGTAGATTTACCAACACCAGAATGCCCAACAAACATAGATGTTTTACCAAGCATTAAATCTTTAATTTGATCTACATTTTTATTTTTTGTTGCAGATACTTCTACACATCTATAACCAATTGCTTCATAGATATCTTTTAAATATAAAATTTCTGCTCTTTCTTCTATTTCATAAGAATCTATCTTATTAAAAACCAAAATAGTGTCTATTCTGTAGGCTCTTGTAGAAACTAAAAATCGGTCTATAAAAGTGGTAAATGTTGGCGGATTATTAATTGTGATTAACAAAAAAACCTGGTCTACATTGGCTGCAATAATATGTGTTTGCTTAGATAAATTAACAGATTTTCTAACAATAAAATTATCTCTATCTAAAATTGTTTTTATAACACCTGTTTCTTCGTCGTTTTTTTTCTCAATATCAAACAACACCTTATCTCCAACAGCAATTGGATTGGTACTTTTAATTCCTTTTATTCTAAATTTTCCTTTGATTCTACATTTGTAAAATTCTCCGTTATCAGATTTTACTTGATACCAACTTCCTGTAGATTTATAAACGATTCCTTTCATTACTACAAAGATGCAGAATTAAAATTGATTTATGAAAAATAGGTTGATTATGGATAATTTTTAGTCATAAAAAAACCTTACAGTGTTACGTCTGTAAGGTTTTTTTTATTCTAAAAATAATTTCTTTTTGCGTTTGCCTTATGCGTTAAGGATTGAGTGATTTGTTTGAGCTCTTTTTTGTTTTTTCTACAAAAAAAGCGAGTAACGAAAGCCTGACCCTTGTGGTAACGCCCAAAAACTATCCTTTAATAATTTTTTCTTGATGATTGATAGATTCTTGGTGAATTGCTTTAAACATTTTTAAAACAAATTCTTCACTTAATCCTTTGCTTTCACCTTCTAAAATCATGTTTCCTAAAATTTCATTCCATCTTTTAGATTGTAAAACTGCAACGTTTTTATCTTTCTTTAAAGCTCCAATTTCATCTGCAATTTTCATTCTTTTTCCTAAAGTTTCAATTAACTGGCTATCTACCACGTTAATTTGAGCTCTTAAGTTATCTAAACTACTTTTGTATTCTGCCTCTGTGTTTGTTTCTTTTCTTATTTTTAAATCTTCCATAATCTGCTTTAACTTAGTTGGTGTAACTTGTTGTGCAGCATCAGACCATGCGTTGTCTGGATCGAAATGTGTTTCTATCATTAAACCATCAAAGTTTAAATCTAAAGCAGTTTGAGAGACATCAAAAATCATTTCTCTGTTACCTGTTATATGAGATGGATCGCAAATTAGTGGTAAATCTGGAAATTTGTTTTGAAACTCTATGGCTAATTGCCATTCTGGAATGTTTCTATATTTTGATTTTTCATAAGTAGAAAAACCTCTATGAATTGCTCCTAAGTTTTTAATACCCGCAGTGTATAATCTTTCTATACCACCTAACCATAGTGCTAAATCTGGATTTACAGGGTTTTTAACCAATACAATTTTATCTGTACCTTGTAACGCATCTGCAATTTCTTGCATAATAAATGGTGATACTGTAGAACGGGCACCAATCCATAATAAATCTACATCATTTTCTAAAGCTAATTTTACGTGTGCAGCATTTGCAACCTCTGTACAGGTTTTCATACCTGTTTCTTCTTTTACTTTTTTTAGCCAACCTAAACCTAAAGCACCAACACCCTCAAAATTTCCTGGTCTTGTTCTAGGTTTCCAAATTCCTGCTCTAAAATAGTTTACATCAGAATCTTTTAATTCGTGTGCAATTTTTAAAACCTGCTCTTCGGTTTCTGCACTACAAGGCCCTGCTATTACTAGTGGATGATCTAATTTCATATCATCCAACCATGTTCTTAATTCTTTTGTATTCTTCATTTTTCTACTTGTTTTGGCTCTTATTTTATGCCGTTTAAAATTTGTTTGATATAATTTGTATTCTCCATTTCGTTAAAAATTTCAGAGAAATTATCTTGTTGCATCAACTCTTTAAATTGTTGTAAATTGTTAATGTATTCTTCTAACGTTTCTATTACGTTTTCTTTATTTTGTTTAAAAATTGGTGTCCACATTGCTGGCGAACTTTTTGCCAAACGCACAGTTGATGCAAACCCAGAACCTGCCATATCAAAAATATCTCGCTCGTTTTTTTCTTTATTTATTACCGTTTTACCTAACATAAATGCGCTAATGTGAGATAAGTGCGAAACATACGCAATATGCTTGTCATGCGAAACAGGATCCATGTAACGAATACGCATTCCAATAGCCCTAAAAAGGTCTAAAGCTTTTTCTTGCAATTTAAAAGTTGTTTTTTCTACTTCGCAAATTATATTCGTTTTCCCTTTATATAAGCCAGAAATGGCCGCCGACGGCCCTGAATTTTCTGTACCGGCAATTGGGTGTGCTGCTAAAAAATTACGTCTTTTTGGATGATGTTCAACAACTTTACAAATTGCTTCTTTTGTTGAACCTGCATCTACAACCAACGTATTATCAGAAATTTTATCTAAAATTGTTGGCAGTAATTTTACAGTTGCATCTACCGGAATTGATACAATTACTAAATCTGCATTTTCTAAATCGTCTAAAGTTGCTTTTTTATCAATTAATTTTAATTCTAAAGCTTTATTTAACGTTTCGTCTTTTCTACTAATTCCGTGAATTACTGCTTCTGGATTGTGGTTTTTAATATCAATGGCAAAACTACCACCAATTAAACCAATACCAATCATGTAAATATTATTCATAACCTATAATCTTGATATTGCTTCTTTAATTACATCTGTTGTTACACACAAAGAAAATCTTATATAACCTTCTCCTTGAGAACCAAAAATTGTTCCTGGTGTTATAAAAATATCATTATCGTATAAGACCGCATCTGTTACTTCTTCAGATTTTTTACTTTCTGGTATTTTTGCCCAAACAAATAAACCTGTTGCATTTTTATTATAAGTGGCGTTTAATTTATCTGCCAACTGCCAGATTAATTTTCTACGTTCTTCATAAATTTTATTTTGATTAGAAAACCAATCATCAGATAATTGTAAGGCTTCTATAGCTCCTTTTTGAATTCCATAAAACATCCCAGAATCCATATTAGACTTTACTTTTAATACTTCATTGATAAAAGTTGCATTTCCTAACAACATACCAACTCTCCAACCAGCCATATTAAATGTCTTGCTTAAAGAATTTAATTCTAAAGCAATATCTTTTGCACCGTCTACTTGTAATATACTAATAGGATTATCATTCAAGATAAAACTATACGGATTGTCATTAACAATTAAGATATTGTGTTTCTTACCAAATGCTATTAATTTTTCGAAAGTTGCAAATGTAGCATCTGTACCTGTTGGCATATGCGGATAATTTACCCACATAATTTTTACATTAGATAAATCTAAATTTTCTAATGTTTCAAAATCTGGCTGCCAATTAGTTGCATCACTTAAATTATAAAAAAGTGGTTCTGCACCCACTAATTTTGTAACAGATGTATATGTTGGGTAACCAGGATTCGGAATTAAAACTTTATCGCCTTCGTTTAAAAAAGCCATAGAAATATGCATAATTCCTTCTTTGCTTCCCATTAAAGGTAAAATCTCATTCTCTGGATTTACATCTACAGAAAACTTGCTTTTATAAAAACTTGATATTGCATTTCTTAACTCTGGTAAACCTTGGTAAGATTGATATTTATGTGCACTTGCATCACCCAAACTATTTGAAATTGCTTCTAATACTTTTGTAGGCGGTTGCAAATCCGGAGAACCAATTCCCATATTAATAATTGGTTTTCCTGCTGCTGCTAAACCTCTAACTTCTCTTAACTTTTTAGAGAAGTAATATTCTTGTACTGTATCTAATCTTTTGGCAGCTTTAATCATTTTCTCCCATTTTTATACGTTCCTAATATCTTAAACTCTTCAGCCATTATTTCTATAATTGCTTTTGCTTTTTTATATTCTTTAAAATTATCAAAAGTAACATCTACAAAAAATGAATATTTCCACGGAGATTCTATAACAGGTAAAGATTGTATTTTAGTTAAATTCATTTTACAATCGCTTAACACATTTAAAATTGCCGCTAAGCTTCCTCTTTTGTGATCTAATTGAAATTTTAAAGATGCTTTATTTACTTCTTCATTTATTTGTGGTGCTTTTGTTTGTACAATTACAAATCGAGTAGAATTATCTTTAATTGTTTGAATTTCATCTTCAATTACCTGTAAATTAAAAATTTCTGCTGCTATTTTAGGTGCAATTGCTGCAATACCAACTAAGTTTTCTTTAGAAATTCTCTTTGCAACTTCTGCAGTATCTACATCTTCTACTAATTTTATCTGCGGATAGTCTTTAAAAAACTCTTTACATTGTAGCAAAGCCATTGGATGCGACCAAACTTCTTTAATATCTGTAATTTTTTGACCTTTTAATGCCATCAAATGATGATGAATATTTAAATACTCTTCTCCAATAATGTGCAAATTATTATTATCTATTAAAGCATAATTTGGTATTATCGATCCTGCAATTGTATTTTCTAAAGCCATTACACCAATATTTGCAGTCGAGTTTAACAAACTATCAACCAAACTATCAAAAGACATGCATTCTATTAAATCTATAGATGCACCATAAAAGTCTCTTGCAACTTTATGATGATTTGAACCTTCGGCCCCTTGTATGGCGATTACTTTTTTCATGAATTGATATCAAAAAAAAAGTCTCGAATTAAATTCGAGACTTTATATATTTTTTATTTTGTTTAATAACAAGATACAAAGTCTCTTCTCTTACTAAAAAAGTAAAAGTAAAAATAGAAACGTGCCCAAGTGTTATTTAACATATTGATTCTCTTTATTGATGTGACAAATCTAAAGATTATATTGAGACAAACAAATTATATCGCATTTTTTATAAAAGAATTGACAATTTGGTAAAATATACTTAATAAGAAGTACTGGTTTTATGAATTTCTTTAATAATTAATCAAAGTATCATAAAGTTAATATCTAATTTTATATTTACTGTAGTAAGATATACGATATCAAGTCATTAAAAAGTGATTATTGCAATACAATTTCTTTATACAAGATTTAATTTTATCAGAAAAATAATAGTATATTTGCACCTTCAATGAAAAAATTTCGTTGATATACATAATAATCATTTAAATAATATTGGCATGTACTTAACTAAAGAAGTTAAAGAAAGCATTTTCGAAAAACACGGTAAAGGAAAAAACGATACTGGTTCTTCAGAAGGGCAAATTGCGTTATTTACGCACAGAATTAACCATTTAACAGAGCATTTAAAAAGAAATCGTAAAGATTTTAATACAGAGCGTTCATTAGTAATGATGGTAGGTAAACGTAGAAGTTTATTAGATTATCTAAAGAAAACTGAAATCAACAGATATCGTGCGATTATCAAAGAATTAGGAATTAGAAAATAATTCTTACAAAAAAGAGGCTCTATAAACGTGCCTCTTTTTTATTACAATAAATTTAAAAAGCCTGATGCTAACTACATCAGCAACAATATAAAAAATCAAAAATAGTAACAGCATTTTTGAATTTCCATTGCAACAACAAACAACAACACAACAACACAAAGTATTAAAAAATTAGAATTAAAATTTTATGATTCCAAAAGTATTTAAAGAGGTTATAGACCTTGGTGATGGAAGAACCATCTCATTAGAAACCGGTAAATTAGCAAAACAAGCACACGGTTCTGTTGTTGTTCAAATGGGAAAAGCAATGTTATTATGTACAGTAGTATCTAATTACAAACAAGCAGATGTAGATTTTTTACCTTTAACTGTAGATTATAGGGAAAAATTTGCAGCTGCTGGACGTTATCCTGGAGGTTTCTTTAAAAGAGAAGCAAGACCTAGTGATGGTGAAGTATTAACAATGCGTTTAGTAGACAGAGTTTTACGTCCTTTGTTTCCAAAAGATTACCACGCAGAAACTCAAGTTATGATACAATTAATGTCTCATGATGATGATGTTATGCCAGATGCATTAGCAGGTTTAGCTGCTTCTGCTGCTATACAATTAAGTGATTTCCCTTTCGAATGCCCAATTTCTGAAGCACGTGTTGCCAGAGTAAACGGAGAATTTGTTATCAATCCTAGTAGAGCACAATTAGCAGAGTCTGATATCGATATGATGATTGGTGCTTCTGCAGATTCTGTAATGATGGTAGAAGGTGAAATGGATGAAATTTCTGAAGAAGAAATGGCAGATGCAATTAAATTTGCACATGAATCTATTAAAGTTCAAATTAAAGCACAAGTTGCTCTAGCAGAAGCTTTTGGTAAAAAAGAAGTACGTGAGTACGCTACTGCAGAACAAAATGAAGAATTAGCTAAAAAGATACACGATTTAGCTTACGATAAATGTTATGCTATTGCTAAACAAGGTACTTCTAAAGCAGAACGTGGTGCTGCATTTGCAGAGGTAAAAGAAGAGGTAATTGCTACTTTTACAGAAGAAGAATTAGAAGAGTTTGGTGGTTTAGTATCTAAATACTACAGCAAAGCAGAAAAAGAAGCCGTAAGAGAATTAACTTTAAGTGAAGGAATTCGTTTAGACGGAAGAAAAACAGATGAAATTAGACCAATTTGGTGTGAAGTAGATTACTTACCATCTACACATGGTTCTTCTATTTTTACTCGTGGTGAAACTCAAGCATTAGCAACGGTAACATTAGGAACTTCTAGAGAAGCTAACAAAATAGATATGCCATCTTACGAAGGTGAAGAGTCTTTCTATTTACATTATAACTTCCCTCCTTTTTGTACAGGTGAAGCTAGACCATTAAGAGGAACATCTCGTAGAGAAGTTGGTCATGGTAACTTAGCGCAACGTGGTTTAAAAGGAATGATTCCTGATGATTGTCCATATACAGTAAGAGTTGTATCTGAAGTTTTAGAATCTAATGGTTCTTCTTCTATGGCTACAGTTTGTGCAGGTACAATGGCATTAATGGATGCTGGTGTAAAATTAACTAGACCAGTTTCTGGTATTGCAATGGGATTAATTTCTGATGGTGATCGTTATGCTGTTTTATCTGATATTTTAGGTGATGAAGATCATTTAGGTGATATGGATTTTAAAGTAACTGGTACTGCAGAAGGTATTACTGCTTGTCAAATGGATATTAAAATTAAAGGATTAAGTTACGAGATTTTAGTGAATGCTTTAAAACAAGCTCGTGATGGTCGTTTACATATTTTAGGTAAATTAACTGATACTATTGAGGCACCAAGTGCAGAAGTAAAAGCTCATGCACCAAAAATGGTTAACAGAAGAATTCCTAACGAATTAATTGGTGCATTTATTGGACCAGGTGGTAAACACATTCAAGAATTACAGAAAGAAACTGAAACTACAATTGTAA
>JAHDHO010000017.1:18796-28027 GCA_020631275.1 Polaribacter sp. | reverse complement strand
AAGAAAAAGTTTCTAGAAAAGCTTTATTAGAAAAGCCAGAAGGTTATGTTGCAAGACCACCAAGAGACGATAAGCGTTCTGGAGGAGGTAGAGATAATCGTGGAAGAGACAACAGACGTGATGACAGAAAACCAAGAGAAAATAAAAAGGACTAATTTTTAACCTTTTTATCTAAATATTAAAAATCGCCAAAATTATTTTGGCGATTTTTTTTGTTTAAAACGTAATAATCTAAATGCTTTTATTTTCTTTGTACTCTCTATATGAAAATTCAACGTATTACATATTTATCCTTAGGCACAAACCAAGGAAATAAGCTAGAAAACCTCCAAAAAGCCATCAACTTAATTGGAGACAAAATTGGCGCGATTCAAAAGATATCATCAATTTACAAAACTGCCTCTTGGGGTTTTGATGGTAACGATTTTTATAATATATGTATTAAAGTATCCACATACTTGCCGCCGGAGACCTTACTTAAAGATGTATTATCAATTGAACAGAAGTTAGGTAGAGAACGTAAATCTTCAAAAAATTACGAAAACAGAAATATTGATATTGATGTTTTATTATTTGAAGATGAAATTATATTTTCTAAAAATCTAATTGTACCACATTCTAAAATGTTGCAAAGAAAGTTTGTAATGGTTCCTTTAGAAGAAATTGCTACCAATGTAATTCATCCGATAGAAAAAAAACAAATTAGTACATGTTTACGCGATTGTACAGATCATTCTGAAATACATAAAATAAACGAACAACTAGTTAGACCTATACCAATTACAGAGAAATACAACTATATTGCAATTGAAGGTAATATTGGAGCCGGTAAAACTTCTTTAGCTAAAATGATGTCTGATGAATTTAATGCAAAACTAGTATTAGAGAGATTTGCAGACAACCCATTTTTACCTAAATTTTATGAAGATAAGGATAGATACGCTTTCCCTTTAGAAATGAGTTTTTTGGCCGACCGATACCAACAACTTAGCGATGATTTAGCACAATTCGACTTATTTAAGAACTTCATTGTTTCAGATTATTATATTTTTAAATCTTTAATATTCGCACAAGTTACTTTATCTAATGATGAGTATATTTTGTATAGGAAAATGTTTAATTTGATTTACAAAGAGATTACTAAACCAGACCTTTACGTATATTTATATCAAAATACAGAGCGACTTTTAGAGAATATTAAAAAAAGGGGAAGAACATACGAGCAAAACATTGAATCTGAATATCTAAAAAAAATACACGACGGTTATAAAAGCTTTATATCAACGCAAGAAAACCTAAACTTATTAATTATAGATGTGTCTGAAATTGACTTTGTTAACAACAAAAAAGATTACAATTTTATCATAAATAAAATAAAGTATAATTAAAAAAAATATTATACTTTTGTGCCGATATTAATTCCCCCCAAATTTGTTAAATATTATATACTATACCCACAATGAGGAGAATTTTTTTAATTGCAATTTTAACTGTTTTATCAAACACTGCAATATTTAGTCAATTTACTACAGACGAAATTACTTACGGAAATAGAATAGATTTAGAAAACTCTAACAGTTGGGCTGTTGGTGGAGGTTTCAGTAATTTTATAATGCATGGAGACTTACGTTCTATAGGTACTGGAGATGATACTAATTACTTTAATTTTGGTGGTTATGCATATGTAAATAAAATGTTTAATCCACTTTTAGGTTTAGAATTTAAAGCATCTTACAACAAAATATCTGGAGGTGCACAATACTTTTCTAACGAATCTAATTATTTTGTACTTTATTCTGAAGGAAAAGTAGTGAATCAAGATAACCTAAACTTTGAAGGTGCTGCTTACGGTGCAGAATTAAATTTAGTTTTTAGTTTTACAAACTTATATCAAACAGCAGCTTCAAAATGGCATGCTGCTGGATATTTTGGTGTTGGTTATCATCAATATAACTCTACATTATATGAAAGATTTTCTGATGGTAGAAATGTAGAAATTGTAGATTTTGGATTTAACCCGTCAAGAAATAGTCAAAATGCAGCTAGTTCTATTTATTTATCTGCTCAATTTGGTCTTAAAAGAAGATTAAATAAAAAACTAGATTTAGAATTTAGAACAGGTATGTACTTTAATTACGAAGATCATTTAGATGCTGCAATATCTAATAAACAAGATTGGGAAACATTTTTTGTTTCTAGTTTAGGTGTATCTTTTAAATTAGGAAAAAAGAAAGTATTTACCATTTGGGGAGACGAAAACGGAGACAGTAGAGGTAAATTTCAAATTGTTGATACAGATAAGGATGGTGTAATGGATGAACTAGACATAGAACCAAATACACCTGCAGGTGTAATGGTTTATGGTAATGGTAAAGCTGTAGATTCTGATAAAGATGGTCTACCAGATTACAAAGACAAGTGTCCTTTAGAATATGGTCCAGAATCTAACGAAGGTTGTCCATTAAATATTGATTCTGACGGTGATGGTGTTATGGATGGTAAAGATTTATGCCCTGCAACTCCAGGAACTGTAGAAAACAAAGGTTGCCCTAAACCAGAACCTAATACAAACAATGCGTCTAACATTAATAATCAAATTGCATTATTAGCAACTAGTATATACTTTGATACTAATAGTGATAGAATTAAAACTATATCTTTTAGTACAATTGATAAGATTGTTAAGTTAATGAAACAAGTGCCAAATGTTAAGTTTTTAATTGAAGGACATACAGATGACAGAAACAGTGATAGATATAACTTGTACTTATCTCAAAGAAGAGCAAATGCAGTTAGAAAATACATGATTAAAGAAGGTATTAATAGTGATAACCTTAGCGCAAAAGGATTTGGAGAATCTAGACCTAAATTCTCTAACGAAAACGCTGGTGGTAGACAATTAAACAGAAGAGTAGAGATTAAACCTTCTGGATCTTTAGAATAATTCGAAAACCTTAAAATTATAAAGCGAGTATATTTAAATATACTCGCTTTATTTTTGAGTAAAACCCACAAAAAAAAGGATGTACATAAATACATCCTTTCTTTAATTTTAATACTTTTATAAAGAGCTACTTTTTAAGCTCTAATTTTTCTGCAAAATACTCACAAAAGTCTCGCATTGTTGCACTCATTTTTTGATCATCTGTTGCACGTTCAAAAGTATCTGCCATAGATACCAACGTTTGATGATAAAACTGTTTCATTTCATCTACTGGCATGTCTTTTGTCCATAAATCCATACGTAATGTATCTTTCTTTTTATGATCCCAAACAGATATCATAATAGATTTAGAAGTTTCGTTTTCTATACCACCATCTTTAGCTGTCCAAGAAATTTCTTCTGGCACTTTATTCTCGTCTAAACCAACGTTAAATTTAATTTCTGAATTATGTTTTACTGACATTATTTTCTAGGCTTATATTTAGATTTTTTATATAAATCTAATTCATTAATTTCTAAAAGTTCTTGCAAAGATACATCATTCTGTTGCATATAAGAACGAACAATTTGCCAACCTAACCAAACACCTGCTCTACCAGGAGATAAATTATCTTGTCCCATATAAAACTTAGAAAATGGCGCTACTTCTAAAAAACGTTTATTCAATTTTGTATCGGTACTAAAAAGTAATTTCTTTTCGATAAAATAAGCCCAAATTTGTTCTTCATTTTCAATTATCCAATTAAACTTATCTTCTTGATACCCTATTTTTTCAATATCAGAAACGTTTGGTAAATAAAAATCTAACAAGTACATTTTCTTTCCTTCATTAATCATTTTTGCTATAAAACTTCTTTCTCTTGAAGGCGAAACTTGTCTACGAATTATCTCGTTAGCTACATCTACAATAATATGATCTTTAGTATTATTTTCTTTAATATAAGTTGGGTAATCATTATAAAACTTATGTTTTTTACCTAAATAAACATCCAAAGAAATAATTAATAAACTATCTGCGTAAATCACTCTACTATCATAATCTATATTTGTTAACATGGTAACTACATTTGGCGCTTCAAATTTAGGATTGTAGTATTTTACATGTTTAAACAAAGATTCTAATTGAATTTTAAGCGGATTAATATCTTTATAAATAAGTTGAGTTTCACTAAAAAGCTCTAACTCTTCTTTATTGTTCATTTTTGATATTGATAGACTATCAGTAATTCCCTTTGGAAAAAAATATGGATAAATATTCTTTAACTCTTTTAAATCTTCTTCTTTAGAAGTATAAAAATCTACGTCAAAACGTTTCACATCAAAATTAACAACAACCTTAGAAACATCTATTTTATTTATACTATTACTTGTATTACATGAATAAAAACTAAATAAAACCCCTAAAATCACTAGAAAAAATCTCATAAACTTTGTATATTGCTAATAGAATTATAAACGATAAAAATACTAAAATAGTTTATCTAATGAATACAGAAAAAGTAGCAATTCATATTATTTCTTGGTTAAAAAGTTATGCTGAAAAAGCTGGTGTAAAAGGTTTTGTTGTTGGTGTTTCTGGCGGAATAGATTCTGCTTTAACATCTACACTTTGTGCTAAAACAGGTTTGCCAACTTTATGCGTAGAAATGCCAATACATCAAGCAGAGAGCCAAGTTACTAGAGCCGAAGAACATATTAAGCAATTAAAAGAAAAATTTTCTAACGTTTCTGAAGTTAGAGTGAATTTAACCTCTACTTTTGAAGATTTTAAAAAAGTTGTACCAAACACAGAGAGTTCTGCTAAACTCGATTTAACTTTAGCAAATACTAGAGCAAGGTTGCGAATGACTACTTTATATTATTTTGCAGGTTTACACAGTTATTTAGTTGCAGGAACAGGAAATAAAGTTGAAGATTTTGGTGTTGGTTTCTATACTAAATATGGTGATGGAGGCGTAGACTTAAGCCCTATTGCAGATTTAATGAAATCTGAAGTTTATGATTTAGCTGCTTATTTAGATGTGCCAGAATCGATTCAAAAAGCACAACCTACCGATGGTTTATTTGGTGACAGTAGAACCGATGAAGATCAAATTGGGGCTTCTTATGACGAATTAGAATGGGCTATGAAGATGCAAGATCTTCAAAAAAATGAAAGTGACTTTACAGGAAGACAAAAAGAGGTTTTTAAAATATATGAAAGGTTAAACAGAATTAACCAGCATAAAATGGTACCAATACCAGTCTGTGAAATTCCAGAAAATTTAAAATAAAAAAAATCCCGTAATTAAATTGCGGGATTTTTTTTGCATTTTAGGGTAAAATTTACAGCAGATTTGCTGCAATCATCATTTTTTTAATTCTCATATACGCTCGTCTTTTAGAACCTTTAGAGATTTCAAATGGAAGAAGAATAAATAGTTGAACAATTTTTAAAAGTTGAAATACTCTTTTCATAATTAATTATTTTTCTTTAGCACGTGCAATATACAAAAAAACTATTTCGAAAATATATACATTAGTAGGGGAAAACCCCCAATTTTACAATTTAATAACCTTAAACAACCCTATTTAGCTTTTCGAACAACCTTATTTTTAGACCAGTATAACCTTTTATTGTCTCTAAATCTATAGTAACATCTTGACTTCCTTCTTTTATTAAGTCTTCTATTTTTTTACCTATTAAAACTCGTCTTAAATTAAAAACAGCATCGTTTACCAATTTTGGTAAAATATCTAAAGCACTTTTAACTTCAATATTTTGACCTTCCCAATCACTTAATTGATGTTTCTCTTCATCCATAATAATAGATGTTACTGTAGAAGATATGTCAGAATTTTTATGATTAACTAACGCATCTATTTCTAGTTTTTCATACTGATTTAATTGATAAATAATTTCTGTATAAATCTCTTGAAAAATAATATTTGTAAACTCTGTTTCGTCTTCTTGTAGATGTAAATATATTTCTGCAGAAACATTGTTATTATATTTTCTTTGCGTTACAGTTATTCTTCCCTCTTCATCTTCATTCTCAATTTCTTCTAAAAACTCTGCTTCTTCATTTCCAAATAAAAGTAAAATTCTAATAATTTCTTTTTCTAAAATAGAAAGTTGATCTATTTTTTCTACTGCAGTTTTACCTTTAACTAAGCCCAAAGGGGCTTTTTCTTTACTTGCAAAATATTCAGCTGGTGGTTCGTTTGGATCTTGCTGAGCATTGCTTTGTTTTCTACTTATCTTATTTCTATCTTGAATTCCTTTTTTTAATAATTGTGCCAACTCACTAAAAAGCACACGCTCAGAAATATCCATAATTCTGGCACATTCTTGTACGTATACTTCTCGTTGAATACCATCTGGTATTTTAGAAATACTTGTTACAATGTCTCGAATTACACCTGCCTTTTTAACAGGATCGTTATTAGATTCTTTTAATAACAATGATACCTTAAACTCAATAAAATCTTTAGAAGACTCTTCTAAATAAGCTTTTAACTCTGTTGTAGAATGAGATTTTGCAAAACTATCTGGGTCTTCACCGTCTGGAAACTGTACTACTTTTACGTTCATACCTTGTTCTAGAATTAAATCTATACCTCTTATAGAAGCTCTAATTCCCGCGGCATCACCGTCAAAAAGAACCGTAATATTTTTTGTAAGTCTATTTACAAGTCTTATTTGATCTGGCGTTAATGCTGTACCAGAAGATGCAACCACGTTTTCTACACCAGATTGATGAAATGATATTACATCTGTATAACCTTCTACCAAGTAACAATTATCTTGTTTTGCAATTTCTTTTTTTGCCTGATAAAGACCATATAAAATTTTACTCTTGTGATAAATGTCGCTTTCTGGTGAATTTAAATATTTAGCAGCTTTTTTATCCGCAGTTAAAATTCTACCACCAAAACCTAAAATTCTACCCGACATAGAGTGTATAGGAAACATAACACGACCTTTAAATCTGTCGAATTGTTTTGTTTCTTTAACAATAGTTAAACCTGTAGAGGCTAAATATTTAAGATCATATCCTTTTTTTAAAGCTGCTTTGGTAAAACCATCCCACTCGTCTAAACAGTAACCAAGTTCAAATGTTTTTATAGTATCATCTCTAAACCCTCTTTCTTTAAAATAAGAGAGCCCAATAGCTTTTCCTTTATTTGTGTTTAACATGATATCATGAAAGTAATCTTTGGCATAGTTAGATACCATAAACATACTTTCTCTTTCGTTCATCTGAGCTTTTTCTTCTGATGTTTGCTCAGTTTCTTCAATTTCTATATTGTATTTTTTTGCTAGCCATTTAATAGCTTCTGGATACGAATAATGCTCATGTTCCATTAAAAATGAAATTGCATTTCCTCCTTTACCAGTAGAAAAATCTTTCCAGATTTGTTTTACAGGAGAAACCATAAAAGATGGTGATTTTTCATCTACAAACGGACTTAATCCTTTAAAATTACTTCCTGATTTTTTTAGCTGAACAAACTCACCAATTACCTCTTCTACTCTTGCAGATTCAAAAACGCGATCTATGGTACTTCTAGAAATCATTTCTTTTAATTAATTAGTGTAACAAATATAATAAGAAGTTATTCTTATAAAAAAAGAGATCTCACAAGTTTAAAATAACTTGTGAGATCATAAGTATAAAATAATATTTTTTAAGAAGCTGCTCTTAACTTTTTTAATGTTGTATTTGTTAATTTAGCTTCTGCATACTCTTTTGTAACATTAAATTCTTTATCGTCTGAACTTGGTAGCTCAAACATTGCATCTGTAAAGATAGCTTCACATAAAGAACGTAACCCTCTAGCACCTAATTTATACTCTACAGCCTTATCTACAATGTAATTTAAAGCATCTTCTTCTATTGTAAAAGATACATCATCCATCGTAAAAAGCTTAGAATATTGCTTAATAATAGAATTTTTTGGCTCAGTTAAAATTGCTCTTAACGTTTTTGCATCTAAAGGATTCATGTAACTTAAAACTGGTAAACGACCAATAATTTCTGGTATTAAACCAAATGATTTTAAGTCTGAAGGAATAATGTATTGCAACAAGTTTTCTTCGTCTACTTTGTCTTCATCTAAAGAAGCACTAAAACCTACAGCTTGCATATTTAAACGCTTACTAATTATTCTTTCTATTCCAGAAAAAGCACCACCAGCAATAAATAAAATTTCTTTAGTATCTACTTCTATAAATTTTTGCTCAGGATGTTTTCTACCACCTTTTGGCGCAACATTTACAACTGTACCTTCTAATAATTTAAGTAATGCTTGTTGTACTCCTTCTCCAGAAACATCTCTAGTTATTGATGGATTATCACCTTTTCTGGCAATTTTATCTATTTCATCAATAAAAACAATACCTCTTTGCGCTTTATCAACATCGTAATCTGCAGCTTGTAAAAGTCTACTTAAAATACTTTCTACATCTTCACCAACATAACCTGCTTGCGTTAAAACTGTTGCATCTACAATAGAAAATGGCACATTTAACATTTTTGCAATTGTTTTTGCAACCAATGTTTTACCTGTACCTGTTTCTCCAACTAATACTATATTAGATTTTTCTATTTCTACTTCATCTTCATCGTCTTTGGTTTGCAATAATCTTTTATAGTGGTTGTAAACCGCGACAGACATAGAACGCTTTGTTTCATCTTGACCAATAATATATTGATCTAAAAACTGTTTAATTTCTATTGGCTTTTTTAATGTTAAATCCTTAGAAAGTCCGCTAGTTTTTGCTTCAGAAATTTCTTCTTCTACAATACCATGTGCTTGTTCTATACATTTATCACATATATGCGCATCCATTCCTGCTATTAACAAGTCTGTTTCTGCTTTTTTTCGTCCGCAAAACGAACACTCTAAGTTTTCTTCTTTCGACATAATATCTGCTTTTGATTCAGCTTAAAAAATAAGCTGAAATGCATTATACTTTTCTTGCTAAAACTTCATCAATCATTCCGTAAGCTTTCGCTTCATCAGCTTTCATCCAATAATCTCTATCAGAATCGTTATGAACTTTTTCTATAGTTTGTCCAGAATGATTTGCAATAATTGCATACAATTCGTCTTTTAATTTTAAAATTTCTCTTGCAGTAATTTCGATATCAGAAGCTTGCCCTTGCGCACCTCCTAAAGGTTGATGAATCATAATTCTAGAATGTGGCAACGCAGAACGTTTACCTTCTTGACCTGCACACATTAAAACGGCTCCCATAGAAGCTGCCATACCTGTACAAATAGTAGCAACATCTGGTTTT
>JAHDHO010000017.1:0-18684 GCA_020631275.1 Polaribacter sp. | reverse complement strand
AGTTCCTAAAAAGATAATTCTATCCATCATTAAACGAGAAAAAACATCCATTTGAGTAATATTCATTTGGCGTTCTTCCATAATATATGGAGTTAAACTGCTAGTAATTTTTGTATAATTTGTGCTACTTATTCCGTGATGCTTTGTTGCGTATTTTTCGAACTCTTTTCCGTAATCCATTTTCGTGATTTTGTTTTAAGTTTAATACTGTAAATATAAGAACTATTTCTTACTCTTTTCTGCTTTACGTTAGTTGCTAAAAAAACCTGAATAAATAATTCAGGTTTTTTAAATATAATTACATTCTAATGTTACTCTTTTAAAAGACACATAAGAATTATAAGCTACTATTTGTAAGCTTCTTTTACAAACTCTTCGTAAGAAAGTTCTTTTGTTTTAAAAGTCATGTTTTCTTTATAAAAGGCTAACAATTTCTGACTAATTAATTGTGTTTGTAATTTTTGAGCCTCTTCTTGGTTTTGTAAAATTCTACCAGCAATTTCATCCAATTCTTTTTCTTCTGGATTCATGTTACCAAACTGTGCCATTTGCGTACGGATAAATCCTTTAGCATAGTCTACCAATTCTGCATAGTCTAATTTGATGTCGTTATCTTTCATAATCTTACCTTCGATTAATTGATAACGTAACCCTTTTTCTGATTTTTCGTATTCTGCTGCAGCTTCTTCTGCTGTTAAAGGCTTTTCACCTGCTGTTGCTAACCATTTCTTTAAGAAATCTGCTGGTAAATCGAATTTAGTATTTTCGATTAAATGTTCTATTACAGAGTTTAATAAATGTTGGTCTGCTTGTTGTAAAAATTGCTTTTCTGCGTCTTCTTTAATTTTTTCTCTTAATTCTGTTACAGAAGAAACACTACCATCTGCAAACAATTTATCAAACAATTCTTTGTCTAAATCTGCTGGTTCTGTTTTTGTAATTTCTTCTACAGTTAAAGTTACTTTAATATCTAAATCTTTAATTTCATCTGCAGAAACACCTAAAATATGTTGTAACTTGTTGTTGTCTTCGAATAATTTTTTAGTTTCAAGTTCGATTACATCACCAACTTTAGCGCCTATAACTTTCTTTTCGTTTTTCTTTCCTTTAAGATCATTTACTAAAAAAGTACTCTTCTTTTCGATTCCTTTTTCTTCGTTTACAAAAGTACCAGTTACATTAGAGTGCTCTGTTGCTTCTTCTAGCGTAGACATTTTACCATATCTAGCCTGAATGTTTTTTACTTCTTCATCTAACAATTCTTCTGTTGCAACAATATTATATTGATTAATCTTTTTCTTAGATTTTAAATCAACATCAAATTCTGGTGCTAAACCTAATTCGAATTCAAAAGAAAAAGTTTCTGCATCCCAGTTGAAATCGTCTTGTACTCTTGGTAAAGGATTACCTAAAATATCTAACTTTTCTTCTGTTAAGAATTTATTTAAAGATTCTTGTAAAAGCTTGTTAACCTCATCTACCATAATAGATTGACCATATTGCTTTTTTATCATACCCATTGGCACGTGTCCTTTTCTAAAACCAGGAACATCTGCTTTTTTGCGGTAATCTGATAAGATCTTATCTACTTTTGCTTGATAATCTTCTGCAACAATATCAACTTTTACAACTGCGTTTAACGCATCTATGTTTTCTTTTGTAATATTCATTTATTTGTTCTTTTATCTTGAAAAAATCGAGTGCAAAATTAATTATTTTTTTTTACTTAACAAGTATTTAAGTACTTCTATTTCAGTAGAAAAAAATTAAAATTACCTCTTTAACTTAATATGTATTAATTTTTTTTGTTGTCTTTTAATAAAGAAAATAATGCCGACCTAAAAATGGATAGTAAAACACTGAATAACAAGGCAGAAAAGAAACCAGAAACAGCAAAACCAGACACTAGCTTATCTGCAAGTAAAATTATTATGGCGTTAATTACAAAAATAAATAAGCCAAAAGTTACGAGTGTAGCCGGTAAAGTAAAGAAAATTAGCAATGGCCTAACCACCATATTTAACAACGCAATAACTACAGCTACTATTATTGCAGATACGTAACCAGAAACTTCTACTCCTGGTAAAATATTCGCAAGCACTATTACAGCTAAAGCGGTTAATAAAATTTTTAAAAATGTTTTCATCTAATGATTTTATATCATCAAATTAGCGAAAACTATACCAAATGTAAAAGACTGCATTTTTGTCAGTAAAAGTAAAACTTACGCTTTTTTACTTTTTTGCAATTCTGTAGCTTTTCTTTCTAATTCTGCTTGAAACTCTTCCATTACAGGTTTTACTGTACTTTCTGGAATATCAGAAACCTTAATATACATTAAACCATCTACAGCATTATTAAACTTAGGATCTACATTAAAAGCAACCAAACGTGCATTTTGCTTAACATACTTTTTAATTAGTACAGGTATTCTTAAAGCACCAGGCTCTATCTCATCTATAATTTTATCAAATTTCTGCATATCAGATTTTGTTGCATCAAAAACAAAATCTTTATCACCGTCTTTTAATTTAACCTTGTATTCTTTCTTCGGATAAATGTATTGCGCAATGTACGGATCGTAATAATGAGATTTCATAAACTCTATCATTAACGATTTAGAAAAATCTGAAAATTGATTACTGATAGAAACTCCGCCCATTAAATATTTATATTCTGGATGACGTAATGTAACATGCACAATTCCTTTCCACAACAAAAATAATGGCATTGGTTTTTGCTGATATTCGCCAATAATAAAAGCTCTTCCCATTTCGATGGTGTTTTCCATCATTTGATGTAATTCGGGCTCTATTCTAAATAACGTCTGAACGTAAAAACCGTTAATTCCGTATTTTTTATAAATCTCTTTACCAAGTCCCATTCTATAGGCACCAACCAAAACATTAGCTTCTCTATCCCATAAAATTAAATGATGATAATACTTGTCGTATTTATCTAAGTCGATGGCTTTATTTGTACCTTCACCAACATCTCTAAAAGTAATTTCTCGTAATCTACCAATTTCGTGCAATAAATTAGGTACCTCTTTTGCACTTGCAAAAAACACTTCGTAATTTTTACTTTCTAATAATCTACCGCCATTATCTCTAATTGCATTTACTTCTTTTACAAAAAAACCTCTATTTCTTTGTGCTGTAATTTTTTTTGCGGGTTTTTTAATTTTGATATTCTGAGCAGAAATTAGCTTGTGCGCTTTCTCAAAAGGATTCGCCAACATATAAGTTTTCTTCCTTATAAACTCATAAAAAGCAGGAATTTCTTTAAACTCATTTTGATCTTTTACAGATATTGGTTTCCCTATTCTAACCTTAACAACTCTACCACCTTGATTCATTACTTCCGAAGGTAATTTTGCAGTTCTTAACGTATCAGATATTTTAGAGAGAAAATAAAATAATCTGCTATTTTTTGCGTGAAAATAAATCGGGATTACGGGTACGTTTGCTTTTTTTATCAATCGAACAGCGCCTTCTTCCCAAGGTTTATCTACATTTAACTTACCATCTTTATAAGTAGAAACTTCCCCTGCAGGAAAAATACCTAAAGGTTTCCCTTCTTTTAAATGTAATAAAGCACTTTTAATTCCGGCAACACTAGATTTTGCATCCTTTCTAGTTTCAAAAGGATTTACTGGCATTACGTAAGGCTTTAACGGCTCTACTCTATGCAATAAAAAATTAGCGATAATTTTATAATCTGCTCTTTTTTCGATTAATAATTTTAACAATAATACACCATCAATACCACCTAAAGGATGATTTGAAACAGTTATAAACGGTCCGTCTTTAGGTATACGTTTTAAATCCTCTTCCGGAATTTCGAATTTTATATTACAATCATCTAAAATTCCGTTTAAAAAATCTAAATCAGATTTATTTTTATTTTTATCGTAGATTTTATTGATAGCAGAAATACGAAGTATTCTTAACAGAATCCAACCAATAAAAGTCCCTAAAAAGCCAAACTTTTGTAAACCAATTACTTGCGCAATTTCTTTAGATGTTACTAATGCCATAAATTATAATTAAAGCGAACTGCAAACATACTAAAAAAACAGATATTGTTTTATTAATTTGTTGCTAAAACAATCTGAATAGTCTCTTTGTTTACTTGTGTTAACAAAGAAGCTCCTTTTTCTTCTATACTTGCAACAGCTTTCTCATCAAAATGACGCACAGTAAATAAATCTACACCTTTTTGAACATCAATTTTAAACTCATTTTTAAGGTCGTTATAAAATGCGTCGAAACCTTTAAATTTATTATCAATACAAACAGAAAAACTGATTGCAGAGTTTTGTATTAAATTCACTTTTAACTGATAATCGTGTAGTTTCTTAAAAATATAACTAATATTATTTTCTACCATAAAAGAAAAATCTAACGCAGAAATAGAAACTAATATTTGATCTTTTTTTACAATAAAACATGGTATTAATGGTTCTAAATTAGATCCTTTAGAAATTCTGGTTCCGACTTCTTTAGGGTTTACAAAAGAACGTACTAATAACGGAATTTCTTTTCTTTCTAGAGGTTGCAATGTTTTTGGATGAATTACAGATGCACCATAAAATGCCATTTCTATGGCTTCTTCATAAGAAATTTGTTTTAACAAAGTGGTTTCTTCAAAAACTCTAGGGTCTGCATTTAAAACACCTGGTACATCTTTCCAGATTGTTACATTTTCTGCATTTAAACAATAAGCAAAAATTCCTGCAGTATAATCAGAACCTTCTCTACCCAAAGTTGTTGTGTTTTCGGTATCATTTGCAGCTATAAAACCTTGTGTTATATTTAATTTAGTTGCATCTACTTTTTCTGTAATAATTTGTTGCGTTAAAGTCCAATCTACTTTAGCATCTCTATAATTACTATCTGTTTTTATATAGTTTCTAACATCGAACCAATTATTTTGAATACCTACTTTTGTTAGATATGCGCTTACAATTTTTGTTGATAAAAGCTCTCCGAAACAAATAATTTGATCATAAACATAATTATATCTTTGTGATGTATTTCTTGCTAAAAACCAACTTAACTCACCCAATAAAATGTCTATTTCTTTAAAAATAGCATCATTTTCGTCGAATAAATCTGACATTAGATTTTTATGAAAATCCTCTATAACACCTAAATTTTCAGATAACTTATCTGTTTTATTATAGTAAGCTTCTATAACCTCTTCAAAAGCATTTGTAATCTTACCCATTGCAGAAATTACTACTAACGTATTTTCTGTTCCTTCGTTTTGTAAAATACTTGTTATATTTTTTACACTTGCTGCATCTTTTACAGAAGCTCCTCCAAATTTAAAAATCTTCATTTCTAATTATTTTGAATAAATTTTGCTAAATTTTCTTTGTTCATTTGTACTACAGACCAATCGTTTAAATAAGTAGCACCTGTACTTTTGTAGAAATCGATTGCATTTTTATTCCAATCAATTACTTCCCAAGCAACTCTATTAAAATTATTATCAAAAGCATATTTTAAAACAGCTTTGTAAAGTGCTTTACCAGCGCCAATTTTTTGTTTGCTTTTGGTTACAATTAAGTCTTCTAAATGTATTGTTCTTCCTTTCCAGGTAGAATAACGCTCGTAAAACAACGCAATGCCAATAATAGCATTTTCTTGTTCTGCCACATAAATCTTAAATTTAGGATCTGTAGAAAAACCATCATTAATTAAATCTTCTACTGTTATCTCTACTGCATCTGGTTCTTTTTCAAAAACAGCCAATTCTGTAATTAAATCGAGTACAGCTTGCATGTCTTTTTCTTGTCCTAATCTTATTTTAAAGTCCATGTTTCTAATTTTTTGTCAAAGATAGCCCTTTCGTTTTCGCTTAAAAATAATTAAATATTTTGCACAGTTATTTTCGATTTGTTTAAATTTTAAAATAAAAACCAACTTTTCCACTGTAACAAAACATGATATTTTAGCAAAAAAAAGCCTTACGAAAACGGTGTAGTTCTCTAAATTTTAGCATCTTTGTAACATTAACTATACACAACAATATGTTACCAAAAAAACAGACTTTAGGAGAATTTATTATTGAAAACCAACATGCTTTTAAATACAGTTCTGGCGAACTATCTAGTTTATTAAACTCAATTAGATTAGCTGCAAAAGTTGTAAATCACGAAGTAAATAAAGCTGGTTTGGTAGATATAATTGGTGCTCACGGAGACACAAACATTCAAGGTGAAGACCAACAAAAGTTAGATGTTTATGCAAATGATAAATTTATACAAACACTAACTAGAAGAAATATTGTTTGCGGTATTGCTAGTGAAGAAGAGGATAGTTTTATCTCGATTAATAGCATCGATGAGAACAATCAGAATAAATATGTTGTACTGATAGACCCCTTAGATGGTTCTTCCAATATTGATGTAAACGTTTCTGTAGGAACAATTTTTTCTATTTACAGAAGAGTTACACCAACAGGAAGTCCTGTTCAATTAGAAGATTTTTTACAAAAAGGCGTTGAGCAAGTTGCAGCTGGTTATGTGGTTTATGGTACTTCTACAATGCTAGTTTATACAACCGGAGATGGCGTAAATGGTTTTACATTAAACCCTGCTATTGGTACATTTTATTTATCGCACCCAAACATGACTTTCCCAGAAGACGGAAACATCTACTCTGTTAACGAAGGAAATTATTTCGATTTTCCAGAAGGTGTAAAAAAATACATTAAATACTGTCAAGAAGAAGAAGGAGAAAGACCTTACACAAGTAGATATATTGGTTCTTTGGTTTCAGATTTTCACAGAAATATGATAAAAGGTGGAATTTATATGTACCCAAAGGGCTCTAGAAATCCCAATGGAAAATTACGCTTGTTATACGAGTGTAATCCCATGGCTTTTTTAGCAGAACAAGCTAATGGTTATGCTTCTGATGGATACTCAAGAACCATGGAAGTAGAACCAACAGAACTACATCAAAGAGTTCCTTTTATCTGCGGAAGTAAAAATATGGTATCAAAATTAGAGGAATTTATGCAGAAATACGGCGAATAAATCTTATTTATACTATTATAAGTTAACAAAAGGATAATATTTTGTTCAACTGCATCATATTGAGTAAATTTACAGTATTAAAATTATACGAACTTTAAAACTTAAAAAAATGGCTTTTCAATTACCAGAATTAGGATATGCATACGATGCTTTAGAACCTAATATAGATGCTAGAACTATGGAAATTCACCATACAAAACATCACAACGGATATACAACAAAATTAAACGGAGCAATTGAAGGAACTGATTTAGAAGGAAAATCTATCGAAGATATTCTAACTAATTTAGATATGAGCAATGGTGCTGTAAGAAACAATGGTGGTGGATTTTACAATCACTCTTTGTTTTGGACTGTTATGAACCCAAACGATAGAGGTTATTTATCTGGAGATTTAAAAGATGCTATTGAAAGCGCTTTCGGATCTAAAGAAGCATTTATCGACGCTTTTTCTAAAGCAGCCGCTACTCAGTTTGGTTCTGGTTGGGCATGGTTATGTGTTTTACCAGGTGGTAAAGTAGAAGTTTGTTCTACACCAAACCAAGACAATCCATTAATGCCAGGTGTAAACTGCGAAGGAACTCCTATTTTAGGATTGGACGTTTGGGAACACGCATACTATTTAAACTACCAAAACAGAAGACCAGATTATATTAATGCATTTTTTAATGTAATTAACTGGAACGAAGTTGAGCGTAGATATGCTGCAGCAAAATAAATATACATCTTACTAATTAAGATAAAAAAGCATCCTTAAAAAGGATGCTTTTTTCGTTGAAACAATAAGCTTTAATCAATAATAATCTTTTTATTAAATATCCCTTCACTTGTTTTAATATTAATAATATATACTGCTTTAGCCAACTTATTAAGGTTGAAATTTATTTCATTCATATTACTTTTTATTTCTTTATTAAAAACCTCAGCACCTAAAATATTGTAAACTTTCGCATTTTCAATTTGCAAATTAGATGCATTTGTTATTAAGAATTCTCCATTACCTTTACTTTCTATTGTAATTAAAAAATCATCACGATTATAATCTGAATTACTTAATGTTGTATTATTAAATGTGATAAAAAATCTATCATCATAGGTGCCAGAAATTAGATTTATCGATTTCGAAGCTTCATCTAAATTATAGAACTCATTTAAAACTCTATCATTTAAATATACTGGTGAATCAATTTTTATTTTTTCATTAATAGAAAAAGTAACTTCACGATCTTGGTCTAATTGAACAACTAACGGAATCTCTAAAGAACTATCGAAATCGAAAGTACCTGTTATAATATAAGGGCTATCAGAACCTTTAACTTTTAAATATAAATCCGTTGGCTGTAAGCCCCACATTACTGCATCAAATCCTATATCATATTCATCTGTTAAACCTCTAAACACTGTTGCCACTGTTCTTGTTCTAACTTCATTCTCTGATAAATTAAATTTAAAATCAAGTTTTAAAGTTGTTAATTCTTTATCATTGTTTATTAAACCTTTTTTTGTTTTATCACTTTTAGCTAATAAAGAACCCGTGTCAGACAAAGTTGTTAAAGTTCTTTGAGAATTTTTAAAAACAAGAGTGCCAGACCCCGGCGTTTCCTTGGTAACAAAAAATGCTTGCCCAATTGGCAAATACCTTCCGCCACCTACGGTTACACCGCTAACTATTGTATTATAAGTACCTGTATAATTTCCTCTCACATGAGAATTGTCTGACAAACCATTGTAAATATATATTACCCCATTAAATTCTGATGAATTATCATTTATAAAGGCTTCCGCATCTAATGCTGATGGATATGGATTTCCTATTAAATTAAATTTATTTTGATCTAATGTAAACGAGTAATCACCATCATTAGGTATACCAGAAAAAGTAAAAGTAGCACCAACACTTTTCATATTCCAACCTTCTCCTGGAAGAAAAATTGGATCATTAGGACTAACAAACCTCGTCCAATCATTTGCATTTATAAATTTAGCTAACCACCTAGAACTAATTTTAATAGGATTGGTAGTTGCATCTCCATCTAAATCTGAAGAAAAATTTATATCTGCAGCCTCACCTACTAATGGAGTTGCTGTTGTACCTACATTTGTACCATCTTTTAATACATCATTTATAGAGAAAGATGTACCCGCAGCAGAACCAACTTTTCTAACTGGTGATGACCAATATCCTGACTGATAAACTGAAGATGTAGCCGCTGTTTGATCTACATATAAACTTCCAGTACCTGAGTTTAAATTAAGCCCTGTTGTATGAGTTTGCACTAATTGAGAATTACCTACCAATCTAATTTCCCCGTTATTTAAAATACCATTTTTAACTTTAAGTAAAACTCCAGAATTAACAGATAAAATCCCTCCATTTTCTATTTCTATCTCTCGTACTATCGCATCTTCTGTTAATGACAAAGACCCGTTTGATGTGCTTTTTACCAATAATTTAAAACATTCATTTGTTAAATCTGGTACATTTACAGCTCCAGAACCGTTGTAATACTGTGTATCATCAACAACTATTAAATCTTGATATTCAATTGTAAAATAATCATTATCAGCAAAAACTACATTATTAGCCTTATATAAACCACCACCAATATCGGTTAAATTGTAGGTTGAAGTCGGAGACAATAAATCACTGTCATTATCTATAATTAATTTTAAAGTTGCACAATCTTCTTTATTAGAAATATCTACAGAAGATAAATCTAGTATAAAACTTATATCTCCAAGATCATTTCTTTTACTAACTCGCCAATTTGCTGATAGCCTTTGTTGATAATTACTCTCATTGGTTTCAAAAGAAATTTCTTCTTTGTTATTTCTACCCCACAATAAATATTCATCATTATTTAAATCACTTGGGTTGTATATTCTAACAATACCAGTTCCTTGAGAATCTACATGATTAGACCCATCTGTAGCTTGACCAATACCTGCTACATCATGATCAAAATTACCAGCTGCAATATCGTCTTGTTTGTAAAAATCTGTAGCTGGTGTTATTGAAATATTAAACTTTGCAGACAAATAATTAGAAACTATATTTCTTTTTGCCAAATTAATAACAGAATTGTAAATAATAACTTCTGAAAAATCTCCTTGATGAGATTGACTTGTAACATAATTTCCATCTGCATTGCCCGTTCCAAAAGTATCTACAGAGTCTTGCTCACCTGCTAGTGCTAAAGAACCTCCAGCAACTATATTAACTCCGCTATTCATTGCTGTCAAATTTCCGCTTTCAGTATTATTGTTAGATAAATTACCAATTCCGTTAGAGCTTTGCCATCTAAAACCTACAATATTCCAACTAGCAGAACTAACATTAAGACTAGATGTTCTATTTAAATTATTTCTATAAAGTGTTAGGTTATTACTATTAAATAATAAGAAATCATTATTTCGACTAGGAGAAGCGTAAGATAAAACTCCGTCTCCACCTTCTGCAGCAGAAGTTGTCTTATTTACATAATAACCAGAAATTGCTGAGGTTGGAAAATTGGTAAAAGGAGTTTTTACTAATCGTTTTCCGTTTAAACTATTAGATGTTGTAGTTGCATCAAACCTAACGGCGTTATAACCATTCACAAAATTTTCTAAAAATAAAGGTCTTAAATTTAAATTTGGCTGAGTCAAATCTGAACTGTAACCAGAAGCATCTAGCCAAGTTTCTACAGGATCTAAGTTAGATGTCTCAGCTAATTCCTCTGGCTTTGTCCAAAGTACTAAATCTGAACCACCATCAATACCTCCAACTCCTCCAGGTCCTAAATAATCGGTATTGGTTGGCGTAAACAACTCTCCTAAAACTTTAACATTATCTATTGCCCACCAATAATCCCACTCGCCTATATAAGTAAATTTAATTTGAGTATTAGTTGCACTTCCTGCAGCAGATTTAATGTTAATAGACTCTAAAGTGGCACCAGTTTGGTTGTTTACATAATTTTCATCACCAAACTCTTTTCTAAATACCTCAATCCAATTAGCACCATCAAAAACTTCTACAACACAAGATTCTCCTCCGTTATAATCTCTATATTGATAATCAAACTCCAAAACTAAAGCTTCGTATAAATCTGCAGAAAAAGTATTAGTGATTAGAGATGCATTTTGACTGTTTCCAGAACCATAAGAATCACTATCTAAAATAGCATAATTACCAGAAATATTACCTGCAGTAATATTTCTGGTATTATTAAATTGCCATACTTGACCAGCTATAGGAAAACTACCGTTATCAACATTTGACCACCCAATTGGTAGACTTCCCGAAGAAAAATCTTCATCAATTATTGTAACAGTCTGTGCTTTTATTATGAATCCATAAAAAAGATAAGAAATAAAAATTATTCTTTTTGCTTGTTTTAACATCTTTAAATTTTTTTAAACTTGTTAACACATTACATGAGCTAATTCTTGGGGGAATTTTTCTTACATCAATTTTAATATTGAGAATGTTTATCTCACTAATATAAGGATTTTATTTTGATTTTACAATTAATAAGCTCTTTTATCATTACCTTCATAGTAATTAATAAAAGCTTCATTTACAACCCTATGACCACCAGGTGTAGGATAATCTCCGGTAAAATACCAATCTCCTAAGTTATTAGGGCAAGCCTTATGTAAATTCTCTACAGTTTGATAAATCACCTCTACATCTGCTTTAACATCTTTTGTTTTTAACATTTGAGCAATTTTTGCTGATATCTCTTCTGTTGTAAATGGTGCGTAAATTTCTTTTACAAAATTTACAATTTCTTCATCTGATTTAGCTTGTTGCCCTTTAGATTTTTTATAAACTTCGCTTATAATATGTTCTTGATTTGAATCTTTTAGCAATTCTACAGCAGCTTTAAACGCAATAAATGCATCAATTCTTGCCATATCTATACCATAACAATCTGGATAACGTATTTGCGGTGCAGAAGAAACTACTACAATTTTCTTAGGGTTTAATCTGTCTAAGATTTTAATAATACTTTTCTTTAAAGTTGTACCTCTTACAATACTATCGTCTATAATTACAAGATTGTCTGTAGGTTTAACAACCCCGTAAGTAATATCATACACGTGCTCTACAAGGTCGTCTCTAGAACTATCATCTGCAATAAATGTTCTTAACTTTGCATCTTTAATTGCTATTTTTTCAAAACGTGCTCTTTCAGATAAAATTTCTGTTACTTTTTCTGCAGATAACTTCGTACCACCCGCTAAAATCTTTTCTGTTTTTTGCTGATTTAGTAAATCTTCTGCGGCTTCTGTCATTCCGTAGAAAGAAGTTTCTGCAGTATTTGGTATATAAGAAAATACTGTGTTAGAGATATCGCTATCTATTGATTTTAAGATTTTAGGAAACACTAATTTACCTAAGTTTTTTCTTTCTTCATAAATAGACGCATCACTTCCTCTAGAAAAGTAGATGCGCTCGAAAGAACAAGCTTTATTTTCTCTTGGCTCTAAAACTTGTTTAATAGAGGTTTTACCATTTTTCTTAATAATTAATGCATGACCTCTTTCTAATTCTTGTACTTTATCAATTTCTATGTTAAATACAGTTTGAATAACTGGTCTTTCTGATGCTACAACTACTACTTCTTCATCTTCGAAGAAATATGTAGGTCTTATTCCATTAGGATCTCTTAAAACAAAAGCATCACCATGACCAACTAATCCTGCCATAGCATAACCACCATCCCAGTTTTTAGAAGATCTTTTTAAAACTTTTTTAATGCTTAAATTTTCTTCAATATAAGGTGAAGCATTTTTTTTATTAAAGCCTTTCTTTTTTGCTTTTTGGTACAACTTAGCCACTTCATCTTCTAAGAAATGACCAATTTTCTCCATAACCGTTACTGTATCTGTAAATTCTTTTGGATGTTGCCCTAACTCTATTAACTCTTCTAATAAATGTTTAGAATTTGTCATATTAAAGTTACCTGCAACAATTAAGTTTTGATGTTTCCAGTTACTTTGACGTAAAAAAGGATGCACGCTTTCGATACTATTTTTACCAAAAGTCCCATAACGAACATGACCTAAAAATAAGTTACCTATATATGGCATATTTTCTTCTTGCCACGCTACATCATCTTTCTTGTCTGGGTTTTGTTCTAAAACACCGTTTAAGCGATCGTTAATTTGCCCAAAAACATCTTGTATTGGTTGCGATTTGTTAGAACGTACTCTACTAATATATCTTGTACCGGGTTCTACATTAAATTTTACACTTGCAAAACCTGCACCATCTTGACCACGATTATGTTGCTTTTCCATTAATAAATACATTTTATTAATTCCGTAAAAAGCAGTACCGTATTTATCTTTGTAAAACTGTAATGGTTTTTTTAATCTAACAAGTGCAATTCCACATTCATGTTTAATAGCATCACTCATTTTATAATGTTTTTAGTTGTATTGTGTTGTTATTGTTGCAATTATATCAAAAAAAAATCCGCAGTCAAAACCGCGGATTTACATTAAGATAATTTTATATCAAATTGTGTTAATTCTTTAAAAGCCTGTAAGCGTGTTTTAACTTCATCTGTTGTTAGCTCTTGCATGCGTTCTGTACCAAATTTCTCTACACAAAAAGAGGCTAAATTAGATCCGTAGATTATCGCATTCTTCATGTTTTCGAAAGAAATACCTTCTGTTTTTGCTAGATATCCACAGAAACCTCCTGCAAATGTATCTCCGGCACCAGTAGGGTCAAAAACTTCTGCTAACGGTAACGCAGGTGCAAAGAACATTTTTCCTTCATTAAATAGTAAAGCTCCGTGTTCTCCTTTTTTAATTACCACATATTTAGGCCCCATTTCGTGGATTTTCTTAGCAGCATTTACTAATGAATATTCACCAGATAATTGGCGAGCTTCCTCGTCATTAATAGTAATTACATCTACTCTTTTTAAAACAGTATGTAAATCATCTAAAGCAATATCCATCCAAAAATTCATAGTATCTAATACTATTAATTTTGGTTTCTCTGTCATTTGATCTAAAACAGATGCTTGTGTTAGCGGGTGCAAGTTACCTAACATTACAATACCAGCATCTTTAAAAGAATCTGGCACAACTGGTGTAAACGTTTCTAATACATTTAATTCTGTTACCAAAGTATCTCTAGAATTCATATCGTTATGATATTTACCGCTCCAGAAAAAAGTTTTACCTTCTTTATCTACTTCTATACCATCTGTATTAATTCCTTTAGAATTCATCATTTGTAAATAAGAATCAGGAAAATCTCCTCCTACAACAGATACAACACCTGTTTCTACTCCAAATTGAGATGCCGCTAAACCTACAAAAGTTCCAGAACCTCCTAAAATCTTATCTGTTTTACCAAAAGGTGTCTCAATAGCATCAAAAGCTACTGTACCAACTGCTAATAATTTACTCATTTCTTATAATTTATGCGTAATTTTGCTTTTTACAATAAAACGCTTTTTGAAAGCGCAAAAATAAGTTTTAAAAATGACTATCAAAGAAATACAAGAAGAAATTATTGATGAGTTTTCTATGTTTGATGATTGGATGGATCGTTATGAGTACATAATAGAACTTGGTAAATCTTTGCCTATAATTGAAGATGCACATAAATTAGACGAAAATTTAATTAAAGGATGCCAATCTAAAGTTTGGTTGTATTCTGAATTAGATGCAGATAAAATTAAGTTTACTGCAGATAGTGACGCTATTTTAACCAAAGGAATTGTGGCACTATTATTGAGGGTATTCTCGGAACAAAAACCAGCAGATATTTTAACTGCAGAAACCACTTTTATAGATCAAATAGGTTTAAAAGAACACTTAAGCCCAACAAGAGCAAACGGACTGGTCTCTATGGTTAAGCAAATAAAATTGTACGCAATTGCGCAACAAACTAAATTACAGAATTAAGAAATTATATAATGACAGATAAAGAATTAGAAGAAATTGGAGATAAAATTGTAGGTGTTTTAAAAACAATTTACGATCCAGAGATACCTGTAGACATTTATGAACTTGGTTTAATTTATGATGTTTTTGTTTCTGATGAAAATAATGCAAAAATTTTAATGACATTAACATCTCCTAACTGCCCAGTTGCAGAAAGTTTACCCGTAGAAATTGAAGATAAAGTAAAGTCTTTAAAAGAATTAAACAACTGCGAAGTTGAAATTACATTCGATCCAACTTGGACACAAGAAATGATGAGTGAAGAAGCAAAACTAGAATTAGGTATGCTATAATACTTAACAATGTTTTATTTATTTACAATAATTAAAACAAAAAACTATCAATGGCAGAAGAAATCATAAATAGAGTAGCAAATAGTAAGTTAAAAACCTTTGATCTTGAAGAAATCTATCCTGATGGAAAAAGAGTTTCTTTTGACATTAAAGACTGGCTATTTGAAGAAATTATTTTAAAAGAAAAAGATTTTAGAAGCTCTGTTAAAAATCACAATTGGTCACAATACCAAAATTGCTTTGTTGCCATTAACTGCTCTGTAGACGCAATTATACCATCATGGGCTTTTATGTTAATTGCTGCAGAAGTTACACCTTATGCAAACAAGGTTGTTATTGGTAATTTAGAATTATTAGAAACAGTATTATATCAAGAACTTTTAAACTTTGTAGATTTAAGAGATTTTGAAGATTGCCCCGTAATAATTAAAGGTTGTGCAGAAAAACCAATACCAGAATCTGCTTTTGCTTTTCTAATCGCAAAACTACAACCAATTGCTAAATCTATTATGTTTGGCGAAGCATGCTCTACTGTACCATTATATAAATCAAAAAAATAAATTTATACATTTATAACCAGAAGAAAATTAATATTAAAAAAATTGCAATGAGAAGATTAGCTACACTTCTTTTTTTAACTTTTATAGCATTTAATTCTAATGCTCAAAAAAAGAAACTAGATACCTTACCTAAACCAAAATGGAAAATTAATGGTAGACTTGCATTTGTTTTTAATCAATCTTCTTTTTCAAACTGGGCTTCTGGCGGACAAAACACCGTTGCAGGAAACATCAACATAAATTACGATTTTAATTATAAGAAAAACAACGTAAACTGGGATACCCGATTATTATCTGGTTACGGTTTAAGTCATATAAGTGAAAAAGGCTACAGAAAGACTAATGATCGATTTGAATTAAATTCGCTACTTGGTATAAAAACAACAACTTATTGGTTTCTTTCTTTTATTGCCAATTTTAAAACTCAATACACCAAAGGGTTCGATTATGCAAAAGAGCCTAAATTATTAGTTTCAGAATTTTTATCTCCTGCCTATTTAACTTTTGGACCAGGTATGTTATGGAAAAAATCTGATGATTTAAATTTAAACGTAGCACCAGCAACCGCAAGATATACATTTGTAAATGAATTTTTCTCTGGAAAATTTGGTGTAGACGAAGGTAAAACTGTTGCATTTGGGTTAGGTTTTAATCTTTCTGGTTATTATAAATTTGGCCTAATGAAAAACATCGAGATGGAAAACATCTTAACAATGTATACAGATTACCTTGCAAATGTTGGTAATGTCGATCTAGATTATCAAACAAACCTACGCTTTACAGTGAATAAGCATATTAAAATGCACATGACTTTTCATACAATTATTGATGACAACTCGTCTAGTAAAATTCAGTTTAGACAACTTTTTGGCTTGGGAATGAATTATAGCTTCCATGAAAAAGTGACTTATTAATATTTTCTTGTCTAAAAACAATAAAAGTGTACTTTTGCACGCTTAATTTTAAAAAATAGTCAACATGAAAAAATTATCAATTTTAATTTTATTGGTATTTATTAGCTTTTCTGCAAGCGCACAAACTGCAGAAGAATTAAAAAAAGAACAAGCTCCTAAAAAAGCTCAAATTGCTAAATTACAAGGAGAAGTTAACGCTTTACAAGCAAAAATTGATGCTTTACCAGGCTGGAGAAAAGGTGCTTTTGGTACCATTGGTGCTAGTTTGTCTGGCTTTAACAACTGGTACGCTAGAACAGCACCTACTGCATCTGCAGGTAATATTGGTGTAACTGTAAATGGTTTTGCTAATTTAATAGAAGAAGATTTTTTCTGGAGAAACTCTGCTGCAATTAACTTAGGTTGGGTTAAGTTAGATGAAAAAGGTGTTGCCGGAGACGAAGGTTTTGATACTGCTACAGATGTATTTACAATTTCTTCTTTATACGGTAAAAGATTAAATAAAAAATGGGCTTTATCTGCTCTTGCAGAATACAGAACTACAATTATAGATAATTTTAACGATCCTGGTTATTTAGATTTTGGTGCTGGTGTTACTTGGACGCCAACAAATAACTTAGTAGTAGTAATGCACCCAGGAAACTATAACTTTGTATTTAGTAGTGGCGAAACTGTTTTCGAATCTTCTTTAGGTACTAAAGTTGTTGCAGATTATAATAAGAAGTATGGTAAATTAAGTGTAAAGTCTAATTTATCTATCTTTCAAAGTTATAAGACTGCTGATTTATCTAACTGGACTTGGACAAACTCTTTCGGTTACACTGTTTGGAAAGGAATTGGAGTTGGTTTAGAATTAGGTTTACGTAAAAATAAACAAGAGGCCTTAAACAATGCTTTAATAGACAATCCTGCAGAAACTTTTTCTACTGTAGATAACAAATTACAATCTTACTACTTAGTTGGTATGAGCTATGCTTTCTAAATAGATAACAATATTTTAGAAGAAACCTCAAGAAGAAATTCTCGAGGTTTTTTTATTTTGTGTAAATTAGCATCTCAAATAAATTATACATGACTTTATTAATAATTTTTGCAACAATATCTATTTTCTTTTCTTTTTTATGCTCTATTCTAGAAGCTGTATTGTTAAGTATTACACCAACATTTATCAATCTTAAAAAAAGCGAAGGTGAACAATATGCTACACAATTAGAAACTTTTAAAAAGGATGTTGATAAGCCTTTAATTGCTATTTTAACAATTAATACCATTGCACATACGGTTGGTGCAATTTTAGTAGGTGTGCAAGCAAAAGTTGCTTACGCAGAAATGTATGGTACAGACGTAAAAACAGTATTCGGAATTAAAATTACAGAAGATGTAATGGTTGGTTTAGTTTCTACTATAATGACTATTTTAATTCTAGTAGCATCAGAAATAATACCAAAAACCATAGGTGCTACGTACTGGAAACAACTTGCTAATTTTACGGCTAAAGCTTTAAAAATAATGATTTTCCCATTAAAATGGACTGGAATATTATGGATTTTACAATTAACAACAAAATTAATTGGAGGCAAAGGTCATGGAAGTATTTTAAGCAGAGAAAGCTTTTTAGTAATGGCAGACATGGCAGAAAAAGAAGGTGTTTTTCAGAAAAATGAAAGTAAAGTTATTAGAAACTTACTTGGTTTTAAAGAAATTAAAGTAAACGATGTAATGACACCGAGATCTGTAATTGAAACCGCAGATGAAACTCAAACAATAAGCTCTTTTTATAACGATCATAAAAAATTAAGATTTTCTAGAATTCCTGTTTTTTCTGAAAACCCAGATGCAATAACAGGTTACTTTTTAAAAGATAATTTATTGGAAGCAATTATTAATGGTAAAGGTGAAGAAACTTT